>JAFGIA010000155.1 GCA_016929795.1 Anaerolineae bacterium
GATCAGCTATCCCGCTATCGCTTTCCCCTCTATCGGTCCATTGTCTCCGAAGGGATCGACATCAGCCATTAGCCCCTGTCTGTTTCGTGCCGGGAACCAGAAGCCGGGTGATGAGACAGCAGCTTATGGGGTTGTGTACACTGCCACAAGTGGCTGTGCAGCCCCAAGGGGGCGGGGTTTCTGTATGCCCGGCGCGAGGTGCAGCACCTGCTGGAGCCACTGGTTGTCAGTTGGGGTTGGCAGCCAGAGGAAAACACGCTCCTCTCGCTCGACAGCACCGGCCAGGCCGCTCCGCCCTTTATCCTCGAACAGGAATGGCAAGGGACGCGGGACATTGTGGCTTACCTGCACAAACAGGACGACAAACGGAAGCCGGAATGTCACGGTACAAGCGGCCAGCGGACATACGCCACAAAGGCCAGCAGCAGCAGTAGAATGACACTCACGCCAGCTTCCGGCCCCTCGTGCCGCCCCACGTGAAATCCGGCAGCCAGAAGCATGAGCAGTCCGAGCGCGACAGCGGCAGCGGGCGTAAGCCACCCGTAGAACCCTGTAGCCGCTGGCACGATCAGCGCAACCGCGCCCAGGATCTCGGCGATGCCGACGACCTGGACCAGGGCATGGGGCACGTCCTGGACCCATGGGAACGACTTTCTGGCCTGCTCGTAGCGAAACGCCTTGGTGACGCCCGTGATCAGAAAAACCAGCGCCAACACCGCAGAGAACATCCAGTCCAATCCGTGCATGCAGAGGGTTCCTTTCCTTGGTTGCGAATTTGTGCAGATCCCCTCAGGTCCGTGTAGTGTACCACGCTTTCCCTCGAACACAAAACACGCATTGTGCCGAGTTGCTGCCCATCACGGGCGCATTGACCTCCCATGGTGCCCATGCTATAATGGACATCGTCGGCGCTCCAGAGAATCGGGCGCCGAGACCAAGGATGGAGGCGAATGGATGCCAGCCGCACGCTTGCATCTGTACCTGTTCGGCCTGTTTCGCCTGCTTCAGGACAACCAACCTGTCGCAGGCTTTGACCAGCCGCGCCTACAGCAGTTGCTGGCGTATCTCGTGTTGCATCGCGCGACCCCGATTTCGCGGCAGCAACTCGCTTTCCTCTTCTGGCCCGACTCCACAGATCAGCAGGCCCGCAAGAATCTCCGCACACTGCTGACCCGGCTTCGCCGTGTTCTGCCAGATGCGGACTGCATATTGAGCGTCACGTCCAGCACGATCCAATGGCGCTCGGACGCACTCTTGAAGCTGGATATGGCCGAGTTCGAGGCAGCCGTGGCGCAGGCGGTTGCGGCGCAGGCACGGGGCCAGGTTGCCGCGGCTGCCGATGCGTTCGCTGCCGCCATCGCCGCATACACGGGTGAGCTGCTGCCCGATTGTTACGATGATTGGATTCTTCCCCTGCGCGAGAGAACCCATCAGGCGTACGGCAACGCTCTTGAGCGACTGGTTCTTCTGCTGGAGGAACAACGCCAGTACGCCACAGCCCTCCCGTACGCGCAACGCTTGTTGGAGCATGACCCGCTGCACGAGCCAGCCTATCGCCACTTGATGCACCTTCATCTGGCGTTGGGGTCGCGGGCGGATGCCTCACGGATCTATGACACCTGTGTCAGGATGCTGCAGCGAGAGTTCGGGATAGCACCGGCGCGCACGACCCAGAACATCTATCAGCACTTGATCAGCACAGATGACCGCCCTGGGACTGCGGCACCAGGGCCTTCGCCGGAAACAGGGCCGGCCGATCGCCCCCTGGCCGGACGAAAGGCCGAGTGGGCACGCCTGGTTGCTGCCTGGCGTGCCGCTGCGGCAGGCAGTCCGCAGATGCTTCTACTCACCGGAGAGGCCGGCATCGGAAAGACGCATCTGGCGGAAGAGTTGTATGCCTGGGTCGTCCGGCAGGGGTTCGCCGCCGCGGCGGCGCACTGCGCTGCGGGTAGCGCGGCTCTGCCCTACGCGCCGGTCGCCGAATGGTTGAACGAGGCATCCCTCCACGCGCGCCTGGCGTCCCTGGAAGACGCCTGGTTGGTGGAAGTCGCGCGCATTGTCCCTGCCCTCCTGGCTGAACGCCCGCACCTCACGCCTGCTGGCCCGCTTACCGAGGCCTGGCAGCGCACCCGTCTCTTCGAAGCACTGGCGCGCGCTTTGCTCGGATCTACCCCGGGCAGAGGCCGGTCGCGGCCAATCGGCCATGCCGGCACACTCAGCGATGAAGGTTCTCGAAAGAATCTGTCGTCTCCTACTGCCTCAAGCGGCCAGGTCCCCCTGCTGTTGTTCTTGGACGACCTGCAGTGGGTCGACCGCGAGACGCTAGACTGGCTTGGTTACTTGCTCCGTTTCGATCTCTGCGCGCCACTGCTGGTCGTGAGTGCGATACGACAGCACGAAGTCGGCCAAGACCACCCACTAACCGCTTTCCGGCTGGAGCTGGTGCGCTCTGGCTTGCTGAGCGAGGTCCCTCTGTCGCCGCTCGACGCGGCCGAGACCACAATTCTGGCCACAGAGGCTGCGGGCAGGGAGCTCGCAGCCGCGGAAGCGGCCCAGATCTACCATGATTCGGAAGGAAATCCGTTGTTCATCGTAGAGATGGTTCGGGCCGGGATGACGCATGGAGGGACAGGACAACAAGGAGACACACAGGGGCGCGGACAGGGCGAGGGAGACCTTGGGCCCTCGGCTCACTCGTCTATGCTGCCGCCCAGGGTGCGTGCGATGGTTCAGTGGCGTTTGGCGATGCTCTCGCCGGCCGCCCAGACAGTCGCGCAGGCTGCGGCAGTGCTCGGTCGTCAGTTCAGCTTCGACGCCCTCGTCAGGTCCAGCGACCAAGACGAGGCGAAAGTGGTGCAGGGCTTGGATGAGCTCTGGCAGCGCCACCTTGTGCGCGCACAGGGTATCAATGCCTACGATTTCAGCCACGATGGGATTCGGGCGGTGGCGTACGACGAGATCGGCCCGGCCCGGCGGCGTGCCTTACACCTGCGCGTCGCCCGGGCCCTCGAAGAGATCCACGATGAGGACCTGGATGGTTTCAGCGGCCAGATCGCGGCCCACTATGAGCAGGCTGGCCAGGTGCAGCCTGCCATCCGGTTCTATCGCCGGGCGGCCGCCGCGGCCCAAGCTATCTACGCCAACGACGAGGCTGTGCGCCTCTACTCTCACCTGCTGGAAGGAGAGCTCGGAATCAGCCTATCGGAACGGGAAAAGTGCGAGACCATGCTGGCGCTGGCCCAGGTCTGGCGAGTGACCGGGCGCTGGGTCCGGGCGCGGACCATCATCCAGCAAGCGGTAGCGGCCGCCGAGGCTTTTGGCGATGCCCGCTTGCAGGCACAGGCCCAATGTGCGTTGGCCGACGTGCTGCGCCTGCTCGGGTACTATGACGAGGCATTGGGCGAGTTGGCGCGGGCCGAGGAGCGGTTCCAGGCGGTGGGGGACGGGCGCGGTGTGGTCAGCGCGCTGTGGACGATGGGGCAGATCCACTGGTTTCGCGGCGAGCTGTCCGAGGCGCTCGCCGTGTTGGAGCGGCAGCTTCAAATCGCCACCGGGATCGACGACCAGAGTGGCATCTGTGAAGCCCTGGAAACCATGGGCATGGTCTACTGGAGCCAGGGGGACTGGGAACGGTCCGCAGGCTGCTGCCTGGAATCGATCCTGATCGCCGAACCACTGGACTACAAGCAGACCATTGCTCGTGCCTCGATCACCCTGGGAAACGTCCGATCTTCGGAGCATTGGTTCGGGGAGGCGGTGCATTGGTACCAACGAGCAGGCGTACTGGCCCGGGAGATCGATGACCGCCAGGCTCTTTCCTGGGCAACCTCGAACATTGCCCTGGTCCTGGCAAAGCGCGGGGACTATGTGCGGGCACGGTCCGGGTACGAGCGCAGCCTGCGCAACGCGTGGGAGATCGGCGACCGCTGGACGGCCTGTCTGAATGTCGCCGGTCTGGGGTCGGTGATTGAAAACCTCGGCCAGCTAGATCTGGCGGAGAACCTGTACCGGAAGGCGATCGACTTTGGGCTGCGCCTGGGCATTCCCAGCTATCTCTCCGGCATGCTGGTCCGTCTGGCGCGGCTGCTGCTGGCGTTAGGCCGCGCCGGCGAGGCGCGCGATTTGTACGGCGAGGCGCTGACCAGGATCGCCAGCGTGCCAGGCGAGCGCCTCGCCGGTGAGGACATACGCTTTGACGCCCGGGTGCTGGGGCTCCGTCTGCGCCATGCGTTGGGCGAGATGACCGGGACGGAGGCGGCCGCAGAATTTCGTGCCTTGTTGCTCCGCGAGGCCGCTCCCCAGCGGAAGGCAGCCCTGAACTATGAGCTGTGGCGGCTCACTCAGGACGACAAGACGCGGGCTGCCGCGGCCGATTTCTACCGGTCGCAGCATGCCGAGACGGGTGTTGAGGCGTATCGGAGGCGGGGTCAGGAGCTGATCGGTGAGACGCTGCCCGACCCACCGCCGCTGCCCGATGTCTCGGAGCTGATCCCGGAGCGGCCGGAGGACCTTGAATTGGCCTCTTTGCTGGCCGAGATAGAGAATTCTTTCGACTGACCACCCAATCTTCTGCGGCCCGTCTCGCGACACAGCCACGGTGCCGGGGCACTCCCCCTTCGTCCCCACTGGGCAACTCTGCGAGAATCCCCGCCGAGGCATGGATCTGGCGCGCAGAGTTTCCTGAAGCGCCTATGAAGCGCGGCACATGGTATACTTCTTCCAGTGCCCCACAAGGGGGCCAAACGACAAAACGATTCCGAAGAAAGGAGATGCTACATGGGTGTGATTACGCTCTCTAGGCAGTCTGGAAGTGGGGGCGACGAGATCGCACGGCTGGTGTGCGAGCGATTGGGCTACGAGCGCTTTGACAAGAATACGATGGCCCAGCTCGGCCACGATCTGGGGATGTCGGCCGAGATGATCGACCGGGCTGCGTCACTCAAGTTCGCGCCGAGGGGCCTGCTGGAGCGCTGGTTCGGCAACTTTCCCAACCCTCAGACCGATCCCAGCGGTTGGACCTTCCAGGCTCGATCTGATGCCCGCCAGGGGATCACGGTGGCGCACCTCCGGGATCTGATCGAGGCCGGCTACAAAAAGGGTAACGTGGTGATCGTAGGTCGCGGTGGCATGGCTGCCCTGCAAGACAAACCCGATGTGCTCCATGTGCGCATCGTGGCGCCCCAGGAGTTGCGGATCAAGCGCCGGTGTGAGTGGGAAGGGTGTTCGGCTGAGGAGGCGGAGCGGCTGGTCAAGGAACGGGACATCACCGATGTCGACTGGATCCAGCGCTACTTTGACCTCGACGCCCATGAGCCGGCGCTCTTTGACCTGATCATCAACACGCGAAAGGTCACATTCAAGGCTGCTGCCGAGATGATCGTCGAGGTGCACAAGGATATGTTGGCCAAGGGCAAGTAGTGCCGAGAAGGGAGGATGACTCGTGAGGATTATGGAACGACTGATCCAGGAGGTGGATCGCACCAAGTGGGCGAAAAAGATCACGATCGAGAAGCGCTACGAAATCGTCGAAGCGCGGTTGGGTTTCCCGCCCTCCCGGCGGTATCGCGCCTTCATCGGCGCGGAGAACGCAAACACGCGCGTGATTGAGCGTGACTGGAGCAGCCAGGGAGCCTATCTGGACACCATTGAGAAGGCGTTGGCTGACCCTGAGTGGCAGGCCCTGGGGGCAGAACAGGCTGGGATCGTGCTGGGCAACCGGGTGGAGCTATACATGATAGAATAGCGGTCCGAAACGGATGGGCGCGCTGCAAGGCTCCTCAGACGAACGAGGGGCCTTGCCTGTCTATCCTCCTGTATCACGCCGAGCCCCCGAGCCTGCGCCATCGAACCCGCCCGGAATTTTAACATTTGGCCTCTTGACAAGGGCTTGGGTTCCTGATATAATTAGTTCACTAAACGAACTATTTGGAGTACCGTGTCAGGGAGACGTACGCTCAGCCTTAACAAGGACCTGGGCGCCCACAGAAGTGCTCTGTTGGGCGTACGCGAGTATCCCCCGCCATCCAACCCCACGCTGCTCAGTGACATAGTGCGATGCAAGATGGGTTTGTTGCCCGGTTTTCCGGCAGCGATCTGCACCGCGTTTCACACAGACTTGCGCGCCGGCGCGTTGGCTCACGCCACGTTAGCCGGCGCCGTTGTTGTTTGTCGTGCAGGGCCTGCTTGAGATGAAGCGGCCAGGCTCACGAGTGAGACGGGGAAGGAGGTGAGGCCATCGACCAGTCAGATGCGGGGCATCTTATTATGCCCGACAGCATCGTGCAGATCAAGGATGGTAAAGGCGGTCTGACTCGTGAACGTTGCGCCGTAACGCGGAGAATTCCGAGCTCGGCATAGGGGGAGAGTGTTCGGGTGATCGTACCAACAAAAGACATGGGAGTATCAAAGACACCGTACTCCCAACAGAAAGAAGCGCGTCATTACAATACCTCGGTTGTGCTGCGCGACCTTTGGTGGCATGGGCCCCTGTCCAGGGCTATGCTGGCGGAGCGCAGCGGCCTGACCAAGGCGACCGTCACGGCCATCTCCCGGGAGCTCCTAGATCTGGGTCTGATCCGGCGGGCCGGCCAGGACCGGAATGGTCCCGGCCGGCCGGGCCAGCTCTTGGAGCTGGACCCCAGAGCCGGCTGCGCCATCGGTCTGGAGATCAGCACCAACTACGCCGCCGTGGTGCTGTCCGACGTGTGCGGAGAAGTGCTGTGGCGCCATGCCGTCCTGAGGGCCGTCGGCAGCAGCAAAGAGGTCGTCCTCGCCCAGGCGGAGGCGCTGATCGCCGATGGCCTGGAGCAGGCCCGAGAATGTTGCAGTGCTTTGCTCGGGATCGGCGTAGGTGTTCCTGGCATCGTGGATCCAGGCCCAGAGAGCCTGGTGAGTTCGTCAGCTCTTGGCTGGAAGGAAGTGTCCCTCAAACGGATTTGGGAGGAGAAGTTTTCTGTGCCCGTCCTCGTCGACAACAAGGCCCGGGCCGCGGCCATGGCGGAGGCCCTGCACGGGAGCGCGCAGGGGATGGACAGCTTTGTGTATGTCAGCCTGGGCACGGACTTGGGGCCCAGTGTCGAGGCGGCGGTGGTCTGCGACGGTGCGCCGTATGGCGGCAGCCATGGGCTCGCGGTAGACGCCGGTCACATGATCCTCGACCCGCAGGGACCGCTCTGTTCCTGCGGCCAACGCGGCTGCTGGCAGGCGCTGGCCAATGTCGGACGTGAGGTCGAGCTGATCCTGCCCCGGCTGGCAGCCGGAGAAGCCAGTGTCCTGTGCCAGGCCTATGCCGCAGAGGGTGGGGCGCCGCTCGATCATCGGGCCATCCACCAGGCTGCCCTGGAGGGCGATCGGCTGGCGCTGGATGTCGTCCGCCAGGTCAACGACAGCCATGCTGTGGGGATCACCAACCTGGTGCGCCTCTTTGACCCGGAGATGGTGGTCATTGGCTGGGCCAGTGCGGCCCTGCCCGAGACCTTTCTGGACCGGATGCGGGCCCTGGTCAAGATCTCCGAGCTGGACGTGCCGGCGGCCGTCGGCGAGTATCTGGCGCGGCGAGGGGTAGCGCCCCCAGCCATCGTGTACGCCACCCACATGCGGGATGCATGCACTTTGGGCGCGGCAGCGCTGATCGTGGATGACTTTTTGCGGAAGCCACTCCGGGAGGAGGTCTAGACAAGAGTACTCGGGTTTTCTGGGCAGACGACTCGGGTACCGTTTCCAAGATCTGAAGGGAGCTCGCGGCGGATGCCCGTCCCAGGCATGCTGGGATTCCGCCCAATCACAAGTCTATCATAAGGAGGATGACTAATGACAGCAGAAGTAGGCATGCCAGAACAGGCAGCTCCGCGCCTGTCCGCGGAGTACAAGAAGAAGCGGTGGGGAGGCATCGCTGCCCTGTCGGTTGCCACCATGAGTGACAACGCGGAAGGTGGGCTGATCAACACGCTCTTCCCCGTGATTATGGAAGCCCTGAACCTGCAACTTGGCGCCCTGGGCGTCATGTCCAGCATCAGCAGGTACGCCCGCATGCTCTTTGGCACACTGTGGTCCATGGTGGCCGACAAGCTGGGCCGCAAGAGAGTCCTCGTCTTTGTCACCGGCATCTGGGGCCTCTGGATGGCGGCCGCCGGCCTGGCGCAGGACTATACCCAATTGCTGATCCTCTACTCGATCGCCGTCATCGGGACCGTGGCCTCCGAGCCGATCATGAACGGCCTGTTGGTGGACATGTTCGAGGACGATGAGCGCGGCGCGGCTTACGGTGCCATTCGCACCATCGCCGTTGCCAGCGGCCTGGTCATTACGCCGCTGATTGGCCAGCTGGCCAACATCGAGGATGGCTGGCGCTACGGCCTGTACGGCATGGGTGCCATCAGCCTCCTGAGCGGCATCCTGATCGTGCTCTTTGTACAGGAACCCCCCAAGAGCGCTGCGTCGGAGCTCGATCCGGAATCGGGCACATTCCAGCTCAAGGATGTCGGCACCATCCTCAAGATCCCCACCATCCTCCTGCTGGCGGTCCAACTACTCTTTGTCACCTCGCTGGTGCTGTTTGCCTTCTTTGTCACCTACTTTGTGCAGGTGCGCGGGTGGACCACGCCGGACGCAGCCATCCTGAATACGGTTTTTTCGCCGGCTTTGCCATCGGCGGCTTTGTCGGCGGCAAGCTCGGCGACTGGTTCACGCAGCGGTATGCGGCCAGGGGCCGCATCATCCTGATGCAGCTCTACCTGGTGGCTTTTGCGGTGATGACGTACCTGATGATGCAGATCGACTGGGGCCGCGGTCCTATGGTGTGGATCGTCGTCTTCCTGGCCGGGCTCGTCGGCTCCATCGGCTTCTCCGGCTGTGTCCTGCCCATGGTCGGCGCAGTGGTGGAGCCCAAGTACGCGGCCACCGCCTTCGCCCTGCTTTTCTCTTTCGTCCAGGGTGCAATCACGGCCACGTTGCTGTTGTTGATCGGGCCGTTGGTGGAGGCTTTGGGCAGCCTGCAAAGCGTCATGCTCTGGCTGGTCTCAGTGCTGTACGCGATCAACGCCGTCTTCTGGTTCCTGTTCTACAAACCCTATCCGAAGGACGTGGAACGGGCCAGGGCGAGGATCGCTGCTGCTCGCAAAGTCTGATCTATGAGGGGCGGGAGATATGCCGGACCGGTGGGTCTCCCGCCCCAGCGCATGTGTGCGGCGCATCCGCCCGAGGGTACTCGGGTCTGCGCCCGGAAATTGGAGGTAATTAATCGTGCTTTACCCGATTCAAAATGCAGTCCGCAACAAGCTCGACCTCTCTGGCATCTGGGATTTCCAGACCGACCCTGGTTGGGTGGGGGAAGCCAACGGCTGGGCCCTGGGCCTGGCCGAGCCGCGCCCCATGGCCGTCCCCGGAAGCTGGAACGAGCAGTACGAGGACCTCTTTGGCTACCTGGATCTGGCCTGGTATGCCAGAACGATCTATGTCCCATCGGGCTGGAAGGGCGAGCGCGTCTTCATCCGCGTCGGCTCGGCCGTCTACTTGGGGACCGTCTACCTCAATGGGTTCAAGGTCGGCACGCACGAAGGCGGGCATCTGCCCTTCGCTTTCGAGATCACCGACCAGATCAAGTGGGGCGAGGAGAATGTCCTCGCCATCAGCGTCGAAAACGTGCTCAAGCCCGAGCGTGTGCCCTCCGGCAACGTCGCCGGCTCGGCGATGAGCATGTTCGCCAGCACGCCGGCAACGACCTACGACTTTTACCCCTTTTCCGGCATCCACCGGCCGGTGGTGCTCTACAGTGTGCCCCAGACCTACATCGAGGACATCACCGTCGTCACTGAGATCGACGGCGCGGATGGGGTCGTAAGGGTGAAGGTCAAGCTGAACGACGCGGTGACGGGACAGGGTTCTGTGGAACTCAAGGGCGACGGTGCGACCTACCAGGCCGACCTGGTGTTCGAGGATGGCGTAGCCGAGGCAGATCTGACCGTGCCCAACGCCCACCTCTGGTCGGACAAGGACCCCTATCTCTACGACCTGACCGTCAACGCCGACGAGGATCAATACAGCCTCAAGGTCGGCATCCGCACCATCGCCGTGGACGGGCCCCATATCCTGCTCAACGGCCAGCCGGTCAGGATGGACGGCTATGGCCGGCACGAGGATTTCATTGCCAGCGGAAAGGGCTTGAACCTGCCGCTGGTGGTCAAGGATTACCATCTCATGCGCTGGACGGGGGCTAACAGCTACCGCACCTCGCACTATCCCTACAGCGAAGAAGAGATGCAGATGGCCGACCGGGAGGGGTTCCTGATCATCGACGAGATCCCGGCCGTCAGCCTGCAGATGGGCGATGAAGCCAATCAGCCCGAGCGGCTGCGCATGTGCCTGCAGCAGATCGAGGAGATGATCGCCCGCGACAAGAACCATCCGTCCGTGGTCATGTGGTGTGTGGCCAACGAGCCGATGCCCAAGAATTTTGGAGTGGGTGCTCTAGGCGAGAGCAATCCGGAGGCGGAAGCGGCGAACATGGCCGGCAAGGAATTCCTGGATGCGGAGATGGCCCGCGCGCGCGAGCTGGATCCGACGCGCCTGGTAACGATCGTGACGGTGATGGGCGGCCCACAGAACTGGATGGAAGAGTGCGACGTCATCTGCATGAACCGCTACTGGGGATGGTACACACTCGGCGGCCAACTGGACACTGCGCGACAAATGCTCGAAAAGGAACTGGATCAAGTCTGGGATCGATTCCACAAGCCGGTTATCATGACCGAGTTCGGCGCGGACACCATCGCCGGTTACCACGGCAAGCCCGACGTCATGTGGACGGAAGAGTACCAGGCTGAGTATATCCGCTTCCACCTCGAGGTGGCCGAAGCCCGGGAGTTTGTGGCCGGCATGCAGGTGTGGAACTTTGCCGATTTTGCCGCGGTGCAGAGCATCGCTCGCGTTGGCGGTTTGAACCATAAGGGCATCTTTACCCGCATCCGCACGTCCAAGATGGCCGCGCACGTGCTGCGCGAGTTCTGGGCCAGGTGAGGCCAGGAGGAGACCCCAATGACCAGAGTGCCTCCAGCGGCTCAAGCGCTCATCGACTTGAAGCCACAGCATCCCTTCTTTGTGGGGATTGATTCGGATGGATGTGCGTTCGACGCCATGGAACTGAAGCAAAAGGAGTGTTTTACCCCGAGCACGATCAGGGTGTGGGATCTGCAGCCAGTGTCCAAGTACGCGCGAGAGACAGCAGGGTGGGTGAACCTCTACTCTACCTGGCGCGGCGCGAACCGCTGGCCCGCCCTGGTGAAGGTGTTCGATCTGCTGGCTGAACGCCCCGAGGTGAAAGCGCGTGGGGTGAAGGTGCCTGAAGGCAAGGCGCTCAAGGAGTTTCTCGCCTCGGGATACTCGCCCAGCGAAGCAGGGCTCAGGGCGTACATCGGCGCCGGGCATCCGGATGAGGATCTGTGGCGCGGGCTGGAGTGGACGCAGGCGATCGACAGGCTGGTGGCGATGACGGTTCGTAACGTGCCGCCTTTCCCTCTGGTGCGCGAGAGCCTGCAAAAGCTGCAAGGCAGGGCAGATCTGGTGGTCATCTCCACGACAGCTTCGGATGCGCTGCAACGGGAGTGGGGGGAGCACGGCCTGGACCAATATATGGCCGTGATGGCCGGGCAGGACATGGGCACGAAGCAGCAGCACCTCGAATACGCGGCGAAGGGCAAATACCCGGACGATCACATCCTGATGATCGGCGATGCGCCAGGCGACTGCCACGCGGCAAAGGCGGTGGGTGCGCTCTATTACCCCATCAACCCGGGCGCCGAGGAGAGGTCCTGGCAGCGGTTCTACGATGAGGCGGCGGAGAGGTTCTTCGATGGCACGTATGCCGGTGCGTACGAGGCCGGGCTCATCGCCGAGTTCGAGAAGTTGCTGTCGGACACGCCACCGTGGAAGAGATAGGAGCAAAAAGTGGCATGGGAACGGGGACCTGAATGATCCAGGCCTGTGCCCAAGACTGGTATCATAAGGAGAATGACTATGAGTGCTATCCCGGAAGCAGCCAGAGTGCTGGTTGATTTCGAACCGAGCGCCCCCTTTTTTGTGGGGATCGACTCCGATGGCTGCGCATTCGATGCCATGGAATTGAAGCATAAGGAATGCTTCACCCCCAACACGATCAGGGTGTGGGGGATGCAGCCTATCTCCAAGTATGTGCGCGAGGCGGCCGACTTTGTGAACCTTTACTCCAGGTGGCGCGGCCAGAACCGCTGGATTGCGCTGGTGAAGGTATTCGATCTGGTCGGCGAACGCCCCGAGGTGATCGCGCGCGGGGCAAAAGTGCCCAAAGGGGATGCGCTCAAGGAGTTTATCGCCGCCGGGTTCCCCTTGAGCGATGCGGGGCTGAGAGCGTATATCGCCAACGGACATCCAGATGAGGAGCTGTGGCGTGGGCTGCTCTGGTCGAATGCCGTCAACGAGGCAATTGAAAAGACGGTGCACGGCGTGCCGCCCTTCCCTTATGTGCGCGAAAGCCTGCAGGTGATGGCGAGCAAGATCGATCTGATGGTGGTTTCGGCGACCCCTGTCGAAGCGCTGGAACGCGAGTGGGGGGAGCACGGGATCGCCCAGTACATGACCGTGATCGCCGGACAAGAGATGGGCACCAAGAAGCAGCATCTCGAGTATGCAGCCAAGAACAAATATCCGGATGACCATATCCTGTTGATCGGTGACGCGCCCGGGGACAGGGACTCGGCCAAGGCGGTGAATGCGCTCTATTACCCCATCAACCCGGGTGCCGAGGATGAGTCCTGGAAGCGGTTCCACGATGAAGCGTTGCACAGGTTCTTTGAGGGAACGTACGCGGGCGAGTACGAGGCCGGGCTGATCGCCGAGTTCGAGAAGCTGCTGCCCGACACGCCGCCGTGGAAGAAATAGGAGCAGGAGACTCGTACGAGGAGGTTAAAATGGCAAAACTGGTCGATCTGTCGATACAACCCTACAATCTGTCCCTAGAACAGATCCGGTGGGTCGAAGACACCCTTGCCGGGATGTCTGACGAGGAGAAGGTGGGGCAGTTGTTCACCAATCTGTTCTTTTTCGGCAAGGACACATTCAGTGGCGGTGACCTCACCAGTGAGGAGATCCTCGCCAAGTATTACATCGGCGGCGCCCGTTATCACGGCGGGCACTCTACCCAGGTCCAGCAACTGCTCAACCACCTACAAGATCATTCCAGGATCCCGTTGTTGGTCGCCGCCAACTGCGATTCGGGCGGAAATGGCGCCTGTGCGGATGGCACCTACGTCGCTTCGGCCGCCCAGTGTGAGGCCTCACGCGACCCTCAGGTCGCCTACAACGCCGGCTATGTATCCGCGCGGGAAGCCAGGGCGCTGGGCGTCAACGTCAACTTTGACCCGTGTGTCGACATCCTCTTCAACTGGCGCAACACCATCGTCAACACCCGCGCCTATGGCACGAATGCCGACGACGTGATCAAGTACACCACTGCCTTCATCGAAGGCTACCGCGCCGGGGCGGGTGGCGATATGATCACCTGCATCAAGCACTTCCCGGGTGACGGCACCGAGGAGCGCGACCAGCACCTGGTGTTGGGCGTGAATGAGCTCTCCCCGGCGGAATGGGACGCGTCGTTCGGGCGAGTCTACAGGCACCACATCAACAACGGTGTCGAGATGTTCATGGCCGGGCACATCGCCTTGCCCTACTACCAGAAGCTGTTGGATCCCTCTCTGCTCGACGAGGACGTTATGCCGGCAACCCTGGCGCCGGAGCTGATCACGGGCCTGCTGAAGGAGCAACTGGGCTTTAACGGCATGGTGATCACCGACGCCAGCCACATGTTGGGCATGTCCGCTGCGATGCGCCGGGAAGACTATGTCCCACAGGCAATCGCAGCCGGCTGCGACATGTTCCTCTTTTTCAACGACATGGCAGAAGACTTTTATTTCATGCTGAATGGGTACAAAAAGGGTGTGATCAGCGAAGAGCGGCTGAACGATGCCGTCCGGCGTGTCCTGGGGCTCAAGGCCAAGCTGAACCTGCACAAGAAGAAGGAAACAGGCACCCTGCTAAAGAAGGCAGATGACCTGGAAGTGATCGGCTGTGAAGAGCATCTCCAGATGCGCGCCGATGCCGCCGACAAGGGGATCACGCTGGTCAAGAACACGTTCGACCAGCTACCGATTCGACCAGAGACGCACAAGCGCATCCGCCTCTACTATCTGCAGGGCGAGGTGGGGGGCATCATGGCTGCCGGATCAAAAGTCCTGGACAACATCGTGGCCGAGCTTGAAAGCCGCGGCTTTGAGGTCACGGTCAACGATGGCAACAGCCGGGTCAAAGGTTCCACCTTGCAGTACCGTGAGGAAGTGGACGCGGCGCTCATCGTTGCCGACGTCGTCGGGTATGGGGCCGAGAACAACTACCGGATCCGGTGGAAGACGGCCATGAGCAACGAGTGCCCCTGGTACGTTCACGAGGTGCCCACGGTGATGGCGTCGCTGAATTTTACGACCCACCTGCACGATGCGACGATGGTCAAATGCTACATCAACGCCTACCATAGCAACCCGGAGACCATCAAGCAGTTGGTGGACAAGATCATGGGCGAGTCCGAGTTCAAGGGCGCTCCGAATGACCTGGTGTGGGCCGACAAGTGGCAGGCCAAGCTGTAGGGCTTGGCGCTTCATACTATCCGACGATAGGGAGGTGAGATGATAGGAAAAGGAAGAACGGCCCTGCTCGACCTGGATCGTTTCTTTGATCCCGACCCGCGGCAGCGTGCCGTGGCGTGCGAGCTGTACAGTGCGATCGCAGACCTGCCGATCGTGTCGCCTCACGGGCACGTGGACCCGGCGCTGTTGGCGAGTGAAGATGCAACGTTCGGGACGCCGGCGGATCTGTTCATCATCCCCGACCATTACGTGTTTCGCATGCTCTACTCGCAAGGGGTGCCGCTGGAGGCGCTCGGCATCCCGCGGCGTGATGGCGGAGAAGTTGAAACGGATCACCGCCAGATCTGGCGGACCTTTGCCGAATACTTTTACCTGTTTCGGGGCACGCCGAGCGGGTCGTGGCTGGCGCACGAGCTGTACGAGGTGTTTGGCATTGAGAAGAAGCTGAGTGGCGAGACGGCGCAAGAGATCTATGACGAGGTGGTGCACAAGCTTGCCCAGCTCGAGTACCGCCCGCGCGCGCTGTTCGACCGTTTTGAAATCGAGGTACTGTGCACGACGGATGGGGCGGCGGACTCGCTCGAGTACCACAAGGCGATCCAGGAATCGGGGTGGCCCGGGGTGGTGCGCCCGACCTTCCGTCCCGATGCGGTGACAAACCTCCTGGCACCGGGCTGGCGGTCGAACCTCGACGCGCTGGGCCAGGCAGTCGGCAGGGAGATCACCACGGCCAAGGGGCTGATCAGGTCGCTTGAAGAGCGCCGGGCGTTCTTCAAGCGCATGGGCGCGACATCGACCGACAGTGGGGTGGAGACGCCCTACACGGAGGCGCTGTCGCCCAAGAAGGCGGAAAAGATCTTTGCCCGGGCGCTGGCAGGCAAGGCGACGGCAGAGGACGCACGGCGCTTTACGGGGCACATGATGATCGAGATGGCGCGCATGAGTGTCGAGGATGGGTTGGTGATGCAGTTCCATGCGGGCTGCTACCGCAACCATAATCCCCTCGTGTTCGAAAAGTTTGGCGCCGACAAGGGCCACGACATCCCGGTGGAAACCGAGTGGGTGCGCAACCTGAAGCCGCTGACGGACCGGTTTGGGAACGACCCGCGACTGACGATGGTCCTGTTCACGATGGACGAGACGGGCTATGCGCGCGAGATGGCGACCCTGGCGGGGCACTACCCGGCGCTCAGGTTGGGACCGCCGTGGTGGTTCAATGATAGCCCGAACGGGATGGCACGCTACTTTGACCAGGTGATAGAGACGGCGGGATTGTACAACACGACCGGTTTCATCGACGATACGCGGGCTTTCCTGTCGATCCCGGCGCGGCACGACGTCTGGCGGCGCGCATCTGCCAACTGGCTGGCCGGGCTGGTGGTGCACGGGGTGATCGACCTGGAGGAAGCGCACGAAATGGCGCCTGACATGGCAAACGGGCTGGCGAGGCGCACATTCAAGTTGTGACGTAGAGAGGCGAGACAGGGAGAGTGACCCGAGAGCCCACGAACTCTACACACAACATCATCGTGAATACCGGGCCTTATGCCGCAGCATGGCGGCGATGGGTGAAACTTGTGCGGATCTAAAGGAGAGCTACGGATGAATCTGCAAGAATTGACGGCAACGTATGACTTTACGGGCAAGACGTTCGCGGTGACCGGTGGGGCCGGCGCGCTTGGTGGTGACGTGGTGATGGCACTGGCCGGGTGTGGCGCGAATGTCATGATCCTCGATCTTAGGCTGGGAGGGGTTCCGGCCATCAAGGAACGCCTTGGCGACTTTGCGGACCAGGTGGATGCGTGCGAGGTCAATGTGATGAGCCGCGACAGCCTGATGGGGGCAGCCGAGGCGATCAATCATCGCTTTGGCCGGCTCTACGGCCTGGTAAACGCTGCAGGCGGCAACAGCCCCAAGGCCACAGTCTCCCCGGAGATGAGCTTTTTCGACATCCCTGAGGAGGGGATGCGCTTCGTGCTCGACTTGAATATCCTGGGCACGGTCATGCCCTGCCAGATCCTGGGGAAGCAGCTCGCAGAAGCAGGGGAAGGGGTCATCCTGAACTATTCTTCGATGAATGCCTACCGGCCCCTGACCAACATCGCTGCCTACTCGGCGGCCAAAGCGGCGATCAGCAACTTTACAGCGTGGCTGGCCGTGCACATGGCACAGAACTACTCGGGCAAAATCCGGGTGAACGCCATCGCGCCCGGCTTCTTCCTGGGTGAGCAGAACCGTTTCCTGATGATCGACAAGGACACAGGGGGCTGGACGCCGCGCGGGCAGCGGGTGATCGATCACACACCGATGGGGCGCCTGGGCAACCCAGAAGACCTGCTCGGCACCGTGCTCTGGCTCCTTTCGCCGGCATCTTCTTTCGTCACGGGCATCACCGTGCCCGTCGACGGTGGGTTCTCGGCATATGCCGGAGTCTAAAGATTTACGATTTTGGATTGGCCGCTGGGAGGGAGTAAAACAGATGGTCATGGCTCAAGCCATTGCAGACAACGGACTGCTGAGCGACGAAGCCGTGAGGCAGGTTCTGGAGGAAGGACTGGGTGGCAAATTTGCCGGGGAGAAGGTGCTGGTGCTGATCCCCGACCACACGCGCTCGCTGCCACTGCCGGCGCTGTTCCGGATGGTGGTGGAGGTGCTGCACGATGCCCGTGAGCTGAATTTCCTGGTGGCACTCGGGACGCATCCGGGGTACTCGCAGGACGGCCTGAATCACCTGGTGGGCATCACGGCGGCGGAGCGGGCGATGACGTTCAAGCACGTGGGGTTATTCAACCATGCATGGGACGACCCCACTGCACTGACTTCCCTGGGGGTGATCGAGCAGGATGAGATCAAGGCGCTCGCCGGGGTCGACTGGCACCCATCCCTGCCGGCAGAGATCGACATCCGCATCAACAAGGCGGTGCTGGAGCACGAAGCCATTGTGATCGTCGGGCCGACGTTCCCGCACGAAGTGGTCGGCTTTTCCGGGGGCGCCAAGTACTTTTTCCCGGGCATCTCCGGGCCAGACGTGATCAATGCCACCCACTGGCTGGGGGCGTTGGCGACGGTGCTGGGCACGATCGGGATCAAGGATACGCCGGTGCGCGCCATGATCCACGCCGCAACGCAGCGCCTGGAGACACCGGTGACGTTGGTGGCGTTGATCGTCAAAGGGCACGACCTGGCAGGGGTGCTGATCGGAGACGTGTACGAAACGTGGAATGCCGCAGCCGACGAGTCGTCCCGTCGGCACATCCGATGGTCGGATCATCCGTACCGGCGCGTGCTGTCGTGCTGTCCGCCGATGTACGACGAGCTGTGGACGGCGGGCAAGTGCATGTACAAGATGGAGCCGGTGGTAGAGGTGGGGGGCGAGGTGGTGATCTATGCCCCACACCTGGACGTGGTCAGCCCCGTGCACGGGAAATTCATCTACGAGGTGGGCTATCACATCCTGCCCTACTTTTTGCGCAACTGGGATCGCTACAAGCATGTGCCCCTTGGCGTGCTGGCACACAGCACGCACGTCCGCGGCTCGGGCGTGATGGAGAATGGCGCGGAAAAGCCGAATGTCAAGGTCACACTGGCGAGCAAAATCTCGGCCGAGGAGTGTGCCAGGCTGAATCTGGGCTACATGGACCCGGCGAGTATCAACCTGGCCGATTGGCAGGATCGCGAGGAGGAAGGCATCCTTTACGTAGCCCAGGCGGGCGAAAAGCTGTACAAAGTGAGGAGCGGACAATGAGCAACGCCTTGAACCTCAAGTCGGGTGGTGACCGCCCCTGGGGTAGAGGGGGCCGCCAAGCCCAAGCTCGACCCGAGCGTCTTCTTGGGGATGATCGACCAGGTGACCGCCAAATACCCGCAGGTCAAGGTCGTCGCGACGACGCTGCGGGAGGTGCACTCGACGAGCCACCATAGCTGGAGCGCCGTGGCGTGGATCAACGGGCAGACCTACCAGGCGCCGACGCTCGAGCTGGACGTGGTGGATCGTGTGGGTGGCGGCGACGGCTATGCCGCCGGCTTTTTCTACGGCCTGCTGTCGGGCGCATCGGGGCAGGAAGCGGTGAACCTGGGCTGGGCGCACGGCGCACTGCTGACGACGTTCCCGGACGATACGACCATGGCGACTGTGGAACAGGTTCGGGCACTCGCCAAGGGGGGCTCGGCGCGCATCCAACGCTAAAGAATCCAACTTGCAACAGGGAGAGAGCTGTTGATCGCCACCGGGACGGAGCTGGCGCTCGCTGTGGAGGCGTACGAACAATTGATCGGGGAAGGCATCAAGGCGCGCGTGATCAGCATGCCATCGTGGGAGCTGTTCGAACGGCAGGATCAGGCATATCGTGACGCCGTGCTGCCACCCGGGGTCACAGCGCGTGTGTCGGTTGAGCAGGGCTCAACCTTTGGCTGGGCGCAGTGGGTCGGAATGCGCGGTGCAGTGTTGGGGATGAAGACGTTTGGCGCATCGGCTCCGCTCAAGGCGTTGCTGGCGAGATTTGGCTTCACCGCAAAAGCCGTCGTCGCGGCGGCCAAACAGCAACTCGCCCAGGCCAAAGGCGACGCCGGCCGCTAGGCGGAGGCGCGCGGGCGCAAAAGGAGAAACGTATGAATAGTGTGCGGAAACTACACAAAGCCGGCCAATCGGTCTGGTATGACAACATCCAGCGCGGCTTGCTGGTCAACGGCGCGCTGGCAGAAATGATCGCGCGCGGCGAGATCCGGGGCGTAACCTCAAACCCGACGATCTTTATGAACGCCATCGTCAAGTCGAACGACTATGACGCCGGTCTGGCGCCGCTGGCCAAGGCGGGCAAGAGTGCGGAAGAGATCTTCTGGCAGCTTGCCATCGAGGACATCCAGGGCGCGGCTGACGAGTTCCTGCCGATGTACGAGGAGAGCCATGGGGGCGATGGGTACGTCAGCCTGGAAGTCAGCCCCTACCTGGCACACGACACCGAGGGCACGATTGCCGACGCGAAGGACCTGTGGCAGCGTGTCGACCGCCCCAACTTATTGATCAAGATTCCGGCCACGGTGGCAGGCCTGCCTGCGATCACGGCTGCCATCGCCGAGGGCATCAACGTGAACGTGACGTTGATCTTTGCGCTCGACCGCTACCACACCGTCATGGACGCGTACCTCAGCGGACTGGAGCAGCGTGTGGCGGCCGGGCTGCCAATCGACCGCATCGCGTCGGTCGCGTCCTTCTTTGTCTCGCGCGTCGACACCAAGATCGATGGAGAGCTTGCGGGCATGGTCGACCGCGGCGGTGCCCACGCCGACCAGGCGGCGAGCCTCCTGGGCCAGGCGGCGATTGCCAACGCCCGCCTGGCCTATGCCGATTACCAGAAGGTGTTCTGCTCGCCGCGCTTCCAGTTGCTCCAGGCGCACGGGGCTCGCGTGCAGCGGCCGCTCTGGGCTTCGACAGGCACCAAGAACCCGAAATACCGGGATGTGGTGTACGTCGAGGAGCTCATCGGCCCAGATACGGTCAACACCGTGCCGCCTCAGACACTCGCCGCGTTCCTGGATCATGGGCAGGTGCGTGCCGGCAGCCTGGTGGAGGATCTGGCCGGGGCGCAGCGGGTGCTGGACGGCCTGCGTGAGCTCCGTATCTCGATGTGCGTCGCTACGTGCGAGCTCGAGCAGGAGGGAGTCGAGTCCTTCGCCCATGCATACGCGGCGCTGTTGGATGCGGTCGAGGCAAGCCGTCAGAAAGCGTTATCGTAACCGAGGGGCGCAATGTCTGCAGGGCAGCGGTTGGCACCGGAAGTGTCGCTAAAGCAGCAAGCCGCGGATCGCGTGCTGACGTATATCGAGTCAGGCATGATCGTGGGGCTGGGGCATGGGAGTACCGCGATCCTGGCGGTGCGCAGCCTGGGCGCGAAAATCGCTTCAGGCGAGCTGACAGACATCGTGGGGATTCCATGCTCGTCGGTGATCGAGGTCGAAGCCAAGCAACTGGGCATCCCCCTCACGACGCTGGACGACCACGCGCCTGGAGCCTCTGGACAGGTGATCGACCTGACCTTTGACGGCGCTGATGAGGTCGACCCGGCACTGAACCTGATCAAGGGTGGCGGCGGGGCGCTGCTGCGGGAAAAGATCATCGCACAGGCGAGCCGGCGCGAGATCATTACCGTCGACGAGTCCAAGCTGTCGCCGTCACTGGGCACGCACTGGACTGGCGACCGAGGTGATTGTCGCCGGAGCCGGGGGGATCCGGCATTTGAAGTAATAGCCAACTATCCTTGTGTCCGAAAGGAGGACAGCCTGGATGTGTCGGCGCCGGTCATCACCCTTGCGCTGCAGCAGCGATTCGAGTCGCGGGCGGTGGAGCCTTTCTCGCTCAAGCTGCTGGCCGCGATGCGCCAGCAGTTTGGCGGCCATGCGGTGAAGACAAGCTGAACCAAGGAGAGAAATGATGGCCGACAAAATCGATGCTCATGCTTGGTCCATAGAACAGACAGCCAAAGAACTAAACACGGACCCGGTGAAGGGCTTGAGCAGTGCGGAGGCACGCGCCCGGATCGAGCGCTATGGCTACAATGAACTAAAGGAGAAGCCGCGGCCCGGCCTGCTGAGCAGGATATGGGACCAGCTCAACAACTTTTTGATCATCATTCTGATCGCGGCTGCAGCGCTTTCGGCCGTGATCGGAATCAGCGAGTTCCGACGGACCGGCGACGCGACCGAGTTTGTGGATGTCGCCGCGATCCTGGCCATCGTCGTGCTCAACACGGTCCTCGGCGTTGTGCAGGAATCCAAGGCCGAGGCGGCGCTGGACGCCCTGAAAAAAATGGCAGCGCCCAACGCCCGGGTCGTCCGCGATGGCCAGCAGACGACCATCCCCGCGCGCGAGCTGGTGATCGGCGACCTTGTGATGGTGGAGGCGGGGAACTATATGCCGGCGGATCTCCGCCTCGTCGAGGCTGTCAACATGAAATCGGAGGAGGCCTCGCTCACGGGCGAATCGGTGCCCGTCGACAAGGATGCGCGTGCCATCCTTGATCCCGATGCGCCGCTGGGTGACCGCGACAACATGGCGTTTATGTCCATGCTGGTCACCTACGGCCGCGGCGCCGGCATGGACACGCAGCTCGGCCAGATCGCCGAGATGCTCCAGGAATACGAGGACGAGGCCACCCCGCTCCAGATCAAGCTGGATGAGCTGGGCAAGATGTTGGGCATCGTAGCGCTCGCCGTGTGTGGCTTCATCTTTCTGTTTGGCGTGATCCGGGATACGCAGCCCGCCACAGCGTTCACCGATGGTTTCGGAAGGTACTGGGAGTTGCACGGAGACGAGGTCCTCGAATTTCTGATGACCGCCGTCAGCCTGGCTATCGCGGCCGTGCCCGAAGGCCTGTCCGCCGTGGTCACGGTCTGCCTGGCGCTCGGCATGCAGCGCATGGTCAAGCGCAACGCGCTGATCCGCAAGCTCCCCGCCGTGGAGACGCTGGGTTCCGCGACTGTGATCTGCTCCGACAAGACCGGCACCCTGACCCAGAACCAGATGACCGTGACGGCTGGATGGGCTGGCGGGCACAGCTTCCGGGTCACTGGCGAAGGATATGAGCCAGAAGGCGAGTACTCCCGCAATGGGGACCTGCTCTCGCCGCTCACGGATCCGGGCACCTCATTGCTGCTGCACGGCATGATGCTGTGCAACGACGCCAAGCTCGAGTTCGCCAGCGAGGATGGCGGCGAGCCCACCTGGAAGATGATCGGCGATCCCACCGAGGGCGCGATGGTGGTGGCGGCGGCCAAGGCGGGCCTGCAGCGCGAGGAAGCGCAGCGCGCTTACCCACGCCTGGCTGAAATCCCCTCCGACTCTGACCGCAAGATGATGACCACCGTCCACGAGGCAGGCGACCTGGGGAAGCGCATCAACGACCTGAAGAATGGCAATGCTGCACCCGAGCCAGATCCCTACGTCGCTTTTGTCAAGGGCGGGCCCGACATCGTGCTGAGCTACTGCGACGATGTGGTGTTGGGCGACCAGATCGTGCCCCTGACCCCGGAGTTGCGAGAAGAGATCCTGGCAGCCAACAAGGGGATGGCCACCTCAGCCCTGCGCGTGCTGGGTGCGGGGTTCCGGATGCTGGAGGAGGTCCCCGAAGAGCCCAAGCCGGAGAACGTAGAGCGCCACCTGACTTTCCTCGGGCTGCAAGGTATGATCGATCCCGCCCGCCCGGAGGTCAAAGTGGCTGTGGGCACAGCCAAGAGGGCGGGCCTGAGGAGCATCATGATCACCGGCGACTACAAGGATACTGCCCAGGCCATTGCAGGAGAGATCGGTATGCTCACCGAAGGCGGTTGGGTGGTCACTGGCGCCGAGATCGATGCCATGAGCGACGAAGATCTGGACAATGCGGTGCTCCACCTGAACACCTGCGCTCGCAGCTCGCCGGAGCACAAGATGCGCATCGTCGACTCGCTCAAACGCCGCGAGCACGTGGTGGCCATGACCGGCGACGGCGTCAACGACGCCCCTGCCCTGAAGCGCGCCAACATTGGCGTGGCCATGGGCATCACCGGCACCGACGTCACCAAGCAGACCGCCGACATGGTGCTGACCGACGACAACTATGCCAGCATCGTTTCGGCGATCGAAGAAGGCCGGGTGATCTATGCCAACATCCGCAAGTTTGTCTTCTACCTGATCTCGTGCAACATCGGCGAGATCTTGATCATCTTTTTTGCGATGCTGGCCGGGTTGCTGTCCCCGCTGCGGCCGATTCAGCTTCTGTTCCTGAATCTGGTCTCTGACGGCGCACCAGCGCTGGCCTTGGGCATGGAGGCGGGCGAACCCGACATCATGGAGCGGCCGCCGCGTCCCGTCCGGGAGTCAATCATCAATACCGAGATGCTGATCGGCATCGGGGTGCAGGCGGTGGTGATGACGATCGCTGTCCTGGGTGCCTACCTCATCGCGGGCGCCTATCCACACGCTGAGGTTGAAGAATCGGTGCTGATACGCTGGCAGACCGTCGCCTTTGCGACGCTCACCGTGTCCGAGCTGCTGCGCGCGTTCACTGCCCGTTCCGAGCGCCTGTCAGTGTTCAAAATCGGCGTCTTTGCCAACAAGTGGATGGTGGGCGCCGTGGGCTTGTCGCTGGCCCTGGTGTTGTTGGCGATCTATGTGCCGTTCCTGCAGACGGTCTTTGGAACGGTGCCCCTGACCTTGAGAGAATGGCTCTGGATCCTGCCGTTCTCGATGCTGGCCTCGATCGCGGCCGAGGTGACCAAGATCTACCTGCGCGCCCGCGCGCGCAGGATCCAATTCGCCCGCTCGGTGCAGATGGAGTTGGCATAGTCAATGGACGTCCGGGACATGCCGTCTCGGACGTCCTCTGGGAAAGGAAGTTCCATGTCGGAGATCAACAAGGTCGTGTTCTTTACCAACGAGTACCCGCCCAGGATCTATGGCGGCGCGGGTGTTGTCGTCGACTACCTGAGCCGCGAGCTGTCTCAGCTTGTGCCCCTCGAGGTGCGCTGCTTTGGAGATCAGGATGTCCGTGAACCCAACCTGCGGGTGAAGGGGTACGGGCCCTGGTCCGACGCCAAGCAAAACACCGATCCCCGCTTTGCAGGGGCGCTGGATGCCATGTACCGGAGCCTGGAGATGGCCAGGGACACGCTGGAACCAGGTTCCGTGGTGCATGCCCACACCTGGTACGTCCAGTTTGCGGGCTTTGTCGCGAAAAAGCTGTGGGGCGTGCCGTTCGTGCTGACTACCCACTCACTCGAGCCACTCCGCCCGTGGAAGGTAGAGCAGCTCGGCAATGCGTACCACCTCAGCTCATGGATCGAGCACAATGGCCTTACGCAGGCCGATGCCATCATTGCCGTGTCGCAAGAGACGCGCAACGACGTGCTGCGCCACTTCCCGGTCGATCCCGACAAGGTCAAGGTGATCCACAACGGGATTGACCTCGACGAGTATCGCCCTCGAGCCACGGTGGATGCGCTGGTCGCACGTGGAGTGGATCCCGAGACGCCGTACGTACTGTTCGTGGGCCGCATCACGCGCCAGAAGGGCATCATCCACCTCGTGAACGCCATCCCGTACATCGACCCATCGATCCAGGTGGTGCTGCTGGCCGGTGCGCCCGACACGCCCGAGATCGGACGGGAGATGGCCGCCCGCGTCGATGAGGTGAGTGCGGATCGACCGGGAGTCATCTGGATCCGGGAGATGCTGCCGTGCGACCAGGTGATTCAATACTACTCGAACGCAGCGGTGTTCTGCTGTCCGTCGGTGTACGAGCCGTTCGGCATCATCAATCTCGAGGCCATGGCATGCCAGACGGCTGTCGTGGCATCGGCCGTTGGGGGCATCCCCGAGGTGGTCGTGCCAGGGGAGACCGGGCTGCTCGTCGATCTGGAACTCAAGCCGGGCACCTTCGACCCTGTTGACCCGGACAAGTTCTCCCGGGCGCTTGCGCAAGGGATCAACCAAGTGGCTTTGAATCCCGAGCTTCGCGCCAGGTTCGAACGGAACGGGCGGCGGCGTGTGGAGGACCACTTTAGCTGGAGCGCGGTCGCAGAGCGCACGCTTGATCTCTACCGGTCCCTGATGTAGCTCACGGGATCGGCCGAGCCCCAGGCGGCCTCTGTGGTCACGGACGTTCAAGTGAACATGGAATTTGCGAACTTGAGCAAGGAGGATTAGACTGTGCCACAACGGGATGGCAGGACGAGGGTGATCATCGAGAATATCACGCCACGCGTCGACGATGGAGTGTTTCCGATCAAGCGGATTGTTGGTGACACGGTCACCGTGGAGGCAGACGTCTTTGCCGACGGTCACGACGTGATCTCGGCCGCGCTCCTCTACAAGCAGGAAGGCGATGCAGAGTGGATCGAAGCCCCGATGGAGCCGACGGTCGACGACCGCTGGCAGGGCTCTTTCAAAGTCCATGAGCTGGGCCGTTACCTGTACACGGTCACCGCATGGGTTGATCACTACAAGTCGTGGTCTCGGGCGCTGGAGAAACGCGTCGAGGCCAACCAGGACGTGACGATCGACCTGATCATCGGCGCGGACATGGTCGCCGAGGCAGGGAAGCACGCCCCGCCCAAGGAGGCTGCCTGGCACGAGCTGTACGCCGAGTCGGTGCGGGAGGGGGGACGAGATGGCATCGCCCGGGCGCTGTCGGCGGAGCTGGCAAAGCTGATGCGCCGTCACGCCGAGCGGCGCTTTGCGAATACCCACCAGCAGACGTTTGCCGTGGTGGTCGACCGCGAGCGCGCCAGGTTCAGTGCCTGGTACGAGCTCTTCCCGCGCTCCACCTCGCCGGTGCCCGGGCGTCACGGTACGTTCAAGGACCTGGAGGCTCGGCTGCCCTACGTGGCAAACATGGGCTTTGACGTCCTCTACCTGCCGCCGATCCACCCGATCGGCCGTAGCTTTCGCAAGGGCCCCAACAACTCGACGACGGCCAGCCCGCACGATCCTGGCAGCCCGTGGGCGATCGGCGCGGCGGAAGGCGGGCACAAATCAATTCACCCGGAGCTGGGCACGCTCGAAGACTTTCGGCATCTGATCGGGGTGGCGGCAGCCCACGGCCTAGAGATCGCGATGGACATCGCCTTCCAGTGCTCGCCGGATCACCCGTACGTCGCGGAGCACCCCGAGTGGTTCCGCAAGCGGCCTGATGGCACGATCCAGTACGCGGAAAACCCACCGAAGAAGTATCAGGACATCTATCCGTTCGAGTTCGAGACGGAGGCGTGGCAGGAGTTGTGGGCCGAGCTCAAGAGCGTGGT
This sequence comes from Anaerolineae bacterium, assembly GCA_016929795.1. The sequence continues at coordinate 26,445 of JAFGIA010000155.1, forward strand.
GCAGTTCTGGGTGGACCAGGGCATCCGTATCTTTCGCGTGGACAACCCGCATACCAAGTCCTTTCCATTTTGGGAGTGGATGATTGCCGAGATCAAGCGCGGCTGCCCCGAGGTGATCTTTTTGGCCGAGGCGTTCACGCGGCCCAAGGTGATGCAGCGCCTGGCAAAGGCCGGCTTCGCCCAGTCTTATAACTATTTTCCTTGGCGAAACACCAAGTGGGAGATCACGCAGTATCTGACACAGCTAACGCAGTCGGAAGTCAAAGAGTTCTTGGGGCCGAACCTGTGGCCGAATACTCCTGACATCCTGCCCGAGTACCTGCAGTTCGGCGGACGCCCGGCGCACATGGCGCGCTTCGTGCTGGCGTCAACGCTGGGACCGAGCTATGGGATCTATGGGCCTGTGTTCGAGCTGTGTGAAAACACGCCGCTGGCGCCGGGGAAGGAGGAGTACCTGGACTCGGAAAAGTACGAGATCAGGACATGGGACCTCGACCAACCGCACAGTTTGAACGGCTTGATCGCCAGGGTCAACCAGATCCGGTGTGAGAACCCGGCCTTCCGCGCGAACCACAATCTGCGCTTCCACGACGTGGACAATGAGCAGATCATCGCCTACTCCAAGACGAGCGTTGATGGGACAAACGAGGTCCTGGTGGTGGTCAACCTCGATCCGCACTACAAGCAGTCAGGGTTCATTACGCTCCCGCTCCAGGAGCTAGGGCTGGACCCGCGGCAGCCGTACCAGGCCCACGACCTGCTGACGGATGTGCGCTACCTGTGGCACGGGGCGCGCAACTATGTGGAGCTGAACCCGCAGACCGTGCCGGCACATATCTTTGTCATCCGGAGGAAGGTGAGGACGGAGCACGACTTTGATTATTATCTGTGAGGGGGAGGGAGAGATGACAGGACCTGTTGAATTGGCAGCGTGGCAGGCACTGCGCGAGCACCAGGCGGAGATGGCCAAGGTGCACATGCACGACCTGTTTGCAGCGGACCCGCAGCGGTTTCAGAGGCTTTCGCTGTGCGTGGGCGACATCCTGTTCGACTACTCCAAGAACCGGATAACGCAGGAGACGATGGGGCTACTGTTCGCCCTGGCGCGGGAGGCAGGGCTGGCAGACAAGATCGAAGCGATGTTCACGGGGCAAAAGTACAACAACACCGAGAACCGGGCGGTACTCCACATCGCCCTGCGCAATCGATCGAGCCGGCCGATCCTGGTGGATGGCGAGGACGTGATGCCGGAAGTGAACGCCGTGCTCGACAAGATGCGGACGTTCAGCGATGCCGTGCGCTCGGGGGCGTGGAAGGGGTACACGGGACAGGCGATCACAGACGTCGTCAACATCGGCATCGGCGGGTCGGACCTGGGGCCCAAGATGGTGTGCGAGGCGCTCAAGCCGTACGGGGGGCGGGGCAAGGGGAGCGCGCCCCTACGTGTGCACTTTGTGTCGAACGTGGACAGCACGGACCTGGTCGAGACGCTCAAGGTCGTGGACCCGGAGACGGTGCTATTCCTGGTGGCGTCCAAGACGTTCACCACACAGGAGACGATGGCGAACGCGCACTCGGCGCGCAAGTGGTTCCTCGAGGCGGCAGGAGACGAGGCCCCACGCATACTGGGGTCCGCCCCAGGGATACTGGGGTCCGCCCCAGAGGGCGCCGTGGCCAAGCACTTTGTCGCGATGTCGACGAACGCCGAAGAAGTCGAGCGCTTTGGCATCGACACCCAGAACATGTTCGAGTTCTGGGACTGGGTCGGGGGGCGCTACTCGCTCTGGTCGGCGGTCGGGCTGTCGATTGCGCTCTTTGTGGGCATGGACCACTTTGAGGCGCTCCTCGCCGGCGCGCACAAGGTGGACGAGCACTTTCGGAGCGCGCCGTTCGAGGAGAATGTGCCGGTGGTGATGGGTCTGCTGGGGCTGTGGTACAATAACTTTTTCGGCGCACAGTCGCACGCCATCCTGCCCTATGACCAGTACCTGGTGCACTTGCCGTCCTACTTTCAGCAGGGCGACATGGAGAGCAACGGCAAGTCTGTCACCCGTGAGGGGGAGTGGATCGACTACCAGACAGGGCCGGTCATCTGGGGGCAGCCGGGGACGAACGGGCAGCACGCGTTCTACCAGTTGATCCACCAGGGGACCAAGCTAATCCCATGTGACTTTTTGGCGGCGGCGCAGAGCCAAAACCCCCTGGGCGACCACCATACGCTGCTGCTGTCAAACTATTTTGCGCAGACGGAAGCTCTGATGAAGGGCAAAACGCCAGATGAAGCGCGCGCCGAGCTCGTGGCTGCTGCCTCAGCCGCAGGGCAGCCGACAGGGGCGCAGATGGAAACGCTCGTGGCGGCCAAGACGTTTCCGGGCAACAGGCCGACCAACTCGTTCCTATATCCCAGGCTGACGCCCGAGACGTTGGGCTCACTGATCGCGCTCTACGAGCACAAGATCTTTACCCAGGGCGCGATCTGGGACATCAACTCTTTCGATCAATGGGGCGTGGAGCTGGGCAAGCAACTGGCGAAGGTGATCCTGCCCGAGCTGCGCGGAGGCGAGGAGGTCACTTCACACGACGCATCGACGAATGAGTTGATCAATGCGTACAAGCGGTTTCGTGATAAAGGAGGATGATCGATGACTGTCCTGACGTTGATTCTGGCCGGTGGGCAGGGAAGCCGGCTGAGCGTGTTGGGCGAGAAGCGGGCCAAGCCCGGGGTGTCCTTTGCGGGCAAATACCGGATTATTGACTTTCCGCTGTCCAATGCCGTGAACTCGGACTTGTACCGCGTGGCGGTGTTGACCCAGTACCGGCCACACTCGCTGATGGAGCACATCGGCATCGGCGAGCCGTGGGACCTGAACCGGACGCGGCCGAACGGGGTGCAGATCTGGCAGCCGTATCGGGGTCGGAAGGACCAGGACTGGTACCGGGGCACCGCCGACGCGCTCTATCAGAACCGGAGCTTTATCCGTGACTCGGGGTGCGACAGACTGCTGATCCTGTCAGGGGATCACATCTACAAGCAGGATTACCGCGAGCTGCTCCGCTTCCACGACGACAAGGGGGCCGACCTGACGGTGGCGGTGATGAATGTGCCTCCGGAAGAGACGGTCCGCTTTGGCATTATGGACACAGACGACAACGGGCGCATCGTCAAGTTCACGGAAAAGCCCAAGCAGGCGGAGAGCACGCTGGCCTCGATGGGGATCTATGTGTTCAACACCGCTTTCCTGCTCGACTACCTGGAAGCGGATGGGCGGGACCCGACCTCGCAGCACGACTTTGGCAAGAACTTGATCCCCAAGATGGTGGCGAACGACAGCGTGTTTGCCTACCCGTTCAGCGGCTACTGGGTGGATGTCGGCACGATCCAATCGTATTGGGAGACCAACCTGTCGCTGCTCGCCGACCCGCCACCGCTGGACCTGAGCGATCCAGGCTGGGTAATTCACACGCGCTCCAAGGAGCGGCCGCCGGTGCGCGTTGGCAGGAAGGGGGAAGCGCACGAAACGCTGCTGTCGAACGGCTGCGTGATCAACGGTACGGTGTTGCACAGCGTGCTCTCGCCCGGCGTGGTAGTGGAAGAGGGCGCGCTCGTCCGCGACTCGGTGATCATGAACGACACGATCATCCGGGCGGGTGCGGTGGTCCAGTGCTGCGTGCTCGACAAAGAGATCAAGGTGGGCGCGGGCGCGCAGCTCGGCTGGGGCGACGCCGATACGCCCAACGAGCTCGAGCCGGCGAACATCAACACGGGGATCACGATCGCCGGGAAGCGCGCGCGGGTGCCAGCTGGCGCCGTGATCGGGCGCAACTGCCGAGTCGACTCTGACACAACAGAGGACGATTACGATCATCTCGAGATCCCGAGTGGCGGGACGATCAGCAAGCGGATGCCCCAGGCACCGGAGCCTGGATATTGATCCAGATTTGCCCAAGATAGGAGTGAAAAGGAGCTATGCTATGAGTCTGCATCCTCTGGCGGGCAAGCCTGCCCCCTACGAACTGCTGGTCAACGTTCCACGCCTCGTGTCCGCGTACTATACGGGTGAGCCCGATCCGGGAGACCCGACCCAGCGTGTGGCGTTTGGCACGTCGGGACATCGTGGCTCTTCGCATCGAAATAGCTTTAATGAGGGTCATATTGCGGCCGTCTCGCAGGCGATCTGCGAGTTCCGCCGGGCCCAGGGGATCACGGGCCCTCTCTTCATCGGTATGGACCCTCACGCCCTGTCCGAGCCTGCCCTGGCCACCGCGATCGAGGTATTCGCCGCGAACGAACAACAGATCATGGTCGACGCCGGTGCCGGCTACACGCCTACCCCTGTCATCTCGCACGCCATCCTCATGTACAACCGTGGCCGGACGAGCGGGCTGGCCGATGGCGTCGTCATCACGCCCTCGCACAACCCCCCCGAGGACGGCGGCTTCAAATACAATCCTCCCGCAGGCGGGCCGGCGGACACGACCACGACCAGGGCGATGCAGGCCCGCGCCAACGCTATTCTGGAGGACGACCTGCGTGAGGTGAGGCGCATGTCGCTCGCTCGCGCGATGAAGGTGGACACCACCCACCTGTACGACTATGTCACGCCGTACGTGACCGACCTGCGCCACGTCATCGACTTACCCGCGATCGTTGCTTCGGGCCTCAAGATCGGCGCCGATCCGATGGGCGGTGCCACCGTGGACTATTGGGCGCCCATCGCCGACATGTACGGACTCGACCTCGAGGTCGTGAACCCCAGGGTCGATCCCACCTTCTCCTTTATGACGGTCGACAAAGACGGCAAGATCCGGATGGATTGCTCGTCGCCCTACGCCATGGCAAGCCTGATCGACCTCAAGGACCGGTTTGATGTCGCCTTTGGCAATGACACCGATGGCGACCGCCACGGCATCGTCACACCGAGTGTCGGACTCATGAACCCGAACCACTACCTGTCCGTAGCCATCTGGTATCTGTTTCAGCATAGATCCGGCTGGCGTTCCGATGCGGCGATCGGCAAGACGCTCGTCTCCAGCTCCATGATCGACCGCGTGGCGGCCTACCTTGGCCGCCGGCTGGCCGAAGTACCCGTTGGCTTCAAGTGGTTTGTCGATGGCCTGGTCGACGGTTCTTTTGGCTTTGGTGGCGAAGAGAGCGCCGGTGCGTCCTTCCTGCGCCAGGATGGGACGGTGTGGACCACCGACAAAGACGGGATCATCCTCGATCTGCTGGCGGCCGAGATCACCGCGGTGACAGGCCGTGATCCCGGCGAGCATTACCGGAAGCTCACGGAGCAATTCGGCGACCCGGTGTATCAACGCTCCGACGTAGCCGCCACGCCGGCCCAAAAGGCAGCGCTGGCGGACCTGTCGCCAGAGATGGTGACAGCGGAAGAGCTGGCCGGCGAAAAGATCGTGGCCAAGCTCACCAAGGCACCGTACAACGACGCGTCGATCGGCGGGCTGAAGGTGGTTGCCGAAAATGGGTGGTTTGCAGCCCGGCCGTCCGGCACGGAGGACATCTACAAGATCTATGCCGAGAGCTTCCGGGGCAAGGCTCATCTTCAGGTGATCTTTGACCAGGCGCAAGAGATCGTGGCTGCCGCGTTTGCAGAGGCAGGACTGTGAGCTGTTTGTTCAGGGATCCAGGGGGCTGTTGTGAACGGTGGTAACATGGATCGCAGCCTGGTCAGTCGAAGGCTACCGTGTTACTGCCGGAACTCATGCGCTAACGTCTATCCGCCCAGATTCCTGCCCACGGCGTACCCGGCCCGGGTTGCTTCCAGGACGCGACCGGGGGAAAACGCATCGCCGATGGCGTACAGCTCGGGCGCGACGTGCGCCTGCAGGCATGCCTGGTAGAGGGAATCGTCGGCTTTCAGGCCGGTGGCCAATACAACCAGGTCGGCCTCGATCGTGGCGCGCTCGGGGCGCACTTTTATCGGCCGGGCCAGCGGGTTCTGGGCATTATCCGGGAGCACCGGCGTCCAGGTGATGGTTGGGTCTGGAACGGTGGGAGAGACGTTTCTTACTACTGTCACGTCCCGCTCTCCGATCTTTTCGAGGCGGGTGCAGTTGAGCAGGACAACCCCTCGCTTTTTCAGGTAGTGAATGAGATAGCCCCGGTTGGCGGTGCACGCCTCTTTCATCAGGTAGGGCAGCATGTCGATGACTGTTACATGCCTGCCCTTCTCGTACGCTAAAAAGTAGGCGGTCTCGCAGCCGACCTCGCCCCCGCCGACAATGACCACCTTTTCCACCCCATCCAGCGCGGGCAGCGTGCGCAACAGATCGACTGCCTGGATCACATGCGGGCGATCGATGCCCTCGACCGGCGGCCGCAGTGGCGTGGCCCCGGCGCAGATCACGGCGGCATCGAACTGGCCGGCCCGAAGCGTATCGGCCGTGGCCCGGGTGATGGGATGGACGACGAGGCCATGGTCGGCGACGTGAGCGTGCAGCCACTGCCGCAGGTAGGCCAGGTAATTGGCCACGTCGAACTTGCACCTGGGCACAGAGCCCGGGATCAACATGCCGCCAGGCAGCTCGTGCTCGTCGAACAGGGTCACCTGGTGGCCACGCTCAGCCGCGGTGCAGGCGCACACGATGCCGGCTGGCCCGGCGCCGACGACCGCGACCTTCTTTGGAACGGGAGCGCGTGGCACGTCGGCGGGCAGCAGCTCCTCGAATCCGGTGCGCGGGTTGACGGCGCACTGGATGTGCCCGCCGTGAATGAACTCGTTGATACACCCTTCTTGATCGCCAATGCAGGGCCGGATCTGCGCCACCTGGCCGGCGTAGGCCTTGCGCGGCCAGTCGGGATCGGCCAGCAAGGGGCGGGCCAGCATGATCAGGTCACACATGCCCTCGCGCAGCGCCCTTTCGGCCAGATCGGGATAACCGAGCTTGCCCACCGCCACGATGGGCACGTCCTGGCCGGTATTCGATTTCACACCCACCTGGGCCAGGTAGTCCTTGGCCATCCGGGCCACTGGCAGGTAGCAGCCGGGCGGCATGGGCCCCGGAGGGTGAGGCAGCCACCAGTTGTCATACCCGCCCAGGTCCACGTCGAACATGTCAACGCCGGCCCTGACCAGGTTGACCATGTAGGCCAGGGTCATTTCCGCCGTTCGCTCGGCCCCAAATTTACGCAGCGATGGGATGCGGCGCAGCGCTTCCCCGTACGTGGCCCTCAACGCCAGCGACAGGTCGATGCGGTACATGATCGGATAGGTGGGGCCGCACCGCTTTCGTACTTCCGCCACGAGAGCGAGTCCAAAGGCCTGCCAATCGGCAAAGGCCCCCAGCTTGCGGCGATTGAAGGCAGGATTGGTCATCTGTTCGAGCAAGTAGCCTTCGTGTCCATGTAGATAGACGCCGTCGCACAGGCAAGCCTTGGCGTCGGCCGCGGCCTGGCCGCCCGCCCGGATGATCCTGCGGCATTCACCATCGGTCAGCGGCCGGCAGGGAATGCTGGGGAGGTAGAAATTCGGATTCCAGGAGGCCGATACCGGCAGCCTGTGCCTCTTTACCAGGCACTCTGGCGACCCTACCCGGCCGACGCCGGCAGTGAGCTGTATAAAAAAGTGGGCGCCGTAGGCATGGATACCCTCGGTCAGGTCTCGCCAGCCGGCGAACCGGGTTCGTGACCCATCGATGCGGGGCAGATAGGCGAGGTCACCGGGCTCGAGCAGAGAAGGATCGATGGAGAAAGTGACAGGCACCAGGCCCGATGTGATCAGTCCGGCGCCGCCCCGTGCCCTCTCGACAAAGTAGTGGATCATCTTGGCGCCGGGCCGGCCCGTTTCATCGACCATGGACACGTTGCCCATGGGCCCCATGACAATGCGGTTCTTGAGCTTGCAGCCATTCACCTGAATGGGTGAAAAGAGCGCCGTGTAGGGATATAACTCGGCCGTCATCTGGCCGTCACGGAGCCTCTGGTCGTCGTCAAACCAGTGACCAAAGCTGTCGACAAGCTCTTGCAGGGACTGCTCATAGTCCATTTCTAACCTCGCGGTCGGCAGGCAGGTGAGCGTCGAAAAAGGAGCGCAAGCGCGCTGCATACTCTTCCGGGTAGGTGGCGATTCCTTCCAGGTGGTTGGCGCCTGGGACGATCCATATCTTAGCCTGCGGGCTGGCAAGTGAGTGGTAGCGACGCGCGACGGCAGACTCGAGCCAGTCGTTGCCGGCGGCGATGAACAAGATCGGGCGTGGGGCGATCAGGGGCACGTGCTCCTTGATCGGGCGCGCGCCGGGATAACCGCTGAACCGCTCGATCATTTCCTGCTCCACCCAGTTCGCAGGGGTCATGAAGAAAAAGGGCCGCAGCTCGGGGAGTATCGGCTGCAACGTGTCTGCCGTGGCGCCGAGGGGGGTGCCGTCGGCCACGATGGCCTGGATGCGCTCTGTGCTTGCGGCGGCATAGATCACGGCGGTGGCGCCGGCAGAGAGCCCCAATGCCCCGATGCGGCCTGGCTCGACGTCGGCCCTGGTTTCGAGGTACTCGACGGCCGCCAGCACGTCGAGGTCACTGTCCCACCCTGTCGCAAACTTGGCCCCTTCGCTCTCGCCGTGCGCGCGCATGTCAAAGGCCAGCACGCCGTATCCGGCTTCGGCCAGGGCGCGGGCGTGGAGGAGCGTGTGCGACCGGTTGCCGCTGTGGCCGTGGACGGCGATCACGGCCGCGCCGTTCCGGGACGGGATGGACCACGCTTTCAGCCGCAGCCCGTCCCTGGTCATCAGGCTCACCTCCTCGTAGGCCAGGCCAGCGCTGGCGGGTGTTAGAGAGATGGCGGTGCGCGCCGGGTGCACGGTGAACCACGCGTTGTAGGCGGGCACGACAAAGTAGAGGACGACCAGGGCTTCGACGAGCAAGATGAGGAGTAGACCGCGTAGGTGTCGATGTGGGGGGATGCCCATCCCTTTGAACAGGGCCTCGGCTACCAGGCCGATCAATGCCCCGATCGCGGCGCCGGCGAGGAGCCAGGGAAGCAAGTTCCCACTGAGAAAGCCAAAGGTCGCGCCGATGACGGCGCAGTAGATCAGGTTGATGACGAGGACACGGTGCTTTTTCACTTTTCGCCTTGTGCCAACAGGTCCTTGCGCAGCCAGTAATAGTTGTACCCCTCGGGATAATCCTCGAGACAGCCGAGAACCTCGTACCCCAGGTGTTGGTAGAAGCCGGTCTCACGCTCGAAAGCTTCAACGCGCGCGCGGGTGCAGCCCTCTTTTCGGGCCAGCTCCTCGATCTCGGTCATCAACCGCCGACCCAGGCCTTGGCCGCGCACCTCTTTCTGCAAGGCGAGGACGCTGATCTCCAGCCAGCCCCAATAGATCCAGACGATCGCGCCGCCGACGAGTTGACCCTCCTGGTCTGTGACGCGGATCGTGATCTGCCTGGACTGCGGCGTCGTCATGGCGGGGTAGACCTCGGCGTGGTACTCGTTCAGCATCTGCTGCAGGTCGCGCTTGAGCGCATCGTCGCCGCCGGAGTCTATGGAGAAAGCATAGCCGTACCCTACGTTGGTTGTCATAACGTCAAGCCTGTGCATCGATGGCGAGTTGCGGATGTCGGACAGGATGGCGACGTGCATGGTGCGTTGCGCCTCTAGCTCCTGGACGCCTGCCGTCGCATGTCTGCAAGCGTGACGTCGGGGTGGTGGTAGCGTTGCCTGCCCGCCGTATTCTTGCCGAACTGCAGCGCTTCGTTCGGGCACCACTGCAGGCAGGCGAAGCACTGCTCGCAGCGGCCCTGCCACGCCGGCCGCGCGTGCTCCGCGCCGGCATCCTGCACCATCTCGATGTTGCCCACGGGGCACACCCTGGCACACGTGCCACACCCCTTGCACCCCTCGCCCGCGTGAAACGCGCGATCCATCACCTGCCGGCTCTCGATCCACGACAGGTCAACCGGCTCGCGGATGCCCGCCACCTTCAGCCAGGTCGACTTTTCCCCCGACTCGTGGATACCAAGCCAGTGCGCCAGCCGCGTCAGCACGTCCTTCGTCTCTTCAAACGTGCCCAACTGGCGGGCATGGACGCAGGCGGCGATGGTGTCGGCCTTCGCCGGCGCCGCGGCGAGGAGCGCATCTCGTTTTTCGGCCGGCAGATCTCTGAGTGTGAACGATTCAAAGAAATTGAGCGTACGCGAGGGCGTGAGATAGTTGTACGGCATGTGCACGCCAAACCCCGCCGCCAGCGCCCCGCCGCGCGCCGCCACCAGCTCTCGCAGGTGCCGCACCCCCAGCCCCGGCGTATCCCCGTACGTGTACACCGCGAACAGGTACTTGTCGTCCAGGTTTTCCAGCTTTTCGACGAACCGTTTCAAGAGCAGGGGGATGCCCTTGTGGTAGACGGGAAAGACCATACCCATCGCGTCCGCCTCAACCGCGATCCGCTCTCTGCCCATCATCTGTGCCATCGCCACGAGCTCCGCGTTCAGCCTCCCCGCCAGCTCGCGCGCCACCGCAAGCGAATTGCCCGTGCCGGTAAAATAATAGATTTCGGTGTTCATAGAGATCCTTTCTCGCTTTTCGTTTTCAAGTGCAGGCGCACTGTGGCGAGCGCGCCAGGCATGGACAGGTGGACGCGGCCGGCGTGGACGTCGAGCGGTGCCAGGTCGCGCTCGCGGGCGTCGCATAGCGCCGCATGTTCCACCTCGCCGTGTGTGAGGGTCAGGGTCACCCCGGGCGGGGGGGTGGTGAGGGTGTAGAGGCGGGCGATGAGGCCCTCGCCGCGCGAGGCCGCCTTGACCGCGGTGACGACGATGTCGTGCCGGTCGGTGGTGACCAGGCCCTGGTAGTTGCTTGCGTGCCATGAACACGCGTCCTCGTGCCACGGCGTCGCGCCCAGGCCATGCGAAATCACGTCGAGGTCGTTGTCACGCCAGTTGCCGCCTGGCGTAAAGAGCAGGGCATAATCAAAGGCGTGCGGAAGGCGGCCGTCACCCCAGGGCGGAGAGGCCGCCGGCGGGACAAAGCCAAAGAGACGCTCCTGGCGCGCGTTGCGCACGGCGACCAGCTCAAGCCGCCCGCGATCGCGCCACGCCGCAGCCGACGGCCGGCGCACGCACAGCGCCACGCCGTGCCCGGCTGCGCTGTCGCGTGTGTGGAGAAAGCGCTGCACGGGCCAGTAGGTGGGTGCGTACACTTTTTCCAGTGGCCGCTCGACGACGCCGCCTGGCTGGTCCATCACCAGGGCGTGCGGAGCCATGGTGGTTTCGAACTGGACGCTGAGGGTGCGCCTGTCGGCGGCGCGGCCCTCGACGCGCAGGTGGATGAGCGGCGAGTCGGCGCGGAACGCAAGCCGGCGCAGCACAGGCAGCCCGTCGAACTCGGTCTCGCACACGATCTCGAGCCCGCCATCCTGCTCCACCACGTCGATCTGCGCCCGCTGCCGGCTGGCGCGGCCGATCTCGCGCATCGTTTTGCCCCACAGCTCGTGGCCCATGCGCCACAGCCCACCCCGGTCGTGGTAACACACCAGGTCGTTGGCGAGTCCGGCCAGGATCTGGCGCCCGTCCCCATCGGCGGCGTGCACGATGGCCCCCCCTGCTTCTTCCAAGAGCTCGACATAATAGTACGGAGTATGTATCTCTACCGATCCGTTTCGCCTGTGCCAGTCGGGCAGCGCGCCGGCAGGTGGCAAAGGGTGTGTGGTGGTGCGGGCGTGGCCGTGGCGTCCATCTCTTTCGCGCAATCCGGAGGATTGCGGTACAGGGGGCGTGCCAGGCACCGGCGCGGGCTTGAGTCGGCTCATTGCAGCCCTGGCCGCGGCCATTGCCTCGTCGAGCCACGGCTGCTGCTCTTCCTTCACGATCCGGTCTGTCGAGGTGCCGGTGATAAAGTCGTGGTGGTTGGCTGTCGCCGCGGCCCACCACGCTTCGTGCAGGTCGTCGTTTACCCTCTGCGCCGCGCCATGGTTATGCGGCAGCAGCGCCAGGTGCTCGGCGTGCAGCAGGCACTCGACCAGGTCGTGGCAGCGATCTTTGAGCGTGGGGCGCGAGGTGTAAAAGCCGGTCCAGTATGGATTCGGGTCGAGCTCGAGTACCGGCAGCGCGGCACGGTGGCAGTCGACGAGCGCCAGGTAGTCGTCCAGGCCGGCGTTCACGGCCCACGTGCCGGTGGTGGGATAGCGCACCTGGTTGTAGCGGTCGAGGAGCGCCACCAGGCCGGGGATCGGCGCCACAAAGTCCATGCCGATCGGGCAAAAGAGGTAGGGCGTGCGGCTGAAAGGCGCAAGCTGTGCCACGTAGCGGGCAACACGGCGCGCGATGTGCCTCTCGCGGCGCACCGGGCGGGCAAAGGGGTAAAGGTAGGAACGGGCGAGGCCGAGGTGGGCGAGGAGATCGCCCTGGAAATAGGTGTAGGCGTTCCAGTGGGTGAGGACCTGCGCGCCGTCGGGCGCCCGCCACACAAAGTCGAGTGTCTTTTCCTGGCGCAGCAGCAGCTCGGCGCTCGATCCTGGCCGTGGAAAGCGCCGCGGCGGCTGATAGTCGGCGCCGGTAAAGTACATGCCGTCGATGCGCGTGATGGCCGTCCAGTCGAACCCGGCTGCGCGCAGCAGCGACGGCAGAGCCGGTGAGCATCCAAAGCTGTCGGCAAAGTAGGCCAGCCGTGGCTCCTGGGTCATGCCGTGGCGGCGCAGCCACTCCTGGCCGAGGAGCAGGTCACGCAGGATCGCCTCGGGGCGCGGCAGGAGCGTGTCGGCGGTGGTCACCCCACTGCTGGTCAGGCGCAGCCGGCCCTCATTCACCAGCGCGCGCACCTCTTCCCTGCGGTCGGGCCGGCGGTCCCAGTAGAGGCGCAGAAAGAATACACATTCGAGGGCATAGATACGACGCGGCTCGCGCGCCAGCTCGTCGAGCGCCGCGTCGAGGTTGGGCTCCACGTATTGCCTGTAATACTCGTCCGACGTACGCAGCCAGTTGGGATCCCAATGGCTCGACTCGCCAAAGATGAGCACCTGCCGGGCATCGTCGGGGATGCCCAGGTGCCGGCGCAAGGCGGGCTCGATGGTCTGTGGGATGTGCGCTGTCGCGGGCGGTGGGAGTTCTTCCGCCCGGGGAGGGTTGGCAGCCGCCGATGATTGCTGCAACGTGCCGATCGTCAACGATCTCTCCTCGGTTTGCATTTCAAGAAAGATATTATAGCACTATTTCGGGAGGATGCCAACCCAGGCTGGTGTCAGAACCGTCAGGCAAATGTGTTCAGGCGTTCGATGATCTCCGCCTGGAGTGCCCGATCCCACAGTTCTTCGGCATGGCTGAGGGGAAAGGAGAGATGCTCTTCGGTGTCAAAGGACGCAGGGAAGCGGCAGCGCTTGTTGGCGGTCAGGCCGTCGCCCAGGCCAGGCAGCACCTCGTCCATGTCGATCCTGAGCCGCTTGAGGGGCAGGCCATCGGGGATGGGTGACACGAGCCTGGCTTCGACCGGTTTCGCCCGCCACAGAAAGCGCAGCTTGCCACTGGCGCCCCGGCGCAGCAGGAAGCTGCTGCCCCGGTAGCGCCACACGTAGAGGCGCAGCAGGCGTGGCGAGGTGCCGCCCACAGAGATGCAACGCACGCCGGCGCGGATCGGTTCCTGTGCTTCCAGGGCGCGGAAAAGGGGGCTGTCAGGCTCGATCTCGTCGCCATACACGCCCACATAGTCATCGATCATTTTCTTGAGCCGCTCGATTCCCCGGTCGCCGGCGTGGCGCGCCACGATACGTACCACCCTCTGCGCCCTCGACAGGAAGGAGATGATTTTGTCGTCGAGCAGCGCCATCTGGCTGCCCTGGTGGGGTGACGAGATGGTGATCAGCCCGCGCACGATCGGGAATCTGAGACCCTCGCCGGCCTTGACGTCGGCATCCCCCAGGTAGGCGCGCGCGATGAGTCCGCCGCGGCTGTGGCCCATGAGTATGACCTGTCGTCCCTGATACTCGGGCGCGGGCAGCAGATCCTCGCGCAGCACCGCCATGAAATGTTTGAATTGAGCCACGGGGCCCTTGCCAAAGGGGACCATCAACCCTGAAACCTGTGAGTAGGTGATGGTGGCAAAACCGGCGCTGAGAAGCGCGTGCCACCAGCTCCTGTCGTCGCTGCCGCCGGCCCCACGGTCGTTGCTCGTCAGGCGTGGCGAGAGCAAGCGATAGGTGTCGATGCCGGGCAGGCGCAGGGGGGGCACGCGGTGCTCTCCCAGGTCCACCTCGTCGGGAGGGCGCTGGTGATTGTATGGCCAGTTGCGATCCTGGAAGGGAGCGATCCAGTCGCTGCTGTCGCCGCCCAGGCCATGGAGCAGGATCACGAGCGGCCTGCGCGCGCCGGATTCATCGGCCGGCATGTGCCAACAGAGACTGCGTGCCAGATTGCTCAACCGTGCATAGGATGTGGCCATGCTTGACCCATTCACAAGCTCTTCTGGATCGACTGGTCTGGCATTGAGTATACCACGTCTTGACGTGGTTGACAAGAAGGTGTCTCGAAGCCTCAGGGGAGACCAGGAGGCCGCGGTGTGGTTGACATCGTTTGTAGTGTATGATACACTTCGGGCAGTGCAAACGAGGCAGACAAGGGGGGCGGCGTGCAGCAGCCGGACGAGATCATGCGGATGGTCCAGGATCACTACAGCCGGTACGATGAACAGGGACGGCTGTCCTCGTCCTGGGGACAGGTCGAGTATGTACGCACACAATCGATCGTGCGTCGCTACCTGGCGCCGCCGCCCGGCGTGGTGCTTGACGTGGGCGGGGCGGCGGGGCGCTATGCGTGCTGGCTCGCGTCCGAGGGGTACGAGGTGCACCTGGTCGATCCTGTGCTGTTGCACGTGGAGCAGGCGCGGGCCGCGTCGGCGGCGCAGCCCGAGTCGCCGATCTCCACCTGCCGCGTGGGCGACGCGCGCCGGCTGGATTTTGAGGACGCATCTGCCACGGCCGTGTTGCTGATGGGGCCGCTGTACCACCTGGTCGACCGCGACCACAGGGTGCGCGCCCTATCAGAAGCTTTCCGTGTGCTCCGGCCGGGCGGACGTGTCTTTGCTGCCGCGATCAGCCGTTTTGCGTCGGCCATCGACGGCATGCACAGCGGCTACATGTTCGATCCCGCCTTCTGGCAGATCGTGGAGCGTGACCTGGTCGACGGGCAGCACCGTAACCCGACGGGCAAAGCCGAGTATTTTACCGACACCTTTTTCCACCACCCCGACGAGCTGCGATCCGAGGTTGCGGCTGCCGGGTTCGATCCGGAAGCGCTGCTGGCTGTCGAGGGGCTGGCCTACGTGATGCCCGACCTGGACCGGAGTTGGGCGGTGGACGACAGGCGCGTCCTGCTGTTGGATCTGCTGGCGCGCCTGGAGGCTGAGCCGTCGCTGTTGGGCGCCAGCCCGCATCTGATGTGCGTGGGGCGCAAGGGGTGACACGGCTGATGGCAACCGCCGGAAGGAGCGTGCCGCCCACGATTCAACACGAACTATTGACTGCCGCGAGGGCGCAGCGCGGGCATTTTCGTTATGAATCGGGCCACCACGGCGACCTGTGGCTGGACCTCGATACCCTGTTCGTCGACGCGCAGCGCACGCGTAGGTGGGCAGCCGCCCTGGCACAGCACGTCGCGACGATCGAACCCGATGTCGTGTGTGGTCCGCTGGTGGGCGGTGCCTTGCTGGCGCAGCTCGTCGCCGTCGAGTTGGGTGTGGGCTTGAGCTTTGCCGCGCGCTATGTTTCACCTGATGGCAGTGTGAGCTATGCGCTTCCGTCGGCGCTTGGCCCGGCCGTGCACGCCAGGCGCGTCCTGGTCGTCGACGACGCGATCAATGCCGGATCGGCGGTGAGTGCCACGCTGGAAGCACTGTTGGAGATCGGCGCGACGCCGGCCGGCATTGCCTGCCTCTTGGCCCTCGGCCCTGCTGGTGCCGAGATCGCATGCCGCTACGCTGTGCCCTTTGTCCGCCTCGCGGCCGTGGAACGTGGGCTGTGGGTGCCCGAGCGCTGCCCACTGTGCGCGGCCGGCGTGCCGCTCGCTCGGGGGCGGTGAGCGCGATCGATGTGATGCAATTCTAGCCGGGCAACTCGGCGGGGGCGACGCACCCCTGACCGGCGGATCGATTCGCAGGAGACAAGCAGATGATAGATCGTACGGATCGAGAAAGCGCTTTTCTGGTGGTGGAACACACGGGCCAGCGCATCCCGCTGACCCGGGGACGCATCACGATCGGGCGCGGGCCGGGCAACAGCGTGGAGCTGGACGATGGTAAGGCCTCGCGCCACCACGCCGCTATCCTCTTTCAGGATGGACGGTATGCCGTCGAGGACCTGGAGAGTGCCAACGGCACCTATGTCAACGGCCAGCGGGTGAAAGGGGTGCAGCCGCTGAGCAACGGAGACAAGATCCGCGTCGGGCAGACGGTACTGCTGGCGGCGCTGGGGGCCGGCACGGCGGTGCAGGCGCCCGCCCCGGCACGGCGCAGTGAGCGGCCGGCTGCCGCCGTGCCCGACGCAGCAACCCGCATGGTCCCGAGCGGCGCCCGCGCCGGGCGGTCGTGGGGGTCGCTTGTCGGCATTGTGGTGGCTCTGCTACTCCTGATCGCGATCGCCCTTGCCCTCTTTTTCGCCCTGCGTGACAGGCCGGGGGGGCCGGTGTACGTGGTGAGGATCACGGCGACGCCGGCGGCGGGTGAGGAGGGGCAGGTACAGCCCACCGACGTGCCCATGCTGCCGACTGAGGGCGTGGAGAGGATGGACACGGCAGTCCCGCCGCCCACGGACACACGGGCTCCCTCGCCCGAGCCGGCGGCAACGCTGGTCGAGTCGACTGCCACCCTGATCCCGCCCAGCGATACCCCGCCCCCTACGCCAACCGAGACCTTGCCTGCGCCATCGGCCACGGCCGAGCCGACCGTCGTGCCCACGGCCACGCGCAAGCCGCCGACGGCTCAGCCACCGGCAGAACCGGGCCTGATCGCCGATTTTGAGACGTTTGGCACATGGAAGCGCGGCGATGAGGCGAACGGCACCTTTACCCAGGCACAGGAGCAGGTGCATGGTGGATCGTACGCCGGCAAGCTGGCCTACAATTTTCCCAGCGCCGGCAACGACTATGTCGTCTTTACGCAGCAGCACAACATCGGCGGGACGCCCAACCAGGTCAGTGCGTGGGTGTATGGCGATGGCTCCGGGCATTTTTTGAACATCTGGGTGCGCGACGCAGGGGGTCAGACGTGGCAGTTCCCCCTGGGGCGCGTGCAGCACACGGGCTGGCAGCAGATGACGGCGTGGCTCGACACCAGTGCGCCCTGGCCGACGACGCACATCGACGGCACCAACAACGGCGCTCTCGACTACCCTATCGCCTTTCGTGCCCTGGTGCTCGACGACGTGCCCGATGGGTTTAGCGGCAGCGGCACAATCTACCTCGACGACCTGCGCGCCGCCCAGGCGAGCCAGCCGCCACCCACACAGGCGCCGACGGCGACAAAGCCGTCGGGGAGGGTGGTGCGCTTCTGGGCCGACCGCACCAGCATCCCGGCGGGCAGCTCGACGGTGCTGCACTGGCACGTGGAAAACGTGCGCGCCATCTATCTCGACGGCGCCCCGGTGACAGGGCCCGACGGGCAAAAGACCGTATCGCCAACGGTGACGACGACCTACCGGCTGCGCGTGGTGTTTGCCGGCGGTGAAGAGATCTATGAGGTGACGATCACGGTCAATTGAAAACAGAAAGGGCCAAGATCATCCATGGACATAATTCAGCGCGGCTTTCACGGAGCCCCTGACCTGGCGGCAATGGCCGACCTGGCCCATCGTTTTCCCGCGGACAATGAGCATGTGGCTGACCTGCCCTGGCGCTTGAGCTCGTGGGCGCTCGATGATGCGGGCAATGTCGGGCTGTGGCTCGATGGGCATGGACACCTGCTCGCCTGGGCTGTCATGCAAAAGCCCTTCTGGACCATCGACTATGCCCTGAAGCCGGCTGCCGACATGAAGCTGCACCGTGACGTCCTCGCCTGGGCCGACTCTCGGGCGCGTGATCTATTGGACGCGGGGCAGGGCCTCCCCGCCTGGTTCATCCACCTCTTTGCGCACCACACCGCCAGGCGGCGCAACCTCGAGGAGGCTGGCTTTGCCGATCAGGCAGACAGGGGCGAGGATTCATGGTCAAAGGTGCTCATGGGGCGCCCGGCCTCGGACCCATGGCCCGACTCCCCTGTGCCGCCGGGGTACACCATCCGTCCCCTGGCGGGCGAGAGCGAAGTGGAAGCCTACGTCGCGCTGCACCGCGCCGCATTTGGCACGACGAACATGACGCCCGAATGGCGGGCGCGCACCCTGCGCCACCCGGAGTATGTGCCGGACCTGGACCTCGTCGCCGTCGCGCCGGATGGCAGCCTGGCTGCGTTCTGTGTCGCCTGGCTCGACAGGATGAGCCACAGAGAGGTGAGCGGCCAGATCGAGCCCCTCGGCGTCCACGACGAGCACCGCCGTCTGGGCCTGGGGCGTGCGATCCTGCGCGAGGCGCTGCGGCGCCTGCACCAGCACGGCGCCCGCACGGTCTATGTGGAAACCGACAACTATCGCGACGGCGCGCTCGCTACCTACGAGTCCGCCGGCTTTTGCGTCGTCCACGACGTGGTGGTCTATGGCAAGTATTACGCGAGATGACCGAACAGATCCTTCTCGTCGAGGATGATCCAACCCTGGCCCGGACTCTCAAGGAAGGGCTGGAGCGCGAGGGGTATGTTGTGACCTGGAAAGGGAGCGGTGCAGAGGCTCTCTCTTACGCCCGCGCACACCCTCCCGGCCTGATTTTGCTCGACATCCGGCTGCCCGATCTGTCGGGGTTTGACGTCTGCCGCCAGATGCGCCAGGTGGGCCTCCACCAGCCGCTGATCATGCTCACGGCGCGCAGTGAAGAGACGGACAAGGTGGTGGGGCTGGAGGTGGGCGCCGACGACTATGTCACCAAGCCCTTCAGCCTGCGCGAGCTGCTGGCGCGCATCCGCGCGCAGTTGCGGCGTGCGTATGGCGATCTGGCGGCGCCTGGCGGCGACTTGCTCTACGCCGGCGACCTGGTCATCGACCGTGGGCGGGGCCAGGTGCAGCGCGGCCGCGAGCTCCTCAACCTGACCCCCACCGAGTTCCGGCTGTTGGTCTACCTGGCCCGGAACGCCGGGCAGGCGCTGTCACGCGCCCAGATCCTCGACGCAGTGTGGGGCTACGATGCCGACGTGGAGAGCGAGCGTACCGTCAACGTCCACATCCGCCGCCTGCGCGAAAAGGTCGAGCTCGACCCCGGCCGCCCCACGCTGATCCTGACTGTGCCCGGCATCGGCTACCGCCTGACAAAATAAGACCGTCCACCCTCTTTACAACAGGCAGGGGTGGCTCCCACGCTGCCCCTGCCTGTTGTAAAGAGACACTCGCCAGGATTAAGAAACCGTAATCTGGATGAAACCTTCCCGAAACCTGCCCTTGTTATGATGAGGGTAACTTGCGGGGAGGTGTTTTCGATGAGGCGTTGGGTAATTTTGTTCATCGTGCTGGCCCTGGCCCTGGTGGGCGGCGCGGGCTACCTGGGCACACACAGCGCCCAGAGCAGGGCCACCTCTGCCGCCCAGGCCCCAACCACCGTCGAGGTGACGCGCGGCAATGTGCAGCAAACCGTCACCGCGCCCGGCCAACTCGTCGCCACCCACCAGGTCACCCTGTCCGCGGGCGTCAGCGGCCAGATCGCAGAGGTGCCCGTGCGGGCCGGCGAGCCAGTGCAGGCTGGCGAGGTATTGGTCCAGCTCGATCCCGCGCCGCTTGCGGAGAAGATTGCCGCAGCCAAGGCCGATCTGGGGGTGGCCCGGGCGCAGTGGGTGCAGCTCCAGGCTGGCCCGACGGCGGCCGAGCTGGCTGCCGCCGAGCTGGCGCTGGCCCGGGCCGAGGCCGATCTGGGTCGCCTGCGCGCGGGCCCTACCGCGGCCGAAGTGGCAACTGCCAGGGCCGGCGTGGCTGCGGCCGAGAAGGATCTGGCAGCCCTGGAATCCGCCCCCGATCCCAGGGCTGTAGCCCAGGCGCAGGCGGAGCTGGAGCGCGCCGCAGTGGTGGTGCAGCAGGCGCAGGCAGCCTACGACCAGGTCAGGGATCGGGCTGACGTAGGGCTGTTGCCCCAGTCGCTCGCCCTCCAGCAGGCGACGATCGCCCACCGCGCCGCCCGAGCTGCCTTCGAGGCGGCCAGCCGCCCGGCAGCGGAGGCGGAGGTGGCTGCGGCGCGGGCGCGACTGGCTGCGATGCGGGCGGCGCTTGCCCAGCTCGAGGCCGGCCCATCGAAGGACGAGGTGCACCTGGCCGAGCTGCAAGTGGCGAAAGCTGAAACCGACCTGGCCCAGCTCCGGGCCGGCCTCCCGGCGGCCGCCCTGGCGCAAGCAGAGATCGCCGTGCAGGCGGCCGAGCGGGCGCTGAACCGGGCCCGGGCCGATCTGGCGGCGGCCACGCTCCGCGCGCCGTTCGATGGTGTGGTGGTGGCGGTCGAGGCGCACGTGGGCGAGATTGTGCTCGCCAGCGGCGGCCTGGTGGTGCTGACTGAGCCTGCGGCCCTCGAGATCGAAACCAGCGTGGTCGAAGAGGACCTGCCCCTGGTGCAGGCTGGCCAGGAGGTCACACTCTTTTTCGATGCCTGGCCGGAGGGTGAGACAGAGGGTCACGTGGCGCGCATCGTTCCGCAGCGTTTACCCGGCGACCGCCCTCTCTACCCCGTGTATATCACCCTGGACGACGTGCTGCGCCTGCCCGAAGGGCTGGTGGCGGGCATGACGGTCGACGCCTCGATCTTCGTCGCTTCACGGGACGACGTGCTGCGCCTGCCGCGGGCCCTGGTGCAGGCCCGCGGCGACGGCACGGCCACCGTGCAGGTATGGACAGGCAGCGGGATCGAAGAGCGCCTGGTGCACACCGGTCAGCGCGGCGACGTCTATATCGAGATTGTGGACGGTTTAAGGGAAGGCGAGGAGGTGGTGAGCCAATGACACAGCCCGGAGCGCTCGTGCCGGTGATCGAGACCCATGGCCTGGCCCGTACGTATCACCTGGGCAGCACCGAGGTGCCGGCGCTGCGCGGTGTGGATCTGGCTGTCGCGCCGGGTGAGTTTGTGGCCTTGACGGGGCCGTCGGGCAGCGGCAAGTCGACCTTGATGCACCTGCTCGGCTGCCTCGACACGCCCACGGCGGGCAGCTACCGGCTGGAGGGCCGCGACGTGAGCAGGCTGTCGCACGACGAGCGCGCTCGTGTGCGCAACGCGCGCATCGGCTTTGTCTTTCAGGTTTTTCATCTACTGCCCCGTCTCACCGCGCTGGACAATGTCGCCCTGCCACTTTTGTACGCGGGGCGGGTGGCTGAGGTGAGGCAGCGCGCGGCGGCCGTCCTCGATCAGGTTGGGCTCGCCCACCGGGCCGGGCACCGGCCCACCGAGCTGTCGGGCGGCGAGCGGCAGCGGGTGGCCATTGCGCGTGCCCTGGTCGCCGGACCGGCCCTGCTCCTGGCTGACGAGCCGACGGGCAACCTGGACAGCCGGACCGGCGGCGAGATCCTCGATCTGCTGGCAGAGGTTCACGCCAGCGGGCGCACCCTGCTCCTGGTGACGCACGACGCCCTCGTCGCGGCGCGTGCAGGACGCGTCGTGCAGATGCAGGATGGGGAGATCATTGGGTAGCAGGGATGGGGGATGGGGGATGGGGGGAGTGATGAGCGTGAGGAATACGATTCTTACGGCGATGGGGAGCGTGGCGGCCAACAAGCTGCGCGCGGCCCTGACGGCGCTCGGGATCATTATCGGCGTGGCCTCGGTGATGGCCACGCTGGCGCTGGGCCAGGGGGCGCGGGCCGCCGTCGAATCGAGTTATCGTTTCCTCGGCTCTGACCAGATCCGGATCAGCGCCAAGCAGGCACTGGAGGACGGCGTCCTGGTGCCCTATGGCCAGCCGCTCAGCTACGAGGATGGGCTGCTGCTGCCGGCGGCGGTGGAGCTGGTGGACCGGGTCGAGATGTCGGTGAGCGACGAGGGCAAGGTGCGGCGCGGCCGAAGGGCCATCGATCTGACGGTCACAGGCACCACTGCCGATGCGCTGGTGTCGGTGATCGCCACCGGCCAGTTCCAGCCAGCCGGCTGGCCGGAAGGCGAGCCGCTGACAGAAGAGGCGTTTCTTGCCCTCGGCCGCATCTTTGCCCCGGCCGAGGTAGCAGCCGACGCGGACGTCTGTGTGGTGGCTTCACAAACGGCCGCCGACCTGTTCGAGGGCGACGATCCTGTGGGTGAGACGATCTGGGTGAACCGCCAGCGCTGCCTGGTGATCGGTGTGCTGGCCGAGCTGGAGACGACCGATCCGCAGCAGCGCTACGCCACCAACCTCAACGAGGGAATTTACCTGCCCATCGGCACGGCCATCCACAACCTGTATGAAAGGGAGCCGTCGGTCTCGATCGTGGCTCACGTCATCGACGAGGGCCATATGGCCGAGGCGAAAGGCCATGTGGCGGCCTACCTGCGCGGGCGCCACGGGGTGGAAAAGGACGAGATGGGCGACTGGCAGGATGACTTTGCCCTGACGACCAAACAAGACCTGCTGGGTGCCCGGCAGGAAGCAGCGCGTGCCTTCTCGGTGCTGCTGATCGCCCTGGCGGTCGTGTCGCTGGTAGTGGGCGGCATTGGCATCATGAACGTGATGCTGGTGAGCGTCAGTGAGCGCACGCGCGAGATCGGCATCCGCCTGGCGGTGGGCGCGCGGCGCCGGGATGTGGTTCGCCAGTTCCTGTTCGAGGCGATGCTGTTGAGTGGGGCAGGCGGCCTGCTGGGGGTGGCTGTAGGGGTGCTAGCCATCCCTGCCGCCGCTGCCCTCAACCAGGGTATGGCTGTGCTCGACCCTGGCAGCATCCCACTCGCCCTGGCTGTGGCACTGGGGACTGGCATTTCCTTTGGCCTCTATCCGGCGCTGCGCGCGTCGCGGCTGGATCCGATTGAGGCGCTGGGGTACGAGTGATGCGATTGACGATTGACGATTGAGGAGACGAACGATGAAACGGGTAGTGTTGATTGCGGCTAGCAGTGTGGCTCTGGTCCTGGTCCTGGCGGCGGGGGCGTTCGTGGGCGGGCGGCTGTTGGGTGCCGCTGCCGAGGGTGAAGAGGGGCGGACCGTTCGAGTTGGCACCGGAAATGGGCAGAGCGTCGAAGCTGAGTGGGTGAGGGCCGAGGAATATCCCGACGTGGAACCGGACGTGGCCGGCGCTTTTGCCCGGCGCTATGACAACAGCCTCTTTGTCGACGAGACGAAGGGTGGGTTTGTGCTCGCCAGGAACGACGACGGTTCCTTCTCGGTGACCAACGCGACGGGCAAGATCCACGAGGTGGTCGTGACCCGCGATACGAGCCTCTATGTAGATCTGACCTTTACCAAGATTGACGCGGCGCTGTCGGATGGAAAGCTGTACCAGGAGCTGAGGCCGGGGTCGATCGAAGAGGTGGGCGAGCTGAGCTTTGTCCGGGCCTGGGGCGAGAAGCGTGGCGATCGCCTGATCGCCAGCGTGGTGGTTTACACGCGCCCGCCGGTGCTCAGCCGCTGATACGGAGGTGCAACGCACTTTTAAAGATACTGTTGGCGAACTAGATTCTGTAGGGACGGCACCCGCGTTTTGGCCTTCGAAACGCGGCGTATGCCCCACCTGCTGGGGGAAA
>JAFGIA010000156.1 GCA_016929795.1 Anaerolineae bacterium
GACATCGCGGTAGAGGGGCTGATTGATGCCAAAGTCGATCCAGGGTGTGTCCTGCCAGATGTAAAAGCTGACCAGGTAGGTGGCGCCAGGCGAGTAGACGATGCCGACCTCGGCGCGGGTGTCGCCCCAGGGCACGTCATAGCCGGAATAGCCATGCTTATGAGCGAGCTTGATCTCGGGCGGGATGCCGGCGCCAAGCAGGTTGCGCAGGTCGTTGGCAGCCATGATGTCGATCATTTCGGTGCACACGGTGGGCGTAAAGACGTCCGGGTAGGCCTTGCGCAGCGGGCCAGTGTCCTCGGTGCAGCGCTGGATCGACTCGACCAGGTTCGCCATCTCGCGCGGCGTGGCGCGGATGCAGCGATCGTAGCGCGGCACACCCGGATCGGGCGCCTGCCAGAGGGTCCAGACGATCTCCCCCGCATCGTACCATGCATCGGGGATGACATAGGGCGCGCAAATACGAAAATTGGCATAGCCGAGGCCCTGCATCGTCTTGGTGACGCGCGCTGCGCCCTGGGTGGCTGAGCCACCGCCGACGGATGCGAGCAAAAAATTGGCGGCTGGATTGCTCGAGCTGCTGCCAAGCATACTCAGGAGAAGCTGGTGCGTCTCCTCATCGACCTCGCCCCCCCGGGCGCGGTACACCTCGACCATAATGCCGATCTTCACAAGGCTCATGCCCGACAGGACATAGTCCATGTTCGAGTCGTAGAGAACCTCGTTCGTCTCGAGATTCTTGACAAGCAAACTGACGACGCCGGGGAATTTCGCCAGCCTCTCCTCGAGGGGCGGCAGGAGGAGGTCGGGCGTGATGGGCGGCGGCGGCACCTCTTCCGCCTCAAACACGATCGGATCGGTCATGCCGGCATTGACCCACAGCTCGGCCTGCGCCACGGCACGGGTGACGTTAAAGGTGTAGCCAGGCTCACCGGGGTCGAAAAAGAAGCCGGTCGTCTCGGTCAGCGGGCCAGAGTAGCCGGCGAACTGGGGAAAAGTCCAGGTGACAGGCCCGGTATAGTCGACGGTGGGCGTACCCTCGATGCCGCCGGTGGTGCTGATCGGCAGGGTGGCAGTGTAGTAGCTGGGGGGCACAGGGGCGCGGGCCATGACGGGGCCGAGAGTGCTGAGCATCGACTCGATGCGGGCACGGCTCTGGTTCGGCTCGTCGACGGTGCCGGACAGGTCGATCTGGCGCACAGCGGGGTCGGGCACCCGCTCGTTGACAAGCTCGACAGCCAGCTCGACCTCGAGGTGGTGGCCTGGCCGGCCGGGGTAGAAGGTGAGCGCCTGGACATCAACCATCGGCTCGGTGGGCGGCACGTCATTCTCGGTGGCGATCTGCTCAATATGGGCCTCTGCCGCCGACTCGTCGAACGTCATCTCAAAGGGCACGTCGAGATCGAGACGAAACACCTCGCCCTGCACCCACGCCTGGAACCCCTCCCAATAGTCATACCGGTGGCTGGCGGCGACCGCCTGCGCCACCATCTCGTTGACCGGAATGCACAGGCCGAGGTCGTCGACGGGCGACAGGGTATAGGTATGCTCGCGGTAGTGGAGCTCCATGTCGCGATAGTAGGGGGCGGCGACCTCGGCGGTGACTTTTTCGCGGGCGCGCTCGGGAGTGAGCCAGCCGACGTCGATGCCGGCGACGCGGGCACCAGGCTGGATAAAGGCCCGGTAGGCGTCATAGCTGGCGCGCAGATCCTGGTACTCCGTCCAGCCCCAGATGCCGCCAGCCAGCAGGGCGACCAGGAACACGATCAGAACAATAACTCTTGGCTTCATCGCAATATCTTCTCAATCCATTCGCGCGCCTCGATGGGGCGCAGGAATTGGCCGACAAAAGCGTCGTTGAACCAGATCTCGAGGTGGAGGTGGGCATCGTAGGTGGCGCTGTCGAGCGAGCCAGGCGTGCCCGAGTTGCCGACGGCGGCAATGATCTGGCCCTGCTTGACTTTGACGCCTTCCACGATACCGGGCTCGATGGCGGAGAGGTGGGCATAGCGCGACACGATACCGCCACCGTGGTCGATCCACACCTGCCGGCCGCGGTAGCCGTCGAGCACGTCGGCGGGGGTGTAGCCGAGGCTGGTGCAGCGGTCGTACCAATCATTCGCCTGAGTGCGTGTCAGGGGCTGGTAATCGACCAGGGCACGGACGACGACGCCATCAGCCACGGCGTGCACCGGGGTGCCGGATTTGACCGTCACCCCGACGGTGTGGCTGTAAAAGTCGATCCCCTCGTGGACACCGAGGCGGTAGTGACGCGGCGCGCCCGGCATCTGAAAATCGCGGTTGGTGATATGGGCACCCTCGATCGGCGCCCGCAGGCCGCGCAGGCTGGCAAGCAGCGCCAGGTCGTGAGGCTGCGGGCCGCCAAGCAATGGGCCGCCAGAAACCTCCGCCTGGCGGTCGGGCTGGTCGTAGAAATAGAGCGTGTCGCGGCCGGCGAGGATCAGGGCCTCCCCCGCCGGATCGGCCCACAGGGTGCTGGCGGCACGGCGATCGGGAAACTGGTAGACGCCGTCAAGCGCGCCGGTGGCGGGATCGAGGGCCAGGATGCGCCGGCCGGCGCGGTCCAGGAGATAGACCGTGCGCTGCGTGGCGACGACCTGGCGCGGATGCATGATGTCAACGCTGGCCTCGAACGAGGCGGGTGGGTAGCGGAGCAGGCTGCCGACAGGATTGTTGAGAGCGCGCGTCAGCACCCAGAGGGTACCCGAGACGGCACCGGCACCGGCGCTGAGGTCAACATCTCGGGCCTGGGGCAGCTCGACCGCGGCCCTGCCGCGCGAGCCAGGCGCGAATTGCCACACCTCCTCGTGCGTCGTTTCAAGCAGGTAGCGACTGTCGGGCGACGCCGCGAGGGCGACGAAATAGTGGTCAGAAGTGGCGCCGGAAGGGCGGCCGTAGCGCTCCACATTCCACGCGTCAGAGGCGGGGTCGTAGCGGTATACGTCGCCGGCACGGTCGAGGGCCAGGAGAAAAGTGCCATCAGACGCGAGGTCGAGCAACTCCAGGACGCGAACCCTTCGGCCCTCCTCAGGGCGTGCCTGCTCGACGTCATCCCCTGAAGCCAGAAGCAGGCGAGCAGGGGCAGGGGCGGCGAGATCGAGAGCGAGGACACGCCCACCGTCAAGCAGGTAGGCAGTGCCGTCGATCACCTCCAGGGCGATGGGGTGCAGGAACGCGCCGGCGTCAAAAGACCAGGTGCCCGTGTTGTCGCCGTCGAGCCAGGTACAAGACGCGCCGGCCGATTCCACGTCCGCCGCGACAATGTCGGCAGCGGCGGCGAGGACGGCGCGCACGCCCGCAAGGTTACGGTCAAACTCCGGATCGTCGTGGTCGGTCAGCTCGACGGTGACGGCGGCGACCCCCTCCCCGGCGAGATAGTCGGTCAAATCGCCCGTGATGCGATAGCCGGTCCACCCCTCTTCCGGCACAGGGTAGCCAGTGGCATCAGAGAGGACCTGTGCCAGGCGCGCCGTGGGTTCGTGGCGCTGGCAGGAATCAAGATAGATGCCGCCTGCGGCGCTATGATAAAAGATGGCGATCCAGGCATCGTCAAGCAAGTCGCGCACTGCGACCGACTCGGGCTCAGAGAAGGGATAGGCACCGCCCGCACCAGGATAGCTGCCCTCCAGCCCTACGGTATCGGGCGACCAATCGTTTCCCGCGCAGCCGTCGAGATCGGTATCGGCATTACGGTTCAGGTCTACATCGTTCGCGTTCCAGCGCGTGCCTGCCGCCAGGCCGTCGGGGTTCATGGTGGGCACAATCCAGAGGCTGGCGCGTGGCGGGATGTCGGCGGGGTGCGCCTGAAAATGAGCGAGGAGCTGCTGCGCCAGCTCATGGGTGTTGGCCTCGTACGCACCGTGGATGTCGCCAACGAGAACGACCTTGATGGGGCCGGTGCCGATGCGGTGGGCGGTGATAGGCCGCCCCTCGACGGAATAGCCGATGATGGTGCCGGCAGGTGGCGGCGTGGGCGTGGGCAGGGGCAATGCCGTGGGTGTAGGTGTGGGTCGGTTGGTGGGGGAAGCAGTCGGAGAGAGGCTGGGGGTATTGGTGGGCAGGGCGGTCGGCGTGGGCGATGGGCTGGGGAGCGGCCTGGTTGTGACGGCAGCGGTGGGAGTAGATTGGGCCACAGCCTGGGGCGTCGCCGAGGGTCCATGCATCTCACCCGAGCCCGGCAAGAGGGGGAGCGACGCCATGGCTGCCTCGCCAATCCAGACGAACCAGGCCGTGGCGATGACTAGTAGCAGGGTGGACAGGAGCCGGTTGGTGCGCAGATGGATCATGGCTGGCCGGGCAAGCGTTGCATAAAGTATTCTTCTTGCAACGGGACGAGGTCGGCGGTCGTGAACTCACGCACGACGGTGAAAAAATCGAGCGAGCGGGCGATGTGATAGGCGTGGCGGCGCTGGTACTCGCGCAGGAAGCCAAAGAAGGCAGGATCGCCCATCGTCTCGCGCAGGTCGCGCATGAACATGGCGCCGCGGCGGTAGACGGCGTCGAAATACTCGCGCGGGTTGCCGCCATCAAAGAGAAAGAGCATAGAGTCGACCTGCCCGGCGGGCGCCCACTGGTCGACGGCATAGAACCACCACCACTCGACGTCGTCGGGCAGGTAGCGCTCGTAGTAGAGAAGCGCGCTGTACTCGGCAGGTGCCTCGTCGAGCCACGGCTCAACCACCTGGTCGCTGCCAACGAGGCCATAGAACCACTGGTGCGACACCTCGTGGGCGGTGAGCGGGATGAGCGGGGTACGGCTCGTGCCGTCATACTCTTCGTAGAAGGGAGAGCCAAGGAAGGTCAGGCCGGTGAACTCCATGCCCCCCGCGAACTCGGTCTCGGCAACACGATAATCGGCATAGGGGTACGAGCCATAAAGCTCGGAAAAGAGCTCGATGGCCTGCACGGCGGTTTGAAGGGCTGCCTCGCCAGCTTCCTGGTGGGCAGGAAAGTAGTAGGAATAGACGGTGACCCCGCCCACCTGGGTGGTCGCCACTTCGTACTGGTCGCTCGCCGCAAAGGCAAAGGAGCGAGCCTGCTCGGCGACAAAGTGCCAGCGTTCTCCGTCGTGCGTCTCGGCACCCGTACCGGCAATCACCACACCCTGGGTAGTGGTAATGGTCACCTCATAGTCGGCAACCTCGCTCACATACGGGTCGCCCACCGGGAAATAGGTCTGGCCATACCAGCCTTTGTTTTCTCGCTCTCGATAGGGCGCAACGACAGGATACCAGTTGCCGAGGCTGACCGACTGCTTCGAGTAGCCAAAAGTGCCCTTGACAAACTCGGACGAGGGCTCCACGCGCGGCAGGTTGAGGGTATAGTCAAGGTAGAGAGTGACGTGCCTGCCGGGAGGCAGCGGGCGTGGCAGCTCGACCTCGATTCGAACGGCGAGGGCCGAGATGTCAGGCTCGACGAGCTCGCCGTCGACGTCGATCTTGATGTCGTGGATATCGAGGTTCTTGTGGTTGTCGTTGGGGTGGGCATTGAGCACCAGGTTTTGCAGGGTCTGGCTGGTAATGTTGGTATAGTCGATGCGCTGGCGCACGTCGACCTTGTGTTCGGGGTAGTTGAGGTAGACGTCCATCTTGTATGCCGTGCCTTCGAGCGCCGGCAAGGCAGTAGCAGTTGGGGTGAGGGGTGGGCCGGCGGTGGCCATAGGCTCGACATGGTTCTGACGAAGATAGACAGAAAAGCCACTGAGGGCGAGGAGTGCGCCGACGACGAGCAAGAGCAAAAAGTCGGCACCAAGAGTGGAAAAGTGACGGGCAGGGGTGGTGGGCAGGGGAACAGAGCCGACTGCCTTTTTGCTGCGGCTCATGCTGCTCAGCACTTCGCTGGCCGAGATCGCTTCGTCGGGGTCAAGCCCGAGAAAGGCCGCATAATTGCGCAAAAAGCCGCGGGCGTGAAGCGAACTGGAAAAGAGATCGAGATTCTCCTCTTCCAGTGCCTGCACATAGCTGACGGGAATGCGGGTCGCGTCAGCGATCTGCTGGATGGAAAGCTCTTTTTCCTCACGAGCGGCGCGCAGCCGCTCTCCTAACTCACCCATGCCTCTGTCCGGTATTCAGAATGCGTGCGGCGCGTATTATAGCAGGTTTTGGCGGGGTTGACAATGGAAGAGGGGATGATTGTTTCCGATCGAGTCCTCGATCACACCAGGAAAACGGTCAAAAGGTCAAAAGGTAGCCCTCGATGGGTGGTTAGCACCGCAGCTCGGAGGATCGTGAAATAGCGGGTTCAGCGCTCGGGGATGACGACGATGCCATAGCCGAGGCCGGGCACAGTTTCAATGTAGGCGGGGGGCGGATCGCAATCGGCGCCAGCCGCGTGGCACGCTTGCTCGAGCTTGGTGCGCAGGCGATGGACAAGCTGGCGCAGCATATCGCGGTCGCCACCTTCCGCGCCCCACACGTGGGCAATGATCGCGTCGGCAGTCAGAACGTGCCCGGCGTTGAGCAGCAGGTAATCAAGCAGCCGGTTCTCCAGGGCAGTGAGCGACACAGGCTCGGCGCCCGAGATCGACAACTCGCGCCGGGCGGGATCGAGGGTCAGGAGGGCCACGGCGCGCACAGCAGGGGATGGGGTGCGCGCCGCACGGCGCAGCACGGCATGGGCGCGGGCGACGAGCTGGCGCGGGCTGAAGGGTTTGGTGATATAATCGTCGGCGCCGGTCTCGAGGCCGTGGATAATATCATCTTCCTCGCCACGCACCGTGAGAAGGACGATGGGCGTATCAGATTCCCGGCGGATGTGGCGGCATACGGCAAAGCCGTCGAGGCGTGGCAGGTTGACGTCGAGGATGATCAGGTCAGGCTGGTGTTCGGTCCAGCGCTCGATGGCCTCGGCCCCATCGTGAGCCTGGACAACATCAAACCCCTCGCGACGCAGCGTAAAAGCCAGGACATCGGCCAGCACGCGGTCATCGTCGACGACAAGGGCTTTCATACTGTTTCCTCCACAAGGGGAAGAGTGAACCAGAAGATGGACCCACCGCCGCGGCGCTCGTCGACACCCACCTGGCCGCCCTGTCCTTCGACGATGGCCTTGACGACGGACAGGCCAAGGCCGGCTCCGACGCGCGCTTTGTTGTCAGTCGACTGGCTGTGTGCAAAGCGGCGGAAGAGATTGTGGCGCTCGTGCGCTGGCACGCCGGGGCCATGGTCTGCCACCCACACACGCGCCTGTTCCCCGGACACGGTGGCGCCGATCTCAATCTCGGCATCGTCGGGCCCATATTTGATGGCATTTGACAGGAGGTTGATCAGCACCTGGGCCGTGCGCCGTGAGTCGGCCACGACGGTAGGGAGGACCGCAGGCAGCTCGACCACGAGGCGCTGGCCGTGTCTGTCGAGCAGCGGCTCCACGGTGCGCACCGCGTCGGCGACGATCTCGGCCAGGCTGCAGGGACGCGGGTGCACCCGAAAGTGGCCGGCCTCGATGCTCGCGCTCTCCAGCAGGTTGTCGATCAGCGTTTGCAGGCCGAGCACGCCGAGATGAAGGGAGACGAGCAGTTCGGACAGATCGTCGGTGGTCAGGTCGGGTGCCTGGTCGAGGAGGAGCTCGACAGAGGCGGCCAGGGCGGAGAGCGGCGTGCGGAACTCGTGGGCGACGTTGGCCAAAAAGTCGCCCAGGAGGCGGTGTACGGCTTCTTCTTCGCTGACGTCGCGAAAGACGAGGGCCACACGCGCGTCGCCCAGTTCGGGCGGAAAGAGACGGGCGCCGGTGACGGCGAGGATGGCGTGCTTGCCATCGGACAGCTCGACGGGGATCTTGACCCGGCGGCCTGGAGCGGGGATGAGCTGGCTGAAGGGCTGGCCGCCTTCCCCCGGCAGAAAGACCTGGTCGCAGGTGAGGCCAAGCACCTGGTCGCTCGGCCAGCCGGTGATCCGCTCGGCGCCGGGGCTAAAGAAGGTGATGTGGCCGCGCCTGTCAAGGGTGACAATCCCTTCAACAATGGAGGCCAGCAGATGGTCGGTCCACGCCTTTTCCTGGCGTAGCTCGCCCAGGGTACGGGCCAGGTCCTGCTGCGCCGATTCGAGTGCTCGAGCTACGAGCGCCACCTCGCGCACCTGGATGTCGCCGCCTGCCAGGTGGGTGAGCGCAGGCTCACCGCGGCTCATGGCGCCGGCCGCCTCGGCGAGGTGTTTAAGGGGGGCGCTGATGCGGCGCGCCACGTAGGTGCCGACGAGTGAGGCTAGGAGAACAAAACCGGCGATGCCGGCAGTCAGGCCCAGCACGAGACGTGTCTGTGCAGCCAGGAGCGCGGTGACGTCGAGGGCGATCTCATCGACGAGTTCGCCGGCCCCTGCATCGCTGGCATCCGTACTGACAGGGATGTACTTGATGTAATAGATGCGGCCATCGCGCTCGATGCGTGACTGCGAGGGTGAGATAGGGGCGACGGCGGCAGAAGCGCGTCGCCCCGGCAGGCTGGTGGCGACAGGGCTCCCATCGAACAGGAGGGTATGCTCGAGACCGGTCTGGGCACGCATCTGGGTCGCAAAATCGTCGTCGACATGTAGGCCAACCGACACGCCGGCTAGCGGTGCGCCGTCCTGGCCGACGACAGACTGTGTGGCGATCAGCCACGCCTGGGGGCCGGTGCTGGCCAACAGCACCTGGTAAGCAGAAACAGGGCCGGTACTGCATACATCCGGTGCCGCCGGCAGCGCGGCGCGGCCCAGGGCGTGCCCCTGGTCGTTGCACACCACGACCAGGTCGAGGCCTGATCCTGCCTGGAGCGTGGAGAGGTAGACATCGATCTCGCCGGGGGCGGAGGAGAGGAGCAGCTCACGCAGGGTAGGGCGGCCGGCTGCCAGGGTGGCGAGACTATCGAGCTCGGCGGCGCGCGCCTGGTAGAGAGCGGCAGCGGCAATGCCGCCCTGATCGACCTGCGCCCACGCCTGCTCGTAGAGCTGGGTGCGCATGAGCCAGATGGCAGGCAGGCCGGCGGCGATCGCGGTGAGGAGAACGAGGGCGATAGAAGTAGCAATCATCTGGACAGAGAGGCGGCGGCGGTCGAGGCGGGTGCGCAAACGGTGCAGGGCTGCGGCAAGACGCCGCGTGGGCGGCTGCCGTGTGGGAAGGGATCGAGTATGCTGCTCGCGCTGCTCGCTCACGCTTCCTCCTGCGTCGAAGACCATGCCTATTGGCTGACCACCTTCCGGGCGATCATCCAGTTCATCTGGATACATTGTACCTGGAGAGAGGGCTTTTCACAAATGGGGCTGGTTACACGGAGTGACCATGGTGCCTGGCACCATATTGCTTGTCAAAAAGAGGGTTTGGATAGATAATAGAGGTATCTCATCAAAGGGGAGGGAAGGACGGCGATGTTTCGACGCATAAGGAACAGTTGGGAACTGGTGAAGGCGAGCGCGGGGGTGCTGCGTGCCGACAAGGAGCTAGTTGTGTTTCCGATCCTGTCAGCGATCGTGATGGTGATCGTCACCGCCAGCTTTTTCGTACCGGCGATCCTGGCGGGGCTGATCGACTCGGTGCTGATGGGCGAAGCACAAGTGGCCGGGGCGGTGGTCGCCTTCTTGTTCTACCTGGTGCAGTATTTCGTCATCTTTTTCACCAACTCGGCACTGGTGGGCGCCGCACTCATCAGGCTGCGCGGTGGGGATCCGACGGTGGGGGATGGCATTCGCATCGCGCTGCGCCACAGCGGGGCGATCCTCGGCTACGCGCTCATCGCGGCGACGGTGGGCATGATTCTACGCTGGCTGTCGGAGCGGGCGGGAGCGATCGGCCGGATCGTGGTCGGCCTGGTGGGGTTGGCGTGGAATATTGCCACTTACCTCGTAGTGCCTGTGCTAGTGATGGAAGAGGTGGGGCCGGTGGATGGCATCAAGCGCAGCGTGGAGCTGTTGAAACGCACATGGGGTGAGCAGATCGTGGGCGACGTGTCGATCGGGCTAATCTTTGGCCTGCTGTCTTTGCTCGCCATCCTGGCAGGCATCCCTGTGATCGTGCTGGCAGCGAACATGGAATCGGTGGGGTTGATCTTGGGTGTGATCGCCATCGAGATCGTGATCCTGTTGCTGTTGGGCCTGATCAACTCGACGCTCAGTGGTATTTATACGGCGGCCGTGTACCAGTACGCAGTGACAGGTGAGACAGGCGGCTACCTTGAGCCAGAGATGGTGCGGCACGCGTTCCGGCACAAGGCATGAGAGGGAGAATGGAAGATTGGAAGATGGGCAGCCTGCCATTCTCCCGATTCTAGCTGTGAGTCGGGAGGATAGCACGTCGCCGCCTTTCCTGGACCAGTGCTTCGGCAGTGTAGATAGCCAGGGCGAGCCAGATCATGGCAAAGCCGGCCAAGCGCGCTGGGGAAAAGGGCTCGTGGTAGGCGAGGACACCGAGCAAGAACTGCAGGGTGGGGGCGATATACTGCAGGATACCGACTGCCGAGAGGGTAATGCTGCGGGCGGCAGTGGCAAAGAGGAGCAGGGGGAAGGCGGTGACGGCGCCGGCGCCGGCGAGGAGGAGGGTGGTGGGAAGTGCGGCGTGGCCAAACGCGCCGGCGCCTGTGCGCTCCAAAAGGAGCAGGTAGGCGAGCGCGGGCATGGTCAGTAGCGCGGTCTCGAGCGACAGCCCCTCGAGTGAGCCGAGAGGGGCTGTTTTGCGAATCAGGCCGTAGAAGCCAAAGGTGCCGGCGAGGAGCAGGCCGATCCAGGGGAAGGTGCCGAGGGTGAGGGTGAGGTATAGGACGCCGGCGGCGGCAATGGCGACGGCGGCGGTCTGCAGGGGTCGCAGACGCTCGTGCAGAAAGAGGACGCCGAGGAGGACGCTGACGAGCGGGTTGATAAAGTAGCCGAGGCTGGCGTCGACGACGTGGTCGGCGTTGACGGCCCAGATGTAGGTGTACCAGTTGGCGCCGAGGAGGCAGGCGCTGGCGAAGAAGAGGAGGAGGGTGCGCGGCCGGCGGAGGGAGGCGGCGATCCAGGCCCAGCGGCGGCGGATGGCGAGGACGAGGAGGACGAAAGCGAGCGACCAGACGGTGCGGTGGCAGAGGATCTCGAGAGCGGGCACGGCCTGGAGCGCTTTCCAGTAGATGGGCAGGATGCCCCATAGAACGTAGGCGCCGATGGCGGCGAGGATGCCACGGTTCATGGGCGGCTCCCGGGGAGCCGGGGGCGTGTTGAGTGTGTCACGTTGTTTCCTCCCATGCGTCTCATTTTGGAAGCGGCGGACGTCCCGAGTACGCTCGGGCGTGGTCTGCCGCGAGCAAATCCAGCGCAGGCCAGTCTGGCGCGAGCAGATCTGGCGCGGGCAGATCGAGTTGAGCGACAGGGTGGGATTGTACACGGAGTTGGGGGATGTGTCAAAGAGGGAGCGTGGCGACTGCCGCTGCTCGCTGCTTGACGGGGAGGGACGTCTTTTGTACAATGGCGGGGATGCGTGGGGCGCGAAAGGGAAGGGAGGCACTGTAGGGGTTGAAGGATCTGAGAAAAGGGGTGGTGATCCTGGCGCGGAGCGGGAAGCACCGGGTACAGGGGGAAGATGGCGAGATCGTCACGTGCGACGTGCGCGGCAGGCTGAAGCAGGAGCAGCTCGACACGGACCTGGTGGCGACGGGGGACCGGGTGCTGTGGCGCCAGACGCGGCCAGGGCTGGGCGTGCTCGAAGAGGTGCTGGAGCGCGAGACGCAGCTCAGCCGGCGCAGGCCAGGGACGGACATGGAGCAGGTGCTGGTGGCGAACCCGGATCAGGCGGTGTTTATTTTCGCGGCGCGCGAGCCAGAGCCCAAGCTGCGGATGCTCGACAGGCTGCTGGTGCTGGCGGAAAACAATGACCTGCCGGCACTCATCTGCATCAACAAAGTGGACCTGGTAGACGACGAAGAATCGCTCAAGGAGATGGTGTGGCGCTTTGCCGTCTACGAAGAAATCGGCTACCCGGTGATTTATACGAGTGCCGTGACAGGCCTGGGGGTAGACGAGCTGCGCGATCACCTGGCCGGGAAGCTGAGTGTACTATCAGGCCCGAGTGGGGTTGGCAAGACGAGCCTGCTGAACGCGATCCAGCCGGAGCTGGGGTTGCACACGCGCGAGATCAGCGAGGCGACGGGCAAAGGCCGGCATACGACGGTGGCAACGCGGCTGTGGCCGCTCAATGTGGGCGGGTACGTGGCTGACACGCCAGGGCTGCGGGAAGCGGGGCTGTGGGACATCGAGCCGGAGGAGTTGGACTGGCATTTCGTAGAGATGCGGGAGTATATTCCGCACTGCCGCTTTTCGAGCTGCACGCACACGCACGAGCCCGGGTGCGCGGTGAAGGCGGCGGTGGAGGCGGGCGAGATCAGCAAGGAACGGTACGAGAGTTACCAGCGGATGCTGGAGGGAGACGTATAGCACCTCCCCGTGCATCTGGCTGGAACCAGCAATAGATGTGCCTCGGCGGTAACAGGTTCTTCCGCTTTTGACAATTCAGAAAAAGCGAATAAAATGTGACCCCGGTCAATTTTGTGGAAAGGTCACGATTCCCGAAGGGGGGAAGGTATGCAGTCGACGTTATCGCGTCGCGAACGGAAAAAGCTGGAAACCCGCCAGGCGCTGCTAGAAGCGGCGTGGGCATTGTTTCACGTCAAGGGGTTCCACGAGACGACGATCGAAGAGATCACGGAGCGGGCCGACGTCGCCAAAGGGACGTTCTTTAACTATTTTTCCTCAAAGGACGGGCTGTTGGGCGATCTGGCACTGTGGCGGTTCTCGCGGGTGCGCGAGGCGCTGGACGTGGGCCGCGGCGCGCCCGAGAGCCCGGTAGCGCGCATCAATCTGCTCCTCAAGCTGCTGCACGAAGAGATGGTGGACGACTGGCCGTTGGTGCAGCAGGCATTCGCCATGCGCCTGAGCAACCCGCTGCCTTCCCCAGGGCAGACGAGGCAGCGGCTGACCAACCTACTCACGGACCTGGTGCGCGAAGCGCAGGAACGGGGCGAGATCCGGGATGACCTGGAGGCCGAGGTGGTGACGGACCTGATCTTTGTGACCCAGATCCGCCATCTGGCGATGTGCGCACACAAGCAAGGCAGCCCTCCACCGGCGGGCGACTCGGGGCAGGTGATCGAGCTGCTGATGGATGGCCTGGCGGGTCCCGGCTGGCAGCGACGAGGGCGCGAGGAGAGCGGCGGGCTGCCGGGCCGAGCACAGAAGACAACATCTCTTGCAGAGATAGCAGAGGAGCACAGGGTGCCATGAAGCGATTGTTCAAGTACCTCAAGCCGTACCGGGGCATGATCCTGTTCGCGGTGATCCTGCTGTTCGCGCAGGCAAACTTTGACCTGGCGCTGCCCGATTACCTATCGCGCATCGTCAACGTGGGCATCCAGCAGGGAGGTGTGGAGGACGCCGTGCCGACTGCAGTGCGCGAGCGGACGATGGACCGGCTGACGATGTTCATGAGCGACGAGGAGCGCAGCGCGGTGCTCGATGCCTACACGCTCGTCGATCAGGAATCACCACAGTACGCGACGACGGTCGAGAAGTACCCGGCTGTGAAGGAAGCGCCGGTGTACGTGCTGAAGGACGTGGGGCAGGAGGTGATCGACCGCCTGAACCCGGTGATGGCGCGGGCATTCCTGGTCGTGTCGGGCATCGAGCAAGTGATGGAGGACCCGTCAAAGGCCGCGGAGATGGGGGGCAACCTGTCGTTCGACCTGAGCAAGCTGCCGGCGGGGGTAGATCTGTTCGATCTGCTCGGGCGGCTGCCGGCCACACAGCGGCAGCAGTTGACGGAGCGGGTGAACGAGCAGTTCGGGTCGATGGGCGACAATTTTGTCGTCCAGGCGGCGATCGCGCCGGTGCAGGCCGAGTACAAAGCGCTCGGCGTGGACACGGACGCGCTGCAGAACAACTATATCGTGCGCATCGGCGGCGTGATGTTGCTGCTTACGCTGCTGTCGGGCACGGCGACGGTGGCAGTCGGCTACCTGTCGGCGCAGACGGCAGCGGGCATGGCGCGCGATGTCCGCCAGGCGCTGTTCCGGCGAGTGGAGAGCTTTTCGGCCGCCGAGTTTTCGAGCTTTTCGACCGCGTCGCTGATCACGCGCTCGACGAACGACGTGACGCAGGTACAGATGATGGTGATGATCTCCATCCGGATGGTGTTCTACGCGCCGATCATGGGCGTGGGAGGGGTGATCCGTGCCGTGGGCAAGGGCGGCTCGATGTGGTGGATCATTGCCGTGGCGGTGCTGGTGCTGCTTGGCCTGATCGTGATCGTGATGTCGATCGCCCTGCCGAGGTTCCGGCGCATCCAGAGCCTGATCGACCGGCTGAACCTGGTGGCGCGCGAGCACCTGTCGGGCATGATGGTCATCCGCGCATTCAACCGTCAAGGGTTCGAGGAGGAGCGATTCGATCGGGCGAACCAGGAACTGACAGGCGTCATGCTGTTCATCAACCGGCTGATGGTGATTATGATGCCGCTGATGATGCTGATCATGAACGGGTTGTTCATCAGCATCACGTGGGTTGGGGCGCATCAGGTGGCCCAGGCGAATATGCAGGTAGGCGACATGATGGCCTTTATCCAATATGCGATGCAGATCGTGATGTCGTTCCTGATGCTGAGCATGCTCTTTATCTTTCTGCCGCGCGCGGCCGTGTCTGCGGATCGGATCGCGGATGTGCTGGAGACGGAACCAACGATCCTCGACCCAGCGCGGCCGAGGACCTTTGGCACAAACGGGGCGGGGCGGATCGAGTTCCGTGACGTATCTTTCCGCTATCCCGACGCGCTGTCGGACGTGCTGCACGATATCACCTTCACGGCGGAGCCGGGCCAGACTACGGCGTTCATCGGCTCGACAGGCTGTGGCAAGTCGACACTGGTCAACCTGATCCCGCGGTTCTACGATGTCACGGAGGGCTCGATCTATGTCGACAACACGGACATCCGGGAGGTGACACAACACGACCTGCGCGACAGGATCGGCTACATCGCCCAGACGGGCGTGCTGTTCTCAGGTACGATCGAGAGTAACCTGCGCTACGCGGACGAGAACGCGAGCGAAGAGACGCTGCGAGAGGCGGTCGAGATCGCCCAGGCGGACGAGTTCGTATTCGCGACCCCCAAGGGGTTGGATGCCGAGATCTCACAGGGGGGCACGAACGTGTCGGGTGGGCAGAAGCAGAGGCTGTCGATCGCCCGTGCGGTGGTCAAAAAGCCGCCGATCTATATCTTTGACGACAGTTTCTCTGCCCTCGACTTTCGCACGGACCAGGCACTGCGCGCGGCACTCAAGGATAAAACAGGCGACAGCACGGTGCTGATCGTCACGCAGCGCGTGTCGACGGTCAAGAATGCAGACCAGATCATCGTGCTGGACGAGGGGCGGATCGTCGGCAAAGGCACACACAACGAGCTGATGGAGACGTGCGAAACCTACCGCGAAATCGCGCTGTCGCAGTTGAGCATGGAGGAACTGAGATGAGTATGGATCGTCACGGATCGCACGACGGCGCGTCGCGGCCGGCCGGGGGCCGGATGAGGCGCGGCCCGATGGGCGGCGGCCACATGGCAATGATGGGGGGGGATAAGGCGCGCGACTTTCGCGGCACGATGCGCAAGTTGATCGCTTACCTCGGGCGATACCGGTGGATGATCGGGATCGTCTTCGTGTTTGCCGTTGTCTCGACCGTTGCCAGCATTGCCGGGCCCAAGATCCTGGGCCAGGCGACTACTGAGCTGTTCAACGGGGTGATGGCCCAGCTGCGCGGCACGGGGCAGATCGACTTTGCGGCGATCGGCCGCATTCTGCTCATTACCCTCGGATTGTACGCCTTCTCGGCGCTGTGCAGCTACATCCAGGGCTGGATCATGGCTGACGTGTCGACCAACATCGCGTACCGCTTTCGACAGGACATCGCCGAAAAGATCAACCGCATGCCGCTCAAGTACTTTGACCAGACCACCCAGGGCGAGGTCCTGTCGCGCATTACTAACGACGTGGACACGGTCAACCAGACGCTGAGCCAGAGCATGACGCAGATCATCACGTCTGTCGTGACGGTCGTGGGCGTGCTCGTCATGATGCTGTCCATCAACTGGGTCATGACGCTGGTGGCGCTGACCATCGTCCCCCTGTCGACGGTTGTGGTGATGCTGATCATCAAGCAGTCGCAGAAATACTTCAAGCAGCAGCAGGACTACCTGGGGCACGTGAATGGGCACGTCGAAGAGATGTACGGCGGCCACCTGGTCATGAAGGCGTTCAACGGCGAGGAAAAGAGCATCGCCAAGTTCGACGTCTTGAACGGGGTGCTCTACGAGTCGGCGTGGAAGTCGCAGTTCCTGTCGGGCTTGATGATGCCGATCATGATGTTCATCGGCAACCTGGGCTACGTCGCGGTTGCCGTGCTGGGCGGCTGGCTCGCGGTGCGCAATGCGATCACCGTCGGCGACATTCAGGCATTCATCCAGTACGTCCGCTCTTTCACCCAGCCCATCCAGCAGCTTGCCAACATCTCGAATGTGCTGCAGCAGACAGCGGCGGCGGCGGAGCGGGTGTTCGAGTTCCTGGATGAGGAAGAAGAGGTGGCCGAAGCGGCAGAGCCGGTGCGGCTGGACGCAATCGAGGGGCGGGTCGAGTTCCGAAATGTGCAGTTCGGCTACTACGACGACAAGGCGGTGATCCACAATTTCAGCGCGGTGGCCCAGCCAGGGCAGAAGGTGGCGATCGTGGGGCCGACGGGCGCGGGCAAGACGACGATGGTCAAGCTGCTGATGCGGTTCTACGACGTGAAGAAGGGTGGGATTCTCGTCGACGGGCACGACATCCGCGAGCTGAGCCGGCACGACCTGCGCAACCTGTTCGGCATGGTCCTGCAGGATACGTGGCTGTACAACGGGACGATCATGGAAAACATTCGCTACGGGCGCCCCGACGCGATGGACGCAGAGGTGATCGAGGCGGCGCGGACGGCGCACGTGGACCACTTTGTGCGGACGCTGCCGGAAGGGTACAACATGGTGCTGAACGAGGCGGCGTCGAACGTGTCGCAGGGGCAGAAGCAGCTTCTGACGATCGCGCGCGCGGTGCTGGCCGATCCCAAGATGCTGATCCTGGACGAGGCGACGAGCTCGGTGGACACGCGCACCGAGGTGCTAATCCAGGAGGCGATGGACC
Source organism: Anaerolineae bacterium (assembly GCA_016929795.1). The sequence goes on from JAFGIA010000156.1 coordinate 17,165, forward strand.
GGCTGATGGTGGGGCGGACGAGCTTTATCATCGCGCACCGCCTGTCGACGATCCGGAACGCGGACATGATCCTGGTGATGAACGAGGGGGATATTGTCGAGTCTGGCACACACCAGGAGCTGCTGGACCGCTGTGGCTTCTATGCCGGGCTCTACAACAGCCAGTTCGAGAACGGCTGCAACGATCAAATTCGCGACGAGATAGGTGCGCTGGTCGAGGCTGCGCACGCAGTGGGGCCAGCGCTGTCGTAGGCAGGACCGAGCCAAAGGCGAGGAAAGGCATCCACGGGCGCGCCTGTCAACACCTGGCTTGACCTCGCGTGCAATTCGTTGCATAATGGGCTGCAGGCACAGGTGGAAAAGGAGGGGCATCGATGGCCGAGTTCTTGCCGGAACCGTTCCGGATCAAGACGGTGGAGCCGATCAGGATGACGACGCGGGAGCAACGGGCGGCATTCCTGGAAGAGGCGGGGTACAATCCGTTTTTGATCCGGGCAGAGGACATCTATATCGACCTGCTGACCGATTCGGGCACGTCGGCAATGAGCGACAACCAGTGGGCAGGGCTGATGCGCGGCGACGAGTCGTACGCCGGCGCGCGGAATTTCTACCACTTGCAGGACACGATCCAGCAGATCTTTGGCTTTGAACATTTCGTGCCGACGCACCAGGGCCGGGCGGCCGAGAATGTCCTCTTTTCGATCGTGGTGCGGCCGGGGTTACGCGTGCCAAGCAACATGCACTTTGACACGACGCGGGCGAACATCGAGTCGCGCGGCGGCGAGGCGGTGGACTTGGTGATCGACGAAGGGAAGGACCCGACGAGCCGTCATCCGTTCAAAGGCAACCTGGACATCGCCAAGCTACGTGCGTTCATCGAGCGACTCGGGCCAGCGAACATTCCGCTCGGGATGACGACGATCACGAACAACTCGGGCGGCGGACAGCCGGTGTCGATGGAGAATATCCGACAAACAGCGGAGGTGCTGCACGGGTATGGCATTCCCTTCTTTATCGACGCGTGCCGATACGCAGAGAATGCGTATTTCATCAAGCTGCGCGAGCCAGGATACGAGGATAGGACAACGATCGAGATCGCACGCGAGATCTTCTCATACGCAGACGGGTGCACGATGAGCGCCAAGAAGGACGGCATGGTAAACATTGGCGGGTTCCTGTGCATGAACGACAGGGAGCTGTACCAACGGGCGAGCCAGGAGCTGATCTTGCGCGAGGGGTTCACAACATACGGAGGGCTGGCGGGACGCGACCTGGAAGCGCTGGCGATCGGGCTGTGGGAGGGGCTGGACGAGAATTACCTGAAATACAGGCTAGCGCACACGCGCTACCTGGCCGACCGGCTGATCGAGGCAGGGATCCCGATCGTTGAGCCGCCAGGCGGGCACGCGGTATACCTCGACGCGCTGCGCTTTTTGCCCGATATGCCGCGCAAACGCTTTCCCGGACAGGCGCTGGTGGTAGGCCTCTACCTGGAGGGGGGTATCCGCGCGGTCGAGATCGGGAGCGTGATGTTCGCATACAAAGACCAGGAGACAGGTGAGACGCTGTACCCTGAGATGGAGCTGGTGCGATTGGCGATCCCGAGGCGCGTGTACACGCAATCACACCTGGATTACGTTGCAGACACGATCGTGGCGCTGTACAAGCGGCGGGAGGCGCTGCCGGGCTTGCGGATCGTATACGAGACGCAGTTCTTGAGGCACTTTACGGCGCGCTTTGAGGTGATGGCGTGAGGCTAACGTATGTTCGCTGGTCGATGACAATGATCGAAGCGGGGGATGTGACCATTGTGACGGACCCCGTGTTCCGGATGATGGGCGTGCCCCAGGCACCTCGGTCCTTTACATTCGACAGAATGCCGCGGCCTGACCTGGTCTTTATCTCACACACACACCTGGATCACTTTGAGCCGGCCACGCTGCGCAAGCTCGATCCTGATATCCCTGTGTGGATGCCCGCAGACAAGGTAAACAGGGCGAGACGGCTTGGGTTGCGGGCGCTGCGCGGCGTCGACGCGTGGGAGACAGATACGTTCCACGGGATGCGGCTGACGGCGGTACCGGCCAGGCACCAGGGCGGCGAGCTGGGACTGGTGGTGGAGGCGGACAGGACGGTCTACTTTGCCGGAGATACGGCACTGGACAGGGAGTTGTTCCGAGTGATCGGGCACCGGTGGCGGCTGGATGCGGTACTGCTGCCGATCGGCGACCTGCGCATGCTTGGGGTGCCGTCCGGGCACATCGGACCACGAAAGGCAGCACAGGCGCTGCGGCTGCTCGGCGAGCCGCAGGTGGTGGTGCCGACGCACTATAGCGGGATGACGATGGGGCCGCTGTTCTATTGTGCGGGCAAGCCTCGCAAGTTGGGACGGGCACTGGAAAAGGCAGAGTTGGGGACGATCGTGGGGGCAAGCCGGCCGCTCCAGGTAGCAGAGGTATAGACAGTAGGGCCGTATCATCGAGGAAGAGATGCCAATTCGACGCCTGTCACCTGAGGTGGCGGCCAAGATCGCCGCCGGCGAGGTTGTGGAGCGCCCTGCCTCGGTGGTCAAAGAACTCGTAGAGAACAGCATCGATGCCGGGGCTGGCGAGATCCAGGTCGAGATCCGGGAGGGTGGCCGCCGGCTGATCCGCGTCGCCGACGACGGCTGCGGCATCGCCGCAGACGAGGCAGCACTTGCCTTTGCGCGCCACTCGACCAGCAAGCTCACGGACGTGTCAGATCTCGACCAGATCACCACGCTCGGCTTTCGCGGCGAGGCGCTCGCCAGCATCGCCGCCGTAAGCCAGGTGACACTGCTCACCCGCCCACGCGGCCAGGCGATGGGCCACTTTCTGCGCATAGAGGATGGCCGCACGGTGCGCGAGGAAGGGCGCGGCAGCCCGGCCGGGACGGTGATCAGCGTCGAGTACCTCTTTCGCAGCGTGCCAGCCCGCCTCAAATTCCTGCGCCAGCCGCGCACCGAGGCTGGGCATATCTACACAGTGATCGCGCACTATGCCCTCGCCCATCCAGCCGTTCGATTTCGCCTTACGGTAGACGGGCGCCAGGCTTTTCAATCGACAGGAAGTGGTAACCTCTACGACGTCCTGATCGCTATCCATGGCCTTGAGGTAGCGGGCGACATGCTGCCGCTTGAAGAACCCGCGGGAACCGTTCCGGGCGAGGAGAGGATGGTGACGGTAACGGGCTATACCGGCGTTCCGTCGCTCCACCGCGCCAATCGCAGTTACATCACCCTCTTTGTCAACCGGCGCTGGATCCAGGACACATCGCTGGCGCATGCAGTTGCCCAGGCCTATCACGGCCTGCTGCCCGTGGGGCGCCACCCTGTTGCCGTTGTGCTCGTCGAGATCGATCCCGCCGAGGTTGACGTGAACGTCCACCCTACCAAGCGCGAGGTCAAGTTCCGCGATGGGCGGCGCGTCTTTTCCGCTGTGCAGCGTGTTGTACGCCACACACTCGTCGATCGGGCGCCTGTGCCGACAGCCGGTCAGCACACGTCGGCATGGCCCACGCCCGGAGAGAACCCGCCGCGATGGGGAGACCCTGAAACGCTGCGTGCCTGGGAGCGGCGCCAGGCCGTGGCCCGGTTGGAGATGGGGGGTAGCCAGGCGGCGCTCAATCTCTACCGCCCACCCGACGACACCGCCCCTGGCTACGTCGGCCCTGTACGGCTGCCGCTGCTGCGCGTTGTCGGCCAGGTGGGCCAGACCTACATCGTCGCGGAAGGGCCGCAGGGCATGTACCTGATCGATCAGCACGCAGCACATGAGCGGGTACTGTACGAAAAGATGACGGCCGACAGTGAAAAGCAAGCGGTTGCTTCGCAGGCGCTGCTCGAGCCGGAAGTGCTCGATCTCGACCCACTCCTGGCCGGCACGCTCGACGAGCATCTGCCAGGCCTTAACCGCCTCGGCTTCCAGATTGAGCCCTTTGGCGGGACTGCCTACCTGTTGCGCGCCGTGCCCGCCATCCTCTCTGGCCCCAATGTGCGGGCAGCATTGGTGGATATCATCGAGATGCTACGCGACGGTGGAGATCCACTAGCCGACCAGGCTGAGGAGCGCCTAGTGGCGACGGTGTGCAAGCAGGCAGCCGTCAAGGCAGGGCAAACGCTCTCGCCTGAAGAGATGCAGCAGCTCATCCGCGATCTGGAGCAGTGTGCATCGCCCCGCACCTGCCCCCACGGCCGCCCGACGGTGGTGCACTTTGCGATCGAGATGCTGGAAAAGGAGTTTGGCCGGCGATGAAGAAAGCAGTGGTCCTGGGCTCGACGGGATGCATCGGCAACAACGTGGTGCGGGCGTGCCTGGAGGCGGGGTGGGCAGTGCGCACATTTTACCGGGCGGCGAGCAAGACGTGGATGCTCGACGGGCTCGAAGTGGAGCATGCGGTCGGCGACCTGAAGGATAGAGCGTCGCTGGTAGAGGCGATGCGCGGGTGTGACGTGGTATTTCACGCAGCGGCGTACTACCCTCTCCACTCACTCGACATGGCAGGGGCAGTGCGCCAGGCAGTGGGCGAGATGCGGAACGTGCTCGCCGCCGTCAAAGAGGTGGGCGCGCCGCGTCTCATCTACACCAGCACGCTGACGACGATCGGGCCGCCGGGCGAGGCAGGGAGCCTGGCAGACGAGCGCGATTTCTACCTGCCCGGCTCCACCGGCAGTGCCTATTTCGAGTGTAAATGGGCGATGGAGGCCGAGGCGTGGCGGGAGGCGGCGCTCGGCATGCCGGTGGTGGTGGTCAATCCAACGGCAGTGTTTGGGCCGTGGGACGTCAAGCCGACCACGGGCGAGATCCTGCTCCAGGTCGCAAAGGGGCGCTTCCCCGTGTGGCTCGACCTCGACGTCAACATAATCGACGCGCGCGACCTAGGTATAGGGCACGTGCTCGCTGCAGAGCGAGGCGTGCCCGCGCGGCGCTACATCCTGGGGGGTGAGAATCTGCGCGTGCGCGAGGCGCTGGCGATGGCTGCGCGCGAGGCAGGGGTGGCGCCCCCACGCTGGAAGGCCCCGCTCGGCCTGGTGCGCCGCGTGGTGGGCGCTGGCGAAGCACTCGGCCGCCTGCCCCTGGTGCCACCGCCACCGTTGGAGCACTTGAAGACACTGAGCGAGTGGCAGGCGCTGAACACGGCCCGCGCGCGCCAGGAACTGGGGTTTGCCACGCGCCCCTTCGTCGACACCGTGCGCGATACCCTGGCCTGGTTCCGGGAATTTGGATATTTGTAGTCAAAAATGGAGTGGCTCGCGGCTCCTGGACAGGCACTGTAACACACCCTCTGGGTTGTTAAGTGCACAATCGTCCCGAGTATTCTCGGACCAGGATTGCGGCACCAGGGGCGCACGCAGCCGGTTTGTGGTAGGGAGGAAAAAAACAGGTGAACAAGGCATCGTGGCTCGTCGACGTGGGGTACGTGGTGCGCGCGAGCGACAGCAAATTCCGGCTCGACTATGTGGAAACGGAGCGGTTTCTGATCGAGCGATGTGGCCAGGCGCGCAGCTTTGTTTTCAACGGGTTCGATCCGGCATACGGCATTCCGCGTGGCCTGCGCGCGTTTTACGATGCCATGAAGCGAGTCGGTATGGAGGTACGCTTGCAGCCAATGCAGTCTGGTCCGCCGGGCACCAATCGCCAGCGGCGAGTAGATGTCGACCTGACGGCGCACGTGGTGTGGCAGGCAAGCCTGCCACACGTCGAGACTCTGGTTGTTACCACTGGAGATCAGGACTTTGTGCCAGCAGTAGAGCTGGTGCGCGAGCGTTTCGAAAAGAAGGTCGTGCTTTTTACGTACGAGGCGAACGTGCATGCCGACCTGATCACCGCCGCAAACGAGTGGTGGTTGTTCGAGGAGCACGAGGCGCGGTTGGCGCGCTGATCGCGCTGTGTGGAAGCAAGGGCTGGTGGAAGCATCGACGCAGTTTTCGCCTTTTGACCTCTTGTGTGGTATAATCGGCCCGAGGCGGTTTGTCGAGCCCCTGCTGGCCGAGGGAGGTGGTAGGAATTGAAAAAGTTCATGTGGCGAGCCTCGGGTTGGCGCTTGCAATCGATTCTGATCCTGGGATTTGCCCTGACCGCAGCAATCACGATCGTCGTCGGCGCTACCATCACCTACCGCCTGATCGACAGTTACCTGAAAGGGGCACAGGATGCGCGGGTCGGCCGCGATATGGATCTGGCGGTGGCTTTTTATGAGAGCAAGCTCAACGACATCATCGCCAGCGCCGAAAGGATTTCTTCGTCGCGCGTCGTGCGCCACAACCTTCCGGATGCTTTGAGTGGCAGGGTGGATGCCATGAAGGTTGTGGAGGATGAAATCGACAGCGAGCTTGGCAACCTTCCCCCTCATGCACAGCGCTTTGTCGTGATTACCGACGCATCAGGCCATAGCGTTGCCGGGCGCGTGTCGGTGAACGACCGATCGAGATTTTTCCAAAGAGACACAGACTGGGGGGATCTGGAGATCATAGGCGACACGCTGGCAGACGCCACGGCGCGGGCGGCAACTGAGGTGCTGCCTGCCGAGTACCTGGCGTGGTTGGACCTCGACGGGCAGGCGCGCATTCCCCTGATCGATACAGAGATGGCCGCCGCCGAGCCGTTCGATCCGAGAGAAGGGATAGCCGGCCTGACGCTGATCGCCGTCGCACCCATCATGTCGGAAGAGGGCGAGTTTCTGGGGACCGTGCTCGCCGGCCACCTGTTCAATAATGACTTTACCCTGGTCGACCGCATCAAAGAGGTTGCAGGGGTCGACACAGCCACGATCTTTTTCGGCGACATGCGCGTCACGACGAACGTGTTGGACGAGAGTGGGAATCGTGCCATAGGCACACGCGTGTCGCAGGAGGTGTTCGATCAAGTACTCGTCGATGGACAGGAGTTTACTGGCCCGGCGTACGTAGTCAACCAGTGGTACATCACGCGCTACCGCCCCCTGTACAACCATCGCGACCAGGTAGTGGGCATCCTATACGTGGGCGCCAGTCAGTCCGCTTTCCAACAACTGCTCAGATCTTTTCGCGAGCGGATCTTTCTCATCGCCGGTGCTACGATCTTGCTTGCCGTGCTCATCGCCTTTCCGATTGCCGTTTCGATCTCGCGGCCGCTCACAGGATTGGTGACTGCCACGCGCCAGGTGGCACGGGGTGATTGGGCCGTGCGTGTGGCCGTGCGCGGCTACGATGAAATGCGCAAGCTCGCCGAGTCTTTCAATGCCATGGTGGCCACCCTCAAAGAGACGCAGGAGCAGCTCGTGCAAAAGGAGAAACTTGCGTCGGTAGGCCAGCTCGCCGCGGGGGTGGCTCACGAAATCAACAACCCTCTCGGATCGATCTTGCTATACGCCGACATCCTCCACAAAGAGGCACCGGTCGACGATACACAGCAAAAAGAAGACCTGGAGATGATCATCCGCGAGGCGACGCGCTGCAAGACGATTGTCAACGACCTGCTCAACTTTTCGCGCCAGAACCAGGTCATGGCCCAGGAAACGGATCTGAATACCGTGCTGCGCGAGCTGGTGGAGGAGGCACGCAAGCAAGATCTGTACCAGGAGATCGAGTTCAGCACAGATCTGGCTCCTGGCCTGCCGACGATCCAGGCGGATCCCCTGCAGATCAGGCAGGTTTTCCTGAACTTGATGAACAATGCGGCCGAGGCAATGCCAGAGGGGGGCACACTGACCCTGTGCAGCCGGCACGCACCAGCGGATGGATTGGTGGTGATTGACGTGGCAGACACGGGGGTCGGAATTCCGCCCGAGAATATGAAAAAGCTGTTTACCCCCTTCTTTACTACCAAGCCGATCGGCAAGGGCACGGGGCTAGGCCTGGCGATTATCTATGGCATCGTCAAGATGCACCGTGGGCAGATCGCAGTGCAGAGCGAGCCAGGAAAGGGCACGCGCTTTAGCGTCACACTGCGAGAAAAGCTGCCAATGCAGGGTGAGCTGCCTGAAGGGACCTTTGTACTGCAATAGACTCGGATGGGTGCGGCCGGCTGACAGAGCGCACCTCACCAGCAAAAAAGAAAGGACGCGATTTTGACACAGAAGTTGGGAGAAGGGGCACACATCTTGGTCGTCGACGACGAAATGGGAATGCGCGAGGGATGCCGCCGGGCGCTCGCCCCCGCGGGCTACAGGGTAGACCTCGCACCCGATCTCGCCAGGGCACGAGACCTGATCGCCGGGAGCGATTACGATCTATACCTGTTGGATGTCATGCTTCCCGATGGCAGCGGCCTCAGCTTGCTTGATTCGATCCTGAACCAGAATCCAGATGCGATTTGCATTATCATCACGGGGTTTGGCAATGTCGAGATGGCCGTTGATGCCGTGCGCCGGGGTGCCTACAACTTTCTCTCCAAGCCCTTCACTTCGGACGAGCTGCTCGTAGCGGTCGAACAGGGATTGGAAAGGCATCGACTCAAGGCAGTCGAGCGGCAAGCAGAGGAATTGTATCGAGCCAAGGAGGAGCTCGAGCACCTCGACGAAATGAAGAGCCACCTGATGCTAAAGGTGGCTCACGAGCTGCGTGCGCCGGCCGCTGCCGCCCAGAGTTATGTGAATCTGATCGTCGCCGGATACGTGCCCCCGAGTGAAGTCACACCGACACTGAGCCGCGTTCAGGCGCGTCTGCAGGAGATGCTCAACCTGACCTCCGACCTGCTTGAGCTGGCGCGTCTCAAAGAGGCGCGCGGCTTGCCGGCGCAGGCGGGTGAGCAGGACGTGGCGAGCATTCTCAAAGAGGTGTACGAGATGCTCTCCGACCAGGCGCGCAACAAGAGCCAGAGCTTCCAGATCGAGATCCTGAATCATCCGATCATGGTTGCCAACCGGGAGCACATTAGGCAAATCTGGACAAATCTGATCAGCAACGCCATCAAGTATACACCAGATAAGGGACGGATTGCGGTCCGCCTCCAGGTGGATCAGGATGTGCTGATCGGGGTGGTCGAGGACTCGGGCATCGGCATGTCAGAGCAAGAGATGGAACACCTCTTCCAGGAATTCTTTCGCACGGATGCCGCCAAAGCGACTGGGGAAATCGGCACGGGTCTCGGTCTATCTATCGTCAAGCAGATCGTCGATTCGTATGGTGGCGAGATCAAGGCAACCTCGAAGGTAGGCCAGGGCACTCGCTTCCGGTTTATCCTGCCTCTCCAACCAAAACTGGAGCGCCCAGAGCCACGCGCCGGGGCAAGGCCTCAGCATGCTCCCATACCGGGCGCGCCGCACGTGTACAGGGGAACCCATACAGCTAATCTCGTGCGGGGCGGAGATGCCGTGCCGGAAGCACGCCCGTAGCCCAAAGCTAGAAACAGAACTAGAAAAGCGTGGCACTGAATGAGTGCCACGCTTTTTGACGGTCTACGGTCAAGACATTACGGCAAATCGAACGTGTTGCGCAGGGCGCTTAATGCCGCTTCGAGTTGTGCTGCCTCAATCACACACGACACGGTCGAGATAGAGGTGCTGATCGCCAGGATATTGATCTGGTGAGTGGCCAACGCCTCGAACATGGTGCCGGCAATGCCAGGACGCTCTCGAAAGTCGGGGCCAAAGATCGAGACGATCGCCGCTTCTGGCTGGGCATTGACCCTTCCCGCATCGATTCCCGGGGCAACATGGTCAAGCACTTGCATCGCCGCCTGGAGATCGTCGCGATCCACGCACATGGCCACCTGGTCGCGATTATTCTGATCGATGCACTGCACAATGAATTGTACGTTGATGTTCTGCTGCCCTAGACCACCCAGCAGCGCAGCCGCGATACCGGGGCGATCCGGGACAGAGGTGATGTTCAGTAAGGAGAGATGTGCATTCTGCATGATCCCGCCGATCCTGGTCTTATCCATTTTCGCCTCCCTGGCTGGTATGCCGGCCTGGCCTGGTCTACTTGAGAGCACCGTTGACACGATCGATCAACGTTTTGGGATCCACCGGCTTGGCAAGCCACTCGTCAACAGGAATGTACTCGTCGCCGGGGAACAAGCCGCTGCCGCGCACGCCGGTCAGTGAAGTGACCATAATCACGGGGATATCCTTTAGTTGTGGATCCTCTGACATCTCGCGGCTTACATCGAGGCCGTCTAGGATGTAGGACATCATGATATCGAGGAGAACCACGTCAGGTGCATCCTGACGCATGGTCTGGAGTGCCTTGGCCCCGTTCGCGGCAGTGATCACTTCGTGCCCGGCCTGCTGTAAAACCCTGGAAGTCACCTTGACGAAATCGGGGTCATCATCGACCACGAGGACCTTAGCCATTACTCTCTTCCTCCTTCATAAATGATTGACGAATGGTTTGTTCGCCTTTTCACACAGCGAGCATTATAGCATAGAAGCTATTGACTGTCAATCAGTTCAAGAGCCGATACCTTGCTGCTGAGCCGCCAGGTCCATGCCAACCGTGAGCAGCCGCTCGACTTCGGGAACGACCTCGCGGCTCAGTTCGCGCAGATCGACGGTTTTCAGGTAGCGGTTGCAGTCAGGGCACACATATAGGCGGTGGACTCCATCCGTGCCGGCATAGTAGGTCTGTTTTTCTTTCGATTTACAGAAGGGGCAGCCGACCCGCGAATAGCCCCACTGGCTGTTGCAGCGCGAGCAGATCAGCCGGCGCGCGCCTCGCTTGGCTTCGAGCAGCGAGAGGTTGGGCCGCCCACCGCACACGGGGCAGTAGCCATGTACCCAGCGCTCGAGGTCGAGATGCGGCAGGATGGCATCCGCCGCCTTGAGTAGGTAAGGGGCCAGGGCAAAGCCAACGACTAGCGACGTGGGCGAGGTGTGTGCACCGGCCCTGTCCCCGGCAGCACCCGTGCCGCTGCCTGGCGAAGTAAGCGTTTCCCATGTCTCAAAGATCTCTTTGGCCAGCCTCACTACCTCTTTGGCATTTTCTTCTCCTTCTTCCACTTCCCATCCAGGGTTGTGGCGGCGCAGGATCGTCCTGACCTCGTCCACGAGCCTGGCAAAGGCCACAGGCTCTACCGCCAGTTGGTCAAATGTCAGTTGAGGGATGCCACCCTCCAGGCGCCAGCTCGCGGCCATCTCGTCTCGAACTTCCGGGTCAGGGAGATCTTCTTTTGCCTGATACTGCATTCGGTAGAGATCGAGATAGAAGTCGAACAGGTCTGCCATCTCCGGGTGTTGCTCTCCAGCCTGGTTCAGGGCCTGTAGCACCTTTCGATCGTGCTCGCTCATTGCCATGAGTTTCTGTCTCCACGCGGAGAGGGCTGAGGGGGATAGGAGGACGGCATCACCCTCCTCCTATCCTGTCCTTCAGCCCTCAGTTGCTGATCATTGCCAGGCAAACCGGTTCCTTTTCCCACGCTCAGGTGCGAAAAGGTCGCCTGCCCATCCACGGACTAGTGGGCGCCGGTCTTGTGGCGGTTCTCCCACATCTCCTTCGCCCGTTTTTCGCCATAGTACCACATGGCGTGGTGCTCGCGGGCATACGACTCGGACACCACGCCATAGCGCATACTCACCAGGCTCTGCCACATCATCGGGTGGATGACGGCCAGGTAGAAGTGGACCATGAACATCATGAACGTGATGATGAACATGATGTCGTGCACGATGACCATGAGCTGGAAGAGCACATTGGGCATGATGCCCTTCAGAAACCACATCGACAGGCCCGTGATGCCAAAGGTGACGGTGCCAAGCACCATCACCACGGCGGTCATCCGCTCGCCGGTGTTAAAGCGCGGCTGCGGCGGCATGTCGTGGTGGCGGCCGAGGATATAGTAGGGAATCGCCGCACGTGCCCAGAGCAGGTCGTACTTGCTAAAGCTCAAGAACTCGCGCAGGTTGATGAGCATGCGCCGTGGCTGTAGGATGGCATAGGAGATCGGCACGCCACCGAAAAAGATGGCGGCGATGCGGTGGATGAGGCGGATGTGGTTGCCCGACGCACCCTGTGCCAGCGGCTCCAGGAAGGGAGCAAAGAGCACAAAGCCCGTCAGGGCCAGGGGAATGAACGTCGCCGTGTGCACCCAGTGGAGAAAGCGCTCCAGGGTTGTGTACTTGGGGATCCAGCGGATCTGGATCCCTGCATCTGTCCCTCTTAACCTGACGCTCATTCTACCTCCTCCATCTGCACGTTGCGCCGCGCGAGGAAGAAGGCGGTGATGGCACCGACGATCGTCGCACCAAACACAATCTCCCCGATCGGCTGCAAGAACTTTTGCCACACCGTCTCGATGACGGGGTAGGCAGGATCCGGGTCGAGGCCGTACACTTCCGGCTTGGCCTTGAGGACATAGATCCGGCCGAGCCCGCCGAGCTGCGTGTCGCCGTATACGTTGGCGTTCGGCACGCCGCGCTCTGCCTTGAGCTCGTCCACGCGCGCCTTGGCCTTGGTGATCATGGCGTCTCGGTCTCCCCAGTCGAGCGCACCGGCCGGACACGTCTTGACGCACGCCGGCTTCATGCCATTGAGGGTGCGGTCCTGGCAGAAGGTGCACTTGGAGCTCTTGGCCTCGCCGGTTAGTGGGTTGACTACGTCGAGCTGCGGCACGTGGTACGGGCAGAACTGGCTGCAGTAGCCACAGCCGTTGCACAGCTCCCGCTCAAAGGTGACAAGTCCGGTCGTCGGGTCTTTTTTCAGTGCCCCGGTTGGGCACGCGCCAACGCACGCCGGCTCGCCACAATGCATACACCCCTCTTTGAAAAAGAGCCACTGGAATTCGTCGCCGTCCCCGTGCTCGATGAATCGAATGCGGGTGTACGTCTCGGGGTCGAGCGAAGGAGGGTTCTCATAGCCGCCGCGGTTCGTCGTTTCACGCACGCCGGGGACGTAGCCACGCAGGTCGTTCCACTGCTTGCACGCCACCTGGCAGCCGCGGCAGGC
>JAFGIA010000157.1 GCA_016929795.1 Anaerolineae bacterium
CAGGGCCGGACCTACTACTATTGGCTGGAAGATGTGGATATCTATGGCGCCACGATGCGCCATGGCCCCATCTCGATCTCTTTGCTGCCGCACCGCTACTACCTGCCTCTGATACAGCGTTAGGAACCGCTGCGCAGCTTCGTGGACCGACCATCGGCTCCGACCTGTGAGAGATCGATCCTGCCACAATCCTTATATGCACCGTGTCTTTTGGATGGGTGCAGCGGTATATAGAGTGAGCAGGGCATGCTACAAGCTTGCCCTGCGTGGGTGCGGTGTGCCAATCTCTGCTGAATGCGTGTGAGAGATGAGAAGGATGCCACCCCGGTCTGCTGATTGCTGTTGCCGCGCTGCATAGTTGCCGAAAGGGGCCTTTATGGAATTGAAGCAGTACTTTGACGCAATCAAAAAATGGTGGTGGCTGCTGGTCGCCTCGACGGCGGTAGCGGCAGTGGCCGGCTACCTCGGCGTCTCGCGCCAGCCGCGCATCTACCAGGCGGCTACCACCGTGATCGTCGGCCAGGGCCTGCAAAGCGCGAATCCCAACAGCCAGGATCTCTACATCAGCCAGCAATTGGCCCAGACCTATCGCGAGATGGTCACCCGGGGGCCGATCCTCGGCGGCGCCGCCAAGGCGCTGGGGCTGCCATACGCGCCCAACCCACAGAACGTCAATGCCTGGCTGGTGGCGGGCACTCAACTCATGGGCGTCGCCGTGCGGGATACTGATCCGGAGCGGGCCCGTGCCCTGGCCGATGCAATCGTACAGCAACTAATCCTTCAGACGCCCAACGAAATCGCCGAGGATCAGGCTCGCCGGGCCTTCGTCCAGACCCAGCTGGCGAACCTGGAGCAGAGCATCCAGGGCACAGAGGCCGAGATCGTGGTCGAGCAGGCCAAGCTGGATGCTGCAAACAGCGCCAGGGCCATCCAGCAGCACCTGGCGAACATCGCCGCCCTACAGGAGCGACTGTCGACCTACCAGGCCACCTACAGCTCGCTCCTGGGGAGTGTGGAAGGGCGAACCAACTATATCTCGGTTTTCGAGCCGGCCAGCACACCGACTCGACCCATCAGCCCCAACGTGATGATGACGGTCGCGATGGCGGCGGCGATCGGGCTAGCACTGGCCGTGGCAGGCGCCCTGTTGATCGAATTCCTGGATGACACAGTCAAGACGTCGGACGATTTGTGGCGCGCAGCGCAGTTGACCACGTTGGGCACCATTTCCCGCGCTGCGGGCAACGGAGAGAAGCCCAGGCTCGTCGCAGCAGAGGAACCGCAGTCCCACGTTGCCGAAGCGTATCGCGCACTGCGCACCAACGTCCGGATCTCTTCGGTGGATAAGCCAATCCACACTCTGATCGTGACCAGTCCCGGTGCCGATGAGGGTAAGAGCACGACGGCAGCAAACCTGGCGGCCGTCGAGGCGCAGGCCGGCAAGTCGGTGATCCTGGTGGATGCGGACCTGCGGCGAGCGGCGCTGCACAAGTTCTTTTCGCTGACCAGCAAGGAGGGGCTGACCAATATCCTGGTTCAGGACGAGCTGTCGGTTGATGGCTGGCTGCAGGACACCGGGATCGAGAACCTGCGCCTGCTGACGAGTGGCCCGCTGCCGCCCGATCCGGCCAACCTGCTGGGCTCGCAAAAGATGCACCATCTGATCGAGTGCCTGGAGCACGAGGCTGACCTGATCATTTTCGATACACCGCCCACGCTGGTCAGCGATGCGACGGTACTGACTCTCGAGGCCGACGCGGTTCTGCTGGTGGTTGATGCAGGGCGGACGCGACGTGGCGCGATACGGCGGAGCATGGAAGACCTGCAACGTGCCGGGGCTGACGTGCTGGGGGCCGTGCTGAATCGTGTACCGACAAAACCAGGGAAAGGTTACTATTACTATGCATAGAGACGGGAAGAGCGCCACCAAGAGTATTACCTTGTGGCTGGCGGCCATCCTTTGTGGAGTGCTCACCATGGTTGCCCTCGCGGCATGCAGTGGCACGAAGAATGACATAGACGAAGACGATGCCGGATCGGACGTCGGTGGCGTCCAGATCCTGTTCCTGCATCACAGCACGGGTGGCGTGATCTGGGATGGCGGCGTTGCAGGTTGGTTTGATACTTACAACACCGAGCATGGCACGAGCTACCATATCACCGAACGGGCATACCCGGGGGATGGCTACCCCTGGGCCAACTATCCCTACGACTATTGGAACATCTGGGTCGAGCACGAGGGAGACAGGCGATACAAGAAACAGGACACGCTCGAGATCATGACCGAGGCGTACGACGTCATCGTCTGGAAGCACTGTTTCCCGGTCAGCGCAGTAGAAGCCGACAGTGGCTCCCCGGACATTAGCTCTGACGTCAAGTCGCTCGAAAACTACAAGCTGCAGTATGAAACACTCAAGGAAAAGATGCACCAGTTCCCTGAGACGCGTTTCGTTGTCTGGACAGGTGCAGCGCTGGTGGCAGGTGCAACCGACGAGGCACAGGCCACGCGGGCGCAGGAGTTCTTTCGCTGGGTCATCGACAGTTGGGACGAGCCAGGCGACAATATCTATGTCTGGGACTTCTGGCAGCTCGAAACGGAAGGTGGGCTCTACTTGCTGGACGAGTACGCAGCGAGCGCCGATGATTCTCATCCCAACGCCGCCTTTGCAGCCAGGGTGGCGCCCTACTTTGCGACGCGGCTCGTCGACGTGATCGAGGGGCGAGGGGACACGGGCAGCCTGACGGGCCAGTAGGGCCTTCCCCCCAGTTGGCGAACTCGCCAGGCTATGGTATAATGCCAGGGGTGAGGTGATTGAAGACGAGAACATCAGAGCCTTCATAGTCCGTCGGGGAGCTGAGACGATTTGCCGAGCGTCTCGGAGCAAAGGATCTGAACTGTACGCATGTGCGCTGCTGCCAGCCAGGCATGTCCTTATCTGGGCCGTTGTGAAGACCCTGGAAACTATTACTTTTTCCCCACCCCCGACAACTGCTGCCATGCCGAGAAACGGCCCGTCGCCATTGAACCAGCCTACCAGGCCAGGATCTGCCTGGGAGGGGACTGGAGCACGTGCCTGCGCTACAAGGCTGCCTTGGGCGCAGCCATGGAAGGCGAGCAGGTGGCAGTTTCCCCCCCGCAACCAGCAAAGCACAGGCTGTCCCCGTGGATCATTGGCGGCATATTGGCGGCCGGGGCAGTCCTGCTCGCAGCGGGTTTCTTGATCCTCGGTCCCCGGTTCAGGTCATCGCAGCCGCTACTGGTCACTTCCAGTCCAACCCCCAGCCAGGAGGCGATGACGTCTACGGTAGAACTGACGCCTGCCCCCTCAAGTCCAACGCCAGCAACGGTGGGCAGCGGTGAACCAACCCCCACCGCACCTCAGCCGAGTGCAAGCCTGACACCTACGGCCAGTTCCACCTGGACACCGACAAGCACGCCCACGCCAACGCGCACACCGACGCGCACGCCGACAGTAACAGCTACTCCCACGCCAACACGAACGCCGGTCGTAACAAACACCAGCAGTCCAACACGCACGCCCCGCCTCACCTTCACCCCAACGCCGACGCCCAGCCGGACGCTGACAAACACGCCCCCTCCAACCGCGAGGCCAACCAGGAGGCCCACGGCAACCAGCACTCCCCTCTCCGCTCCTGCGTTGCTCGCTCCAACCGATGGGCAGGTGTTTTCGCAAGACGCAGAGATCGTTCTGGAGTGGCAGCCGCTGGTTGGGTTGCCCGACAATGGTTATTATGCGATCACCATAGCCTATTCTCACTTCGGGGCAACCTGGTACGAAGAGGTACCATGGACCCGAGACACGAGTTGGACGCTGAGTGATCGCAAGTACCTGCTGGACCTGTCCGACGACGGTTGGTTTTGGTGGTCCGTGCAGGCGATGCGCCAGACCGGAGTGGACGCCGATGGCGACCCCGTCGGATTGGCGCTCGGACCTTCGAGCGAGATACGGACCCTGCGCTGGATGAAGGCAGGTGGCGGCGGCGAACCGACGCCGCCAGAGGCATCGCCCGCCCCGGCATCTACACCTTCCCCACGACCACCAACACCTTCCCCGCCGCCGCCGTGATCATGAGACACATCCTCAGCTGGCATGTAACCCGGAGCAATCTGGCAGATGCGATGCAGCATGTCGATAGAAGCCACGTTCATGGGTAGGTGAGACGCCGGCAAACGCAGTGGAGGGACGAAAGTGAAAAAACAGTGGCTAATCTGGATCTGCCTGTTCATGTCAGCATGGGCATTGATCACCATGTTTTCCAATCCCGCCCGTGCCCAAGGGGAGTGGAGTTACCAGAGGCTCATCACGATCGACCACACCCAGGTCGCAGGTGATTTGGACGATTTCCCTGTCCTCATCCGCCTCAGCGGTGACTGGCTCCGGTACCAGGCATCGGGCGATCCCGGTCACATCAGGCAGGAGGATGGTGGGGACATCCGTTTCACCTCGGCGGGCCACGTCCAGTTGGATCACGAGATCGAGCTGTACGACGGCACCAGTGGGACGTTGGTGGCCTGGGTGCGGATCCCGTCTCTGTCCAGCACATCAGATACCGAGATCTATATGCTGTATGGAAATTCAGACTGCGAGGATCAGTGGAACCCTGAGGCGGTGTGGGATGAGCACTTTGTGATGGTCCACCACCTGGAGGAGACGACAGGGCTCCATTTTGATTCCACAGGCAATCGGTACGCCGGCGAGGCCACGGTCGGCGTGGTTCAGGATGCGGTCGGCGCCATGGAAGGTACCCTGGACGGTGGGGATGAGTTTTTAGGGGGAAATGACTGGGTGCGCGTGATCCCCTCCGCCGGATGGAGTGATCAGAACCAGGGCCAGCAGCGGGCTGTGATCAAGGGCGGCAAGATCTATGTCGTCGGTGGCGGAAACGACAGTCTTTCTTCCATGGACGCCTACATCTATGTGTATGACCTAGTCACAGGCGGCCCGCCGCAGCAGTCTCCCAGCATTGGCACCAACGATTTTACCTCTTCCGAGACCGCGCCCGTCGTCGACGAGCCCATGGTCTATGCCGCCTCCACCTTTGGTCAGATATCAGCCTGGAACACAATCAGCAATACCCTCGTATGGACGACGACCGGGCTGAGCGTCTGGTCCAACCGGATTGAATACGACGGTTCCTACCTGTATGCCACGACGACGGACTACCGCGTGGTCAAGATCGACGCGTCCAACGGCAACGTGGTGGCGGATTTCGACCTGGATCCCGACAACGACGATGAAAACGCCGTACCACCCTACCTGGATGACGTGAACGAGGCAGAGGATGTCGTCTATGCCATGGGAGACAGCTACTTGTACAAGCTCAACGCCTCCGACCTGTCAGAAGTCTCG
>JAFGIA010000158.1 GCA_016929795.1 Anaerolineae bacterium
GCCGGCTGGCATTCCGCCTCAAGCATCTAAAATCCGTGGAATCCGTGTGAATCCGTGTCCAATTCAAGTACCCACTGAACGCTTACATTGTTGCATTTCGCAGCAACCATGTTAGAATAACATACCCGCATACGACGATACAGGAGGGAGGTTCTGTCATGGACATCAACACAAATAGGGTTCCATCGTCTCAACCCGTCCGCGGCCGCCTGGCCCGGCGCCTGGGACCATGGCTCGACCGCTACCAACCCCCCGAGACCGTGGTGCTTATGGGTACAGCCATCATCGTCGGCCTCGGCGCCGGCCTGGGCGCCATCGTCTTTCGCTGGCTGATCGACTCGGTCCACCAGCTTCTCTTTGAAACCGTGCCGGCTGCAATTCCAGCCCTCGGGTCAGGGGCACTGATCCTGGCGCCGGCCCTCGGGGGCCTGGTCGTGGGCCCGCTCATCTACTTTTTCGCGCGCGAGGCCAAGGGGCACGGCGTGCCCGAAGTCATGGAGGCTGTGGTCCTGCGCGGCGGTCGCATCCGCCCCATCGTCGTCATCATCAAGTCCCTGGCCTCGTCGATCAGCATCGGCTCTGGCGGCTCCGTCGGACGTGAAGGGCCCATCGTGCAGATCGGCTCTGCACTTGGCTCCACCGTGGGCCAGGCCCTTCACATGTCCGACGAGCGCATCCGCAACCTGGTTGCGTGCGGCGCCGCAGGCGGGATCGCCGCGACCTTTAACGCGCCCATCGCCGGCGTCATCTTTGCCCTGGAAGTCATCCTCGGCGAGTTCAGCGTGCGCTACTTCTCCACCGTCGTCATTGCCTCTGTCACCGCCAGCGTCGTCGGGCGCGTCGCCTTTGGCGACTTTCCCGCCTTCCTCGTGCCTGCCTACGAGCTCGTCAGCCCCTGGGAGCTCCTCCTCTACACCCTACTGGGCCTGCTCGCTGCCCTGGTCGCCGTCGCCTTTACGCGCATCCTCTACTGGTTCGAGGACCTGTTCGATGCCTGGCGCGGCATTCCAGAATACGTCAAGACCCCCATCGGTGGGTTGCTGCTCGGCCTCGGCGGGTGGCTCTTTTTCCGGGCCAACACCGGCGCCGGACTCGGCGTGCCAGGCAGCCCTGTCGCCTTCTACGGTGTTGGCTACGACGCGATGGAGTGGGTGCTCATGAGCAAGGGCACCATCCCCGTGCTTCTGGCCCTGGCCGGCATCAAAATCCTCGCCACCTCGCTCACCATCGGCTCCGGCGGTTCCGGCGGCGTGTTTGCCCCCTCCCTCTTTATCGGCTCCATGTTCGGCGGCGCCTTTGGCCAGGTCGCGCATGCCCTCTTCCCTGCCGTCACAGCCGCCTCCTCTGGCGCCTATGCCCTCGTCGGCATGGCTGCCGTTTTCGCCGGGGCCAGTCGGGCCCCCATCACCGCCATCCTCATCCTGTTCGAAATGACAGACGACTATCGCATCATCCTCCCCCTGATGCTGGCCACCGTCGTCAGCACCATCCTGGCCGAGCACCTCAGCCGCGAGTCGATCTACACCCTCAAACTCACACGCCGTGGAGTGCGCCTGGAGCACGGGCGCGACATCGACGTCATGCAGGGCGTCCTCGTCGGCGAGGCCATGACCACCAACGTCGACACCGTGCCCACCGCCATGAGCCTGCCAGAGCTGGAGCACCTCTTTAGCGAGACACACCACCACGGCTTTCCCGTCCTCGACGAACAGGGCAATCTATTCGGCATCGTCACCCTGCAAGACCTGGCACGCGCCGCCGAGCGCGGCGGGCTGGCCGGCCGCCACGTGCGCGACATCACCACCCGCTCCCCGCTCACCGTCTATGCCGACGAGCCCATGTGGGTCGCCCTCAAGCGCCTCGGCACACGCGACGTGGGCCGCCTGCCAGTCGTCGACCGGGCCAATCCCGGCCGGCTGCTCGGCGTCATCCGCCGCCAGGACATTGTGCGCGCCTACCAGGTGGGCATCGGCCGCCGCCTCGATCTCCAGGAACGCGCCGACAGGCTCCGTCTTGGCCACCTCACAGGCACCGAGTTTGTCGAGGTCCTGGTTGTGCCCGGCTCGCCCCAGGTCGGCATGCGGGTGCGCGAGCTATCCCTGCCCGACCAGTGCCTGCTGATGACTGCCCGGCGTGGCAACCAGGTCATCCTCCTTCGGGGCGATACCCGCCTGCGCGAGGGAGATCGCATCGTCGCCCTGGCCGATCCCGACTGTGCCAGCCAGCTCACCGCCATGTTCCAGCCGCGGCCGAATGAGGACCTAGAACATTTGCGCTAAACCCGCAATCGCTGTATAATGGCCTGGGGAAGTATCTGCTCAATAATCGGGGCTTGGTGTGTGTGCGGTGCCCGCACACACACCAACTTCCCCCCTTTATTGAGATGATACCCGGGGAACAATCAAATGACCAAGAGACGCGCGAAAAAGAAACCGAGTGGGCTCAGCCTGGGTGTCTCTTTCCACCCGGAGGTCATTGGCATCCTGCTCCTGATGCTGGCCCTCCTCACCCTCCTCAGCCTCATTCCGGTGGAACGAGGCGCCCTGATGGAGGCGTGGGTATCACTGCTCCAGATGGGCGTCGGCTGGGGAGTGTGGCTCGTGCCCATCGGTTTTGGCGGGTTGGGACTGTGGCTCATCTTTGTCGGCCTTGGCCGCCAGCTCCAGATCGAGCGTGAAAAACCATGGGGCGCCCTCCTCCTCTTTCTCCTCGGCCTCGCCCTTACCCATCTCATCGCCGCCAGCGACGATCCCGAAGCCTTGGCCGCTGCCGGGCAGGGAGGTGGCTACCTGGGCCATGCCCTCAGCCGGCTGCTCATCTCCGGCCTGGGCACGCCCGCCGCCGTCATCGTCCTGGTCACCCTCTCCATCGTCAGCCTGATGATGCTCCTCGGCATGTCACTGGCCGAGATGTGGGCCATCCTCGCCGGCGCCTGGGCGCGCCTTCGTCGCCGGGAGACACTTCCCGGTGTGCGCATCAACCGCCACGCGCAGCCCACACTGCCTCCCCCCGACGAGCTGGCACCCGGCACACAACCCTCCCTGCCGGCCAATGGATCGTCCACCCCGCCGCCACACGCCGCCCCTGCCCAGCCGCGGCCCCAGGGTGCCCTCTTCCCGCGCGTGATCGGCGGCGACCAGGTGTGGCGCCTGCCGCCCATCGACGACATCCTCGTCGAAGCCGCCGAGCAGGAGCTGAGCCAGGCCGAGATTCGCGAGCGCGTGCGCATCATCGAAGATACCCTCAACAGCTTTGCCGTCCCGGCCAAGGTCGTCGAGGTCAACCAGGGCCCCACCGTCACCCAGTTTGGGGTCGAGCCGGGCTATATCGAGAGGCGGATGCGCAGCGGGCGCGTCACTCGGGCCAAGATCAAAGTCAGCAAAATCGCCAACCTGTCGAACGACCTCGCCCTGGCCCTCGCCGCCTCGCCCATTCGCATCGAGGCCCCCGTGCCCGGTCGCTCCATCGTGGGCATCGAAGTGCCCAACCAGGAAATCGCCCTCGTCGCGCTGCGCACCGTGCTCGAAAGCGATACCTTTCGCGCCATCAAGGGGCCGCTGCCCATCGCCCTGGGGCAAGACGTAGCCGGCACCCCCATCGCCACCGACCTGGCCACCATGCCCCACCTCCTCATCGCCGGTGCCACCGGCTCTGGCAAGAGCGTGTGCGTCAATGCCATCATCGCTTCCCTCCTCTGCACCCGCACACCCGACCAGGTTCAGTTCATCATGATCGACCCCAAGATGGTCGAGCTCACCGCCTACAACGGCATCCCCCACCTGCGCGCCCCCGTCGTGATCGAACTGGAGCGGGTCGTCGGCGTCCTCAACTGGGCCACGCGCGAGATGGACAACCGCTACAAGACCTTTAACCGCGCCCGGGCGCGCAACGTCGAAGCCTATAACCATTCCCTCGTCGCCAAAGGCGAAAAACCACTCCCCTACATCCTGATCATCATCGACGAACTGGCCGATCTGATGATGGTGGCCCCCGACGAGGTCGAGCGTTCCATCTGCCGCATCGCCCAGATGGCCCGCGCCACAGGCATCCACCTCGTCATCGCCACCCAGCGCCCCAGCGTCGACGTCGTCACCGGCCTGATCAAAGCCAACTTTCCCGCGCGCATCAGCTTTGCCGTCACCAGCCAGGTCGACTCGCGCGTCATCATCGACACCGTCGGTGCCGACAAACTCCTCGGCCGCGGCGATATGCTCTTCATGGCCCCCGACTCCAGCAAGCTCGCCCGCTTGCAGGGGTGCTACGTGTCCGACAAAGAGCTGTCGGCCCTCGTCCGCTTCTGGAAAGGCGTCCGCGGTGCCACCGAGCCGGTGCCGGCCCAGGCCGTCGTCCAACAGCCCATGTGGGCCGAGATCGAACAGTCCGAAGTCGAGGCCGGGCAAGAGGACGATCTCCTTCCCAAGGCCATTGCCCTCGTCCGCGATCACAATCGCGCCTCGATCTCGATGCTCCAGCGCCGCCTGCGTATCGGATACTCCCGCGCCGCCCGCCTCATCGAGACCATGGAGCGCCAGGGCATCGTCTCCCCCGCCTCTGGTGGCAACACATCCCGCGACGTCCTCGACCCAGGCGCCGACGACGACCTGATAAGCGACCTTCCCCCACTCTAGCCCACCCTCCGTTCTGCCCGCGCCCGAGAGTGTGCACATTTTCACTTGTCACTTGCCCCTCACGCCGTTTTGTCAAACCCCACGACTTGATGTATAATGCGTCAGATTGGGTTAGGCCCAAGTTCACACAGAAGAGAAGGAGGTGTCCATCAGCTCAGTGATCCATAGCACAACCTCAGCAACAGAGTATCAGTATGTTTGATCCCAATATGGCAAGAGGAGGAGAACAATGCGCAAGTGGATGTTCGCAATTCTGACCATGCTTCTGGTCCTGTCCATGGTCCTGGTGGGCTGTGGGCCCACAGAAGAACCAGAGCCCGTGGCCGAACCGACCGAAGCACCGGTGGTCGAGCCGACTGCCGCCGTCGAGCCGACTGCCGCCGTCGAGCCCGCGCCGTCTGGCGAGGCGCTCAAGGTTGGCATGGTGTCGGATGTGGGTGGCATCGACGATGCCAGCTTCAACGAGAACACCTGGGCCGGCCTCCAGCGCGCCCAGGAAGAGCTGGGCGTCGCGGCCCAGTTCATCGAGAGCCAGGCCCAGGCC
>JAFGIA010000022.1 GCA_016929795.1 Anaerolineae bacterium
ATCAGCGACGCGTTCTCCTGCTCGGCAACCTCCAGGATCACGCGCGCCGCCGGCCCCTCGCGCACCACGCCGCGCGCCAGCACCTCGGTGCTCTGCAGCTCGTTCACCGAGTCGTCGACGACTGCCCATGCAGCTTTTTCGATCGTTTCGCGCAGCTCGTCATAGACGTCGGTCGTGGCGTAGCGGTTCGGCACCTCGTACGCGTGCACCACCACCACCTCGCCTTCCTCTTCACGCCCCAGGTGCTCGACGTAGAGAAGCGCCCTATCGGCGGCCGATGAGCCGTCGTGGGCGAACAGAATTTTTCGAAGCATCTTATCCCTCACCCCCATCCTGATCGCTCGCCGGCGGCAGCCTGCGCCATTCAGCGTCGACGTCACCCCACGTTGGGGCGCCAAACAGGCGCTGCATGCGCTCCATCTCGGCGCGCAACGCCTGGATCTGCTCGCGCATGTGCATAATCACCTCGATACCTTGCAGGTTGATGCCCAGATCCTGCAGCCGCCGGACGCGCCGCAGCTCCTGCAGGTCGTCGCCCGTGAGGGGGTCGGGGACGATCTGGCGCATCACGCATTCCTGCACAAGCTCCTCCGTCAGGCCTGAGCGCCGGACCGCCGTCTTGATCGAGATGTATGTTCTATTCTGGCGTTCTGGTGTCATTGCCTGCTACGCCTCCTGCCTCAACTGCTCGAACAGCTCTTGCTGGCGCGGCGTCAGCTCGGTGGGCAGCCGCACCTCGACGGTGGCAAAGAGATCGCCGCGCTGGCTCGACCGGCGCAGCTCGGGCATTCCCTGGCCCCCCAGGCGGAAGGTGCGTCCATTTTGTGTGCCCGGCGGGATCGTCAGTGCCACCTGGCCTGTCATCGTCGGCACCCGGATCTCGCCGCCGAGCACCATCGTGTAGAGGTCGGTTGTCACCGTAGTGTACAGGTCGTCGTCGCGGCGCTCAAAGCGTGGGTCCTCCATGACGTTGACGCGCAGGAAGAGATCGCCGGATGGTCCACCGGCTGCCCCTGGCGCGCCCTCGCCTGCCATGCGCACCCGTGTGCCGGTCCTGGCACCTGGTGGGATCTGCACTTCGAGTCGTTGCCCATCCCGCTGCAAGATGCGTGTCGTGCCGCTGAACGCTTCCTGCAAGCTGATGTCGATGGGCTGCTCGTAGTCTCTGCCGCGCTGGGGCCTGGCCTCGTACTGAAAGCCGGGCCGCCCGCCGACACCGCCGGGGCGACCGCCTACCCCACCGGGCGCACCGCCCATGCCACCAAAGATCTGGCTGAAAAAGTCGGAGAAGGCGCCGCCCCCGCCAAAGAGGTCCTCAAAGTCTTCAGGGGTGCCATAGCGGACGTTGACGCCGCCCGGCGCGCCGGTCGCGTAGCGTCCCCAGTCAAAGTCGCCAGGCTGGCCTGCCTGCTGCCAGCGCCGCCAATCGGAGCCGAGTTGGTTGTACTTTTCGCGCTTTTCCGGGTCGGACAGTACCTCGTACGCCTCGTTGATCTCTTTGAACCGCTCCTCGGCCTGCGAATCACCCGGGTTGACGTCAGGGTGATATTTCCGCGCCAGCTTGCGGAACGCGCTCTTGATCTCTTTTTGCGAAGCGTCGCGGCTCACGCCGAGAGTTTCGTAGTAGTCCTTGTAGTCCATGAATCAGGCTCCAATGGAACCGGCCGCTGCGCAGCCGGGGTGAACGCGCGGAAACGCGCACACGCGGCCAGCGGCCCGGGAACGTCTCTGCCACAACCATTTCGGTGGACCCGGGTGCAGCCCGGGTCCACCGATCTCTTGTTATACTTCGCGGAACTCGGCGTCCACGACGTCGTCATCCTCCGGGCCCTGGCGGCCGGGCTGCTGTCCACCCGGTCCAGGCTGGGGGCCGGCGCCGGGCGGGGGTCCGCCCGCAGCCGCCTGCTGCTGGGCATACATCTGCTGCCCGATAGCATAGCTCGCCTGCTGAAGCTGCTCGATGAGCTGATTGATGCGCGCCGCATCGTCGCCATCCTTTGCCCCGCGCAGGTCCTCCATCGTCTGCTCGATACGCTGCCTGTCGTCGGCCGACACCTGGTCGCCCAGGTCGCGCAGCGTCTTTTCCGTCTGGTAGATGAGCTGGTCGGCCGTGTTGCGCGCCTGGATCAGCTCGCGCCGGCGCCTGTCTTCCGCCTCGTGGCGGCGCCCCTCGCGCACCAGGTTTTCCACCTCGTCGGAGCTGAGGTTCGTCGTCGCCGTGATCGTGATCTTTTGCTCCTTGCCCGTGGCCTTGTCCTGCGCCGCCACGTTCAAAATGCCGTTGGCGTCGATGTCGAACGTCACCTCGACCTGGGGCACGCCGCGCGGTGCCGGCGGGATGCCTTCAAGGTTAAAGCGCCCAAGCGTGATATTGTCGGCGGCCATGGTGCGCTCGCCCTGCAGGACGTGGATCGTGACTGCCGTCTGGCCATCCTCCGCGGTCGAGAAAATCTCGCTCTTGCGCACCGGGATCGTCGTGTTGCGCTCGATGAGCGGCGTCATCACGCCACCCAGCGTCTCGACGCCGAGCGTCAGCGGCGTCACGTCGAGCAGCAGCACGTCCTGCACCTCGCCGGTCAGCACGCCTGCCTGGATGGCAGCGCCGATCGCCACCACCTCGTCAGGGTTGACGCCCTTGTGCGGCTCTTTGCCACCCGACAGGCTGCGCACCAGGTCCTGCACCATCGGCATGCGCGTCGCGCCGCCGACGAGCACCACTTCGTCGATCTGGTTCGCCTTCAGCCCGGCGTCACTCAATGCCTGCTCGAAGGGACTGCGCAGGCGCTGCACCAGGTCCTCGGTGAGCTGCTCGAATTTGGAGCGGGTCAGCCGCATCTGGAGGTGCTTGGGACCGGTGGCGTCGGCGGTGATGAAGGGCAGGTTGATTTCGGTCTCGAGCACCGTCGACAGCTCGATCTTGGCCTTTTCCGCCGCTTCGTTCAGGCGCTGGAGCGCCTGGCGGTCGGTGCGCAGATCGATGCCCTGGTCCTTGCGGAACTCGTCGGCGACCCAGTCGACGATGCGCTGGTCCCAGTCGTCGCCGCCGAGGAAAGTGTCGCCCGAGGTGGACTGCACCTCGACGACGCCCTCGCCCACGTCGAGGATCGACACGTCGAACGTACCGCCGCCCAGGTCAAAGACGAGGATCGTCTCGGCCTCTTCGCGGTCGAGGCCGTAGGCCAGCGACGCGGCCGTCGGCTCGTTGATGATGCGCTGCACCTCGAGGCCGGCGATGCGGCCGGCGTCCTTGGTCGCCTGGCGCTGGCTGTCGTTGAAATAGGCGGGCACGGTGATGACGGCCTGGGTCACCTTCTCGCCCAGGTACGCTTCCGCGTCGTCGGCCAGCTTGCGCAGGATCATGGCCGAAATCTCTTGCGGAGAGTAATCTCGGTCCATCACCGGGATATAGACGCGGGCATCACCGCCCGAGCCCTCGACGATCTGGTAGGGGAGAATGTCCTCCGCCTTTTGCACCATCGGGTCATCGTAACGACGGCCCATCAGGCGCTTGATCGAAAAGACCGTGTTGTCGGGGTTGACGATCGCCTGGCGGCGCGCCGTCTGGCCGACGAGGCGTTCCTTGTTCTTGTTGAACGCAACCACCGACGGCGCGAGGCGCCCGCCCTCCGCGGTGGAGATGACGGTCGGCTCGCCGCCCTCCATGACGGCGACGACGCTGTTGGTGGTTCCGAGATCGATGCCGATAACCTTTGCCATGTTTTTGTTCCTCCCTGCTGAATAAGTTCGTTTTGTGCATCCCTATAGGGCGCGGCATAGAGACGCGCCGGCATACCGGCGCACGGCGCATGTACGCGCCTGGCCCGCGCCGACTATAGAATACACCTATTCTGTTAGAATGGAATTAGATGAGTGTTAGCGTTTTGTTAGAACTGAACAAGAAGAAAGACTGGCGTTCTGTCTCTTATGGGAAAATCTTGTGCCCTGGTTCGAGTTGCGTTCTAGCGGGCAAAGTGGTAAAATCCGTTCATCTAGCACTTGTTCACTTTGTCAACGTCTTCTGTCTTTAAATCCTGCAACCGTCGGCGGGTGATACGAACAGATACTCGTATCCTCACCCTGTCTTGCCAGTACCGCGTCACTAACCAGCTACCGAGGAGGGACTGAATATGGTCCGACGGAGTTCGTTCTGGGTTGGTGTGTTTGTTCTTGGCATCTTTTCCTTGTCGGCCTGGCCTGTCATGGTGCATGCAGTACAACCCCGTACGACCCATTCCGCCCCGTCAGTTGCGATTGGCAGGCGCGATGCGGCTACCACCCCCAGTCATAAGCTGTCGAGCCAGACGAAGCAGATAACGTTCTGGCAGGCAATCCCTCACGCGCTGCCGATCCCCGATCTATCTGCCACCCCGCGCGAGGGGCCGGCGCCTCTGGCCGTCGTTTTTGACAACCTCTCCACCGGTGCCACCGACTATCTCTGGTCATTTGGCGACGGAGGCACGAGCACTGCCTTTGAGCCGACGTACAGCTATGACACCCCAGGCGTGTACACGGTTACTTTGACGGCCAGCAATCTGACTGCCACGGTCAGTATCACGTTCAGCCATTACATCACCGTATATGATTATCTGCGTGTCGCTGCCACCCGGCCGCAGAATGCCGCGTTGATCGAGCCGGTCGCCGAGACGGTAGTGGTCACTCTCACAAAAGCGGTGGACACGTCCACCATCGGCCCGCACACCTTTGCCGTACGCGGGCAGTACTTTGGCCTCTATCCTGGTGTGTACACCACTGGGGAGCTGTCGGCCGCGTTCACGCCCGATCTCCCGTTCGGGCCGGGAGAAAAGCTGCTCGCGACGGCGAGCCGCGGTATCCATGCGGCCGACGGGTCGTACCTGGTGCCCCATAGCTGGAACTTTCGAGCGGGGGTCGCCGTCAGCGGGGGCTACTTCACGGCAACCCCGCCATGGTCACCTACGCGCAACATGGACGTGGCGCTCGGTGACCTGGATGGCGATGGTGACCTCGATGCCTTTTTCGCTGGACACCTGGTGGCCAACCGAGTATGGTTCAACGACGGGCAGGGTGAATTCATCGATAGCGGGCAGCGGCTGCAGAATAAGGGCAGTCGCGGCGTGGCGCTAGGCGACTTGGACGGAGACGGCGACCTCGACGCTTTTGTAGCCAACGATGACTTCTGGCAGGGACGACCTGGCCATGAAGTGTGGTTGAACGACGGCCAGGGGACTATGCTGAGCAACGGCCAATCGTTGGGCACAGGATCTGGAATGGACGTCGCCCTGGGTGACCTGGACGGCGACGGCGATCTCGATGCGTTCGTGGCCATGGGTCATACACTAAACCAGCCTGACCGCGTTTGGTGGAACGACGGCACGGGGCACTTTGTCGACAGCGGCCAGTTGTTGGGCAACTTGCACAGCTACCGCGTCGCTGTGGGTGACCTGGATGGCGACGGCGATCTCGATGCCTTCACCGCGGGCCAGACTCTCATTATGCCAGGCGTCGGTAACAGGATCTGGCTCAACGATGGCACCGGCCACTTTGTCGATAGTGGTCAAAGGCCGGGCAACACGGCAAGCATAGCCATTGATTTGGGTGATGTGGATGGTGACGGCGATCTCGACGTATTTCTCGGCAATTCCAATTGGCCCCCGAATGAGCACGAAGTCTGGCTAAACGACGGGAGAGGTGTCTTTACCGATACTGGCCAGAACCTGGGTATCTCTCATGGTTTCTTTGGCGCACTCCTGTTGGATCTCGATGGCGACACAGATCTCGACCTATTCGTTGGGAATCAAACCTCCAGAGCCAGTGGTGTACAAAAGGCTGTGTGGTTAAATGACGGCAGCGGCTATTACACCTTGAGCCAGAACCTGGGCATATCCAGTTGCCTGGGTGCAGCCAGCGGCGACGTCAATGGAGATGGGGATCTGGACGTAGTCGAGGCCGATCTTGACGTAGACATGGGCGTGACGTGGCTGAACGGAGACGTGCCGCTCGCAGGCCTGGCTGCCGTCAACGATAGTCCCACCACGCTTGGCATGTCCACCACGCTGACGGCCAGTGTGGCTGCGGGCACCTCGCCCACCTACACCTGGGCGTTCGGCGACGGCGAGGTGGGGAGCGGCGCGGTCCTCGCTCACGTCTACCCCGCACCGGGGCTGTACACCGCCACCGTCACCGCTGCCAACCACGTCAGTGTGCTGACTGCCACCACCGTCGTCCTGGTCGAGGCGGCAGTCACCGGCCTGGCTGCGGTCAACGACAGTCCCACCGCGCTCGGCACGCCCACCACGTTGACGGCCACCGTCAGCGCCGGCACCTCGCCCACCTACACCTGGGCGTTCGGTGACGGCGAGGGGGGGAGCGGCCCGGTCCTCGCCCACGTCTACCCCGCGCCGGGACTGTACACCGCCACCGTCACCGCTGCCAACCATGTGAGCGCGCTGACCGCCACCACCGTCGTCCTGGTCGAGGAGGCGGTCGCCGGCCTGGCTGCGGTCAACGACAGTCCCACCGCGCTCGGCACGCCCACCACGTTGACGGCCAGTGTGGCTGCGGGCACCTCGCCCACCTACACCTGGGCGTTCGGCGACGGCGAGGTGGGGAGCGGCGCGGTCCTCGCCCACGTCTACCCCGCGCCGGGACTGTACACCGCCACCGTCACCGCCGCCAACCACGTCAGTGCGCTGACCGCCACCACCGTCGTTCTGGTCGAAGAAGCAGTCACCGGCCTGGCTGCGGTCAACGACAGCCCCACCACGCTCGGCACGGCCACCACGCTGACGGCCACCGTC
>JAFGIA010000159.1 GCA_016929795.1 Anaerolineae bacterium
AACCCCATCACCCACCCGTAGAGCGGCGTAAAGGTGGCGGCGGCGAGCAGCACCGTGAACACGATCCCGAGCACCAACGCAAAGCGGCGCACCCGCGCGTACGACGCGTCGTCGTGCGCCAGCGCCGTCGTGAGCTGCTGAAGGCTCCACGCCGGGCCGGCGATCAGAATGGCAAACCCCCACGTCACCGGCCATGCAGCCAGCGACCCGCGCGCCAACACCGCCATCGCAATCCCCGCATTAATCACCGGCCGCGCCGACTGCCGCAGCAGGCTCGATCCGGCCAGCGGCCAGTAAAAACGCGCCAGGTCGCGCATCGTCATCGCCTGCGCCGCACCGCCGGCAGGCGCGGCAAAGGCGCGGTCGCGCAGCACCGGGCGGGTGGCGGCCGTGATCACAACCGCCTCCACGATCACCGACAGGTCCATGGCGATGCCCGCCACGATGGCGCCGCGCGCGGGAAGGAGCAGCAGCCCCGCGTACATCGCGCCCGCCAGGCTCGCCAGCCGCACCCCCGTCGCCCACGTGATGATCGACGTCCGGTTCATCCGGATCAGCACGCCCTGGTGCGCGCGGCGCCAGCCGATCGGAAACGACCAGAAGGAGAGGATCTGGAGCGTCGGCTTGCCACGGGCCGCCACGTCGGCAGGGATCCGCATCAGCCCCGGCACGATCAGGTCGTACAGCGGCGTGAGCGACACAACCAGGCCGATCACCGTCACCGCGACCCCGAGCCAGAAGGTAAAGGCGCGCACGGTGCGAAACGCCGCCACGTCGGTGGACCTCGCCACCGACGCGTCGAGCAGCATGATGATCGGCGCCTCCACCAGCAGCGCCAGGCTAAAGGAGACGCCGTAGGCGGCCAGCGCCACCTCCGGGTCCGCAGTGCGCCCCAGGCCGATGTTGATGATCGACGGCTCGAGTACCATCATCACCGTGCTCACGGCCAGCGGCAGCCACAGCGCCAGCATCGCGCGCACCGTCGGCACGGAACGCTCCGTTTTGGTCAGAGAGACTTCTGTTGTCGTAGTGCCTCCCACTTGATCCCGTGTTCAGGGGATTGGGAAATTGGGGAATCGGCAGCTCCATTCCCCAATTTCCCAATCCCCCAACCGCCCGATTATATCACAGCCACTGAGAAATTGGTATTTCGCGCCCCCCTGTCGATTTACCGGCATGTGCCGACTTGTGGTACAATACCGACTATGCAGGCAGACCTGGCATTCTGGATAAACCTGGACCGGCTGGTAGCCGGGGGCCAGGTCGTGGTAGACCGGCCACGTGGCTCGGCCCATCCGCGATACGCTTCCTTCGTCTACCCACTCGACTATGGCTACCTGGCCGGCACCCTCGCCGCCGACGGCGGCGGCGTCGACGTGTGGCGCGGCACCCTGCACGGCGCAGGGGTCACCGGCCTGCTCTGCTGCGTCGACCTGCAAAAGAAGGACGTCGAGATCAAGATTCTCGTCGACTGCACCGGCGACGAGCGGCGGGCCATCGTCGACGTGCACCGCGTGGGCCAGCAGTCGGCCATTCTGATCGAGCGGCCGGGCAGACAAGAGGAGAAAGCGTGACGCCGGCCCACGACCTCTTTCGCGGCCGGCTCGTCCGGCTGGCGGCGCCGCTCGAAGCGGATGCCCCCCATTTTGCACGCTGGGTGCGGGATGCCGAGTACCTGCGCGCCCTCGACACCGACTATGTGCGGCCCATGTCGGTGGAAGAGATGGCCCAGCGGCTGGCGAGTTTCATCCGCGACCCGGGCACCGTCGAGTTTCGCATCCGCACGCTCCACGACGACACACTGATCGGATTCGTCGCACTCCACACCATCTCCTGGCACAACCGCTCGGCCAACCTGGCAATCGGCATCGGCGAGCCCGACTACAGGGGCCGCGGCTATGGCACCGACGCGCTGCGTGTCGTGCTCCGTGTCGCGTTCCACGAGATGCACCTGGAGCGCGTCGGCTTGAATGTAAACGGGGACAATACGCGCGCGATCCGCGCGTACGAAAAGGCAGGGTTCCATCACGAAGGGACGCTGCACCGCGCGCTGCTGCGCGACGGCCGCTGGCAGGATCGGATCATCATGGGCGCCATCAACACAAACTATGACCCCGTACGGGAGGAAGCATGACACAGGAACAGGATCTGTTTCATGGAGAGATGGTGCGGCTGGCCGCGCCCGAAGAGGGCGATGCCGCGGCGTTCGCGCGCTGGTCAGAGGACGCCGGTTACCTGCGCGGCCTCGACACAGACTATGCGCGGCCGCTGTCAGAGCAGGAGATGAGCAAGCGGCTGGAGCGCTCGCCCGACGACCGCGGCTCGGTCGAGTTTCGCATCCGCACACTCGACGACGACACGCTGATCGGGTTCGTGGTGCTGCACAGCATCGAGTGGAACAACCGCGCCGCCAGCCTGGCGATCGGCATCGGCGAGCCCGGGTACCGGGACAAGGGCTATGGCACCGACGCGCTGCGCGCCGTGCTCCGCTACGCCTTCCACGAGCTCAACCTGGAACGCGTCGGCCTCGACGTCAATGAAGACAACGCCCGTGCCATCCGCGCCTATGAGAAGGTTGGCTTCCGCCGTGAAGGCGCCATGCGCCACGCCCTGCTGCGCGACGGCAAGTGGCAGGATCGGATCATCATGGGCATTCTGTACGATGAATGGGAGGAGAGATAACGGGATGATGGCGATCGACAATCCGGCGCTCGGCGAGGTGGCGCACGAGGTGCGGGCGCTCCTCAGGCGCGCCGTCGACAGCGCCTAGCTCCGTTTGGACTTTTGCACGCGATGATCTATAATATGTCAATCACGCTGTGCGAGGCGACCGCAAGGCCCGGGTCGTCCTCACGACGGAACCGAGGAGAGAAACATGTCACCACGAAAGGCCTTTGACCAGGAGCTGCAACGACTGCAGGATGAGGTCATCGCCCTGGGCAGCATGGTAGGCGATGCGATTGTGGAATCTGTCGACTTGCTCAAAAGGCGCAACTTTGCCGGCTCGCAGGCGCTGATCGAGCGGGACCGCGAGGTGAACCGCAGGCGGTTCGCCATCGAAAACGACGCCCTCACGCTCATTGCCACGCAGCAGCCGATGGCCGGCGACAT
>JAFGIA010000160.1 GCA_016929795.1 Anaerolineae bacterium
GACTTTGGCAACTCGCTCCACTACAGGACGCCGGCACTGCCCTTGGTGCTAGAGCGGCTACCCGCCACGGTGCAACTGGCCAGCATCGCGCTGCTCATGGCCATGATCGTCGGCATCCCCGTCGGCCTGATCGGCGGCTTTCAGCCTGGTAGCGCGGCCGACTCGCTAGGCCGCCTCATGGCGCTGCTCGGCCAGAGCGTGCCCAACTTCTGGCTGGCCCTGATCCTGATCCTCTTCTTTGCTGTCAACCTCGGCTGGCTGCCCTCCTTCGGCCGCGATGAGGCGAAATCGGTGATCCTTCCCGCCTTTGTGCTGGGGCTGCCAACGCTGGGCCAGTTGGTGCGCCTCACCCGCTCGGCGGTGCTCGAGATCCGCGGGGAGGATTTTATCCGCACCGCGCACAGCAAGGGGTTGGAGCCACGCGTGATCTATGTCAAGCACGTGCTGCGCAACGTGGCGATCCCTCTGATCAGCGTGATTGGTGTCCAGTTTGGCTACATGCTCGGCGGGTCGATCATCATCGAGGCCGTGTTCGCGTGGCCGGGCATCGGGCAACTGCTGGAACAGGCCATCGGCTGGCGCGACTTTCCCCTCGTGCTGGCGATCGCCGTTTTTACGAGCCTGGCCGTCCTGGCCATTAACCTGCTGACCGACGTCGCGTACGCAGTGATAGATCCGAGGATCCGCTATGGCCACTAGACAACCGGACCATGTCCTTGCTCCGACTGCAGACAGCTTGCTCGACGTCGAGCGCACATTCCGAGACCGCATCGCCTACATGGGGCGGTTCCTGTGGCGCGACCGGAGCGGCATCGTCGGCCTCGTCCTCTTCCTGGTCGTGGTCGTCGCGGCCGTGTTCGCGCCTGTGATCGCGCCCTACGAACCCCTCGCGCAGAATCTACGCGACGCCAAGCTGCCGCCCGCGTGGGCGGCCGAGGGAAGCTGGGCGCACCCCTTCGGCACCGACACCCTGGGACGCGACCTGTTCAGCCGCGTGGTCTATGGCACGCGCGTGTCGCTGACGGTGGGCTTTTTTGGCGTGCTCATCGCGGGCACACTCGGCCTCGTCCTGGGCGCCATCGCCGGGTACGTGGGCGGCAGGGTGGATGCCTTGATCATGGCCGTCGTCAACCTCGTGTTGTCCCTGCCCTACCTGCTCTTTGTGGTGGTCATCGCCGCCGTTCTCGGCCGCAGCCTGGTGAACGTGATCCTGATTTTTGGCATCACGTGCAGCCCTCTCTTTGCACGCGTTTCGCGCGGCGAGGTGCTGCGCATCCGTGAATCGGGCTACGTCGAGTCGGCGACCAGCGCCGGCGCAGGTACGGGACGGATCATCTTTGACCACATCATCCCGAACCTGATCGGTCCAATGATCACGCTCGCCACCTTTGAAATGTCGGCCATGATCTTTTACGAGGCCGGCCTTGGGTTTCTGGGGCTGAGCGTGCCACCTAGCGTGCCGAGCTGGGGCAACATGCTCGCCGCCGGGCGCCAATACCTGACCAGCTATCCGTGGATCGCAACCTGGCCCGGCCTGGCGATCATGTTCACCTCACTGAGCATGAACCTGCTGGGCGACTGGCTGCGCGACGTCCTCGACCCGCGCCTCCGGCGCGCCAGAAAGTAGGAGGAGGTGAGTGATGTCAACTATCCTACAAGTTCGTGATCTCGTCACCAAGTTCTACACGCTGGACGGGGTGGTGCACGCCGTGAACGGCGTCAGTTTCGACCTCGACGCCGGCGAGACGCTGGCGATCGTGGGCGAAAGTGGCAGCGGCAAGAGTGTGACGATGATGTCGCTGCTGGGCCTGATCCCGACGCCCCCGGGCAAGATCGAAAGTGGGGAGGCCTGGTTCACGAGCGACAAGGGCAAACATGACCTGCTCCAGATGTCGGTGCACGACCTGCGCGACGCGCGCGGCGGACAGATCGGGTTTGTCTTCCAGGACCCGATCTCCACCCTCAATCCGATCCTGACCATCGGCGAGCAGATCTCGGAAACGCTGACGCGCCACCTGAAGCTGAGCAAGGAGGACGCGCGGAAGCGGACGATCGAGCTGCTGACCAACGTCGGCATCCCCGATCCCGAGCTTCGCTACAAGGCGTACCCATTCCAATTCTCGGGCGGCATGCGCCAGCGCGTCGTGATCGCGATCGCCATTGCCTGCAACCCCCAGATCATCATCGCCGACGAGCCGACGACGGCCCTCGACGTGACGGTGCAGGCTCAGATCGTCGACCTGTTCGGCCGGCTCCAGGACAAGCTGGGGGTGGCCGTGATCTGGATCACGCACGATCTCGGCGTGGTGGCGGGCATCGCCGACAGGGTATTGGTCATGTACGGCGGGCGGCCGGCCGAGATCGCGCCGGTGGACGATCTGTACGAGCGCCCGCGCCATCCCTACACCCTGGGCCTGCTCGGGGCGCTGCCGCGTCTCGACACCCGGGAATCAAAGCGGCTGGTCAGCATCCCGGGTAACCCCCCCGACCTTTTGATCCCGCTTCGCCACTGCCCCTTTGCGTGGCGGTGCGAATATGCCTTCGATCGGTGCTGGCAAGAGATCCCGCCTTTGCTCACGGTGCACGAGGGGCACCAGGCGGCCTGCTTCTACGACCTGGAGAAAGGAGGGCCACGCGATGCCTGAACAAGATGTGCTCTTGCGAGTGGTGGAGTTGAAAAAGCACTTTCCGATCAGCGGGGGCCTGCTGGGACGGCAGCGGGGCCTCGTCAAGGCTGTCGACGGAATCTCGTTCAAGATCCGGCAGGGCGAAACACTGGGACTGGTCGGCGAGAGCGGCTGTGGCAAGTCGACGGCCGGGCGCGCGATCCTGCAGCTGCACAAGCCGACGTCGGGACAGGTGTTCCTGGAGGACGTAGAGCTGACCGCCTCCAGCATGGACGAGCTGCGCGGGCTACGACCCAAGATGCAGATGATCTTTCAGGACCCGTACGC
The DNA here is from genome assembly GCA_016929795.1 of Anaerolineae bacterium. The sequence goes on from JAFGIA010000160.1 coordinate 2,955, forward strand.
CTCGCTCAATCCGCGCCACTCTGTGGGCAAGATCGTGGGCGAGCCACTGATCATCCACGGCGTGCATCGGAAGGGAAGCTCGGAGCTGCACGACAGGGTGGCCGAGCTGCTGGACCTGGTGGGGTTGGACCCGGCGTACAGGCGGCGCTTTCCGCACGAGTTCTCTGGCGGGCAGAGACAGCGGATCATGATCGCCCGCGCCCTGTCGCTCAACCCCGCCTTTATCGTGTGCGACGAGCCGATCTCGGCGCTCGACGTGTCGATCCAGGCACAGGTCGTGAACCTGATGCAGGATCTACAGGAGAGGCTGGGAGTGGCCTACCTCTTTATCGCCCACGACCTGAGCATGGTCAAGCACATCTCGCACCGGATCGCGGTCATGTACCTGGGCAAGGTGGTGGAAATGACCGACCGAAACCGCCTGTTTGACGATCCGCTCCATCCCTACACCCAGTCGCTCAACTCCGCGGTACCGGTGCC
>JAFGIA010000161.1 GCA_016929795.1 Anaerolineae bacterium
CCGATCATGCCGCCAACGCCGATCATGGTGATTGTAAAGAGTCCGAGGTCGCGGCTGAGGGTGACTTCTGGCACCTGGGCTGTGGACCTGTTTCTGGTTGGCATATATCTACTCCTGTCTGGCTCACACGAAAACCACCGCACACCCCCCTACGCCCAGGGGTTGCCCCTTCATCCGGCACAACGCGATGGCCCAGAATATTATACCATGGAACCCCCTGGATGCAACAACCTGTTGTTGTCAGAGGAAAACCGGGCACACGCACAAAATTGCCCCCATCCCCAAACCCGGCTATAATAAGCCCGTTCACCGCCTGCCGGCGGCAGGCAGGATACGCTCAGCACGAGCTTGGGAGGAGATTGTTCAGAGCATGGACCTCAACAAGGCCTGGCATACACTGGACATAGAAGCCGCGGCCACCGCCCTCGATACGGACCTGGAGCAGGGTCTCAGCGAGGCACAGGTGCGCCACCGCCGCGAGGAATTTGGCCCCAACCAGCTTCGCGAGCGCCCGCCACGCACCTTCTGGCAGATGTTGCTCGACCAATTCAACCAATTCCTGGTCCTGATCCTGATCGCCGCCGCCGTCGTCTCGGCGCTCATCGGGTGGAGCGAGTTCAATCGCACCGGCGAAATGACCGAGTTTATCGACGCCGCCGCGATCATGACCATCGTCATCCTGAACGCCATCCTCGGCGTCGTGCAGGAGGGGCGCGCCGAAGAGGCGCTCGCCGCCCTCAAAAAGATGTCGGCGCCGAACGCCCAGGTGCTACGCGGCGGACACCAGACCACTATCCCTTCTGCCGACCTGGTGCCTGGCGACGTGGTCATTCTCGAAACCGGCAACTATATCCCCGCCGACGTGCGCCTGGTCGAAAGCGTCAACCTGCGCATCGAAGAGGCATCACTCACCGGCGAGTCGGTGCCTGTCGGCAAGGACGCGCGCGACACCCTGCCCGCCGACGCGTCACTCGGCGATAGGCACAACATGGCCTTTATGAGCACCGTGGTCACCTATGGGCGCGGCAGCGGCCTCGTCGTCGGCACCGGCATGCAGACCGAAATCGGCGCGATCGCCGAGATGATCCAATCGTACGAGGAGGAGCAAACCCCCCTCCAGGTCAAGCTCGACAACCTGGGTCGCACGCTCGGTATCCTGACCCTGATCGTGTCGGCCCTCGTGGGCATCATTGGCATCGTGCGCGATACACAGGTCGGCGTACTTTTCAGCCAGGGGCCAGGGGCCTATTTCGGGCTGGAGGAGACGGTGCCCAACCTGGTCGAGATGTTCATGGTCGCCGTCAGCCTGGCCATCGCCGCCGTGCCTGAGGGGCTGGCGGCCGTCGTCACCATCTGCCTCGCTCTGGGTATGCAAGAGATGGTCAAGCGCCACGCCCTCATCCGCCGCCTGCCTGCCGTCGAGACGCTCGGCTCGGCCACCGCCATCTGCTCCGACAAGACGGGCACGCTAACGCAGAACGAAATGACCGCGGTCCAGGTGTACGTCGACCGCAGCCTGCTCAACATTACCGGCGAGGGCTATCGCCCCGAGGGCGAGTTCCTCGACAGTGGAGAAAAAGTGGGGCTGGGCGGCTACCCAGGCATGCGCTTGCTGCTGCGTGCCGGCTTGTTAGCTAACGACGCTCGCCTCGAGCGCATCGACGAAAACGGCGACGCCCATTGGCGCATCGCCGGCGATCCCACCGAGGGGGCGTTCGTCGTCGCCGCCGCCAAGGCCGGCTACTGGAAAGAGGAGCTGGGCAAAGAGTACCCTCGCCTGGAAGAGATCCCGTTCGACTCGGATCGGAAGCGGATGACCACCTTCCACCCCGATCCGCGCTACGGCGGCTACGTGGCCTATATGAAAGGCGCGCCCGACATCGTTCTCGACCTGTCGACGCACATCCTCGAAGACGGGCAGATCCGCCCGCTGACCCACGAGCGACGCGGCAACGTCCTGGAGGTGAACCAGGCACTGGCCGGCAATGCCCTGCGCGTGCTCGGCGTGGCCTTTCGCCCGCTCGACGAGGCGCCCAAGAATCCACAACCCTGGGATTGGGAAAAAGAGATGGTATTCATCGGCCTGCTGGGCATGATCGACCCGGCCCGCCCCGAGGTGGCTCCCGCCATTCGCACCGCCCGCCACGCAGGCATCGAAACAGTCATGATCACCGGTGACTATCCCAACACGGCTGTCGCCATCGCCAAAGAGATCGGCCTGCTGCAAGAAGACGATGTGGCACTCACAGGCGCCGAGCTGGAGCGCATCGATGACGAGGAGTTCCTCGACCTCGTCGAGAACGTCGCCGTCTATGCCCGCGTGTCGCCCCAGCACAAGGTCCGGATCGTCGACGCGTTGAAAGCGTGCGGCCACATCGTCGCCATGACGGGCGACGGGGTGAACGACGCTCCTGCACTCAAGCGCTCCAACATCGGCGTCGCCATGGGCATCACCGGCACCGACGTGTCGAAAGAGACGGCCGACATGGTGCTTACCGACGACAACTATGCCAGCATCGTATCAGCCATCGAGCAGGGGCGGATCATCTATTCCAACATCCGCAAGTTCGTCTACTACCTGCTGTCGTGCAACATGGCCGAGATCACCATCCTCTTCCTCTCCATGCTCGCCGGCTGGCCGCTGCCACTGGTGCCGATCCAGCTCCTGGTGCTCAACCTGATCACCGACGGCGCGCCAGCGCTGGCCCTGGGCGTCGAAAAGGGCGATCCCGACATCATGGACGTGAGGCCGCGGCCGGTCGCGGAGCCAATCATCAACCGCGAGATGGTGATCGGCATTGTCGTGCAGACGATCGCCATCACCACCGCCGTGCTCATCGCCTTCCGCATCGGGCTGGCCGATGGTGAGGCACATGGGCGCACAATGGCCTTTGCCACGCTCTCGATCTCGGAGCTGCTGCGCGCGTACACGTCACGCTCCGAGCGCTACTCTGTGTTTGCCATCGGCATCTTGAGCAACAGGTGGATGCAGTGGGCGGTGCTGGCGTCCTTGATCGTCTTGATGGCCATCATCTATGTGCCAGTCCTCGACCCGGTTTTTGGCACCACCTTCCTGACCCTCAGCGACTGGGCGATCATGCTCCCACTCATCCTGCTGCCGTCGGTGGCGGCTGAGGTAAACAAGTGGGTGCTGCGCCGGCTCGCCGCTCAGGAGCGCGCCGCCCGCCTGGGAGCCTGACCGCCCCACGGCATTGTCATTGCGAGCGGGGCGACAAAGCAATCCACATCGAGAGGGGCTTGCAGGTGCGTCCAGCGTTAGCTGCCCGCTCGGCCGTACAGGTCGAGCAGCTCCACCACGTGCTGCTCCATCCCCATCGCCGGCGGGACATTCTCCCTCAGCCGCGCCAGCAATCCAGAGTCGTCGATCAGCCGCTTCAGCGTGCGGCGCAGGTCCTCCACATCGCCCGGAGTGAACAGCAGTCCGTCGACGCCGTCACGCACCTTTTCCACCAGCGCGCCGTGTCCCGCGGCCACCACCGGCACCCCGGCTGCCCGCGCTTCCTGGATGACCACCGGCGAATTCTCGTACCAGAGCGAGGGCACGACGACCACGTCACTGTCGGCCAACACCTCGCCCACCTGCTCGTTGGCGACGCGCCCCATCATCTCTGCGTCCGAGCCTTCCGCCTCAATGGCCGCGCGCAGGCGCGCAGCATAGTCCGGAAAGGTGCCCGGGTCTCCCCAGATGCGCAGTCGCGCGGCGCCGCGGGGCAGCCCGTTCAATGCGTCCACCAGGACATGCACCCCCTTCTGCCAGGCGATAGACCCGAGAAAGGTGATGCGCAGAGGGCCTGGCGAGGGATGCCCGGCGACACGGCTGAGGTGTCCCAGCGGCAGCCCATTTTCCAGGTAGTGGAGCCGCCCGGCGGGAAAGCCGGCGGCTAGGTAGCGGTCGATGAGAAAGTGAGAGGGCGAGATCAGCTTGTCGGCCGACAACGCCGCGTGGCGCACCACGCGGTCGCGGTAGGCAAAGAGCGGTGCCAGGGCCGGCCGCAGCGCCCTGGCCGCAGGCGACGGAAAGCGCGCCGCCGCAGCGCAGCGCACGCAGTTCATGCCCCACGCCTTGCCACGGCACGTCTGCCCATCGGGCCAGATGAGCTGCGAGTTGCCACACAGGAACCAGTAGTCGTGCAGGGTCAGCAGCACCCGGGCCCCCCAACGGCGCGCCAGCGGCAGCAGGCGTGCCGAGAGCGCCATGACATGCTGAAAGTGCACCAGATCGGGCCGGAAGAGGTCGAGAAAGCGGGCAAAGCTGGCCTCGACATCGCGGTTGACAAAAGTGCCAAAAAACTCGCCGGCGACCGACGCCCTCAGGCCGACAGGGTGGAGCGCCACCCGGCGCACGCGTACCCCATCCACCTCATCGTCGTGCTCGACGAGCCCTCCGCTGTCTCCTGGCACGTGGCCGCCGAGCGTAGCGCCGCCTCCCTCGCTCCTGGCCCCGTCCCGGGGCCCGAGCGTGGCCGCCGAGCGTGGCACGCCGTCGTGCCGGAAAAAGACAGCCACCTGGTGCTCGCCGCCGCGCGCGCCCGCGAGAGCACGCGCCAGGTGGTGTGTGTACACCTCCACCCCGCCGAGTGAGTAGGGGGGAAACTTGTGCGCAACCAATAGGAGCCGCATCTGCTTATCGCGCCGACATGTCGAGCATCCGCCCTACTGTATCGAACCATCCCCAGGAATTCAGGATCGACTCTCCATCGCCCGGTTTGATGACCAGGGGCAGCAGGACCGAGTATGTCGGGTAGAACGGCGCCCAGGCCGGCCCGGCCATCTGCAGGCGCACCCACTCCCCGGCAATGTCCCCGCGCTCCACCTGCAAGTAGATGATCTCGATCACCATTTGTGCGTCATAGATCTCTTGCAGCACCTCGCCGGGACAGTCGCCTGTCGTGAAGCATGGGTAGTAGGGCACACCGGCCGGCACGACGTACTCCAGCGGGGCAAGCTGTGATGGCTGGGCAATCACGGGCAAAAAGATGGCCCTGGGGGCCTTGTCGCTGTCGAGCCAGGCGCGCCCCAGAGGAAACACGCCCGAGAAAACCAGGTCGGTCGACAGGGCTGGCGTGCCGTCCGACAGGCGGTAGGTGCCCGCCGATGGGCGGTCCATGTTGAGCAGGCCGGGGCTGCTGCTCGTGTCGGTGTAGGGATCGACGGGCGTCGGCGGAAACTTGGCCAGAAAAAAGTTCGCACCCGAAGGGATGTCGAGCGGGATGCGGTCGTGCCGCTCAGGGTAGGTCATGAGCAGTTGGTCCATCAGGGGTTGAAAGATGCCAAGCCAACCCTCGCCGATGTACGACTGGAAGGTCGCTGTCTGGACGCCCAGCACAGTGACACTTACCGGCGGCGTAGCCGTTACCGTAAAGACACCCGTGAGTGGATAGTAATCGGCCCCGGCGATACGGATCCAGCACCCGGCATTTGCTGGCAAGTGCAGCCCATCTGCCTCCAGGGGAAGAGAGGGACTGGACCAGGGGCTGTACTCCACCTCCGGATAGCGGAACGGGGCGCCAGAGTTGGCTGCCGGCTGTAACCGATCTAGCTCGGTGATGCTCAGCAGCAGGATCTCGGAAGTCACCTCGCGGCCCCCGTCGGCATACACTCTCAGCGTCGACGACGGGACGATGCTCCCCATGTGATCGTAGTGTGGGGTCTGCCCCAGGCAGCCAAACAGGGTTAGCGAGGGCGGCGTCGACCACGCTACCTGGTTTACGCGCGAATAGATCGTGGTGGTGACGACCAACGTGTCACTGATGCGCACGCCAGCATCGTACACAACGATGCCGGCCCAATCCCCATACGAGAGGATCGTGCCCTCGAGAAGCTCCTCCGGTACCTGCCCGACCAGGTCGACGACGCTCAAGCCGCGCGGCTCCAGCCACTCGGGCGCTTGCTGCTGCGATGCGGCCGAGGCCGTGCCGACGAGCGTCAGGGCGATGCCCTCGACGGCGATGACCAGCAGGACGAGCGACAGGTAGCGCGGGGTATGGCACAGAGCCGGGCGCTCGGCCCCCCGGATCGAATCAGCCCCCAGGTGGCTTGCCACCCTATCTCGATCCACGATCCGATTTTTGCCTTCCCAGCAACAGTTGAAAGTCTGCCTGTAGCAGCCCGCTGCGGATGAACGCATCCTCCGTCGCGGCAATGGCCTCGATATAGGCACACGCGTCGGCGTCTTCTGGGTCAAAGTTGTGGATGATGCCATTGTACAACAAGTGCTGGATCGTCCCACCAAGCGAGCGAGTGAGCACGACATCAAAGTATTCTCGAAACAGGGGCACAATGTCCGCTGAGCGAATCGCCTCGAACGGCGAGGCTGCGTCGAGCACGTCCGGATCCATCCGAACCTCTTCCACTTTGAGCGTGCCCCATGGAAAGCGGCGCAGGTGGTCAGGTAAGAGCGCCAGAAGCGAGCGCACAAGGGCCATCTGCTCGTCGGACCATTGGAACTGGCTGGGCCCGACATACTCCTCCAGCATAAAGAGACCGTTGGGCGTGAGCGCGTTGTGCACTTCCTGCATGATGTGCTCGAGCTCGACAAAGTGGTGAAAGGCATGGCACGAAAAGATCAAGTCGTACGTGCCTGGCGCGAGCGCCATCGTATTGACGTCGGTTTGCCAGAACCGGCCTGGAGCACCGCGCGCCTCGCGCTGCCGCTCGGCGTCGGCGATCATGTCACGGCTGACGTCGATCCCCTCGATCCAGAGCGAGGCGCCTGCGTCGTAAATGCCCAAGCTGCGAAAGCCCGAGGCACAGCCGAGATCAAGGCTACGCTGAGCCGGTCCACCTACATGTGCCTTGATATAGTCAATCCAGTGCACGCCCTCACAGTCGTTCATCGCCCGGGCATAGTGCTCGCCAATCAAAGGGTGCTCCAGCCACGCGGTCCACTGCCGGCCCTCGGCGAGATAGTGGGCACCCCAACGCTCGCCCTGCTGCTGCATCCTCTCATCATAATCACGCTCCCTGTGCTGTGGCACTGCCTCCGCCGCAGGTGGAGACGAGCGCCGCCGGAACCATGATTGTATTCGATCCAACTGTTTCACCTTCCAGCACCTTCTTTCTCAACAAAACGGATCGAGCTCACCCACACTGCGAGGGTGCGCACGTCGTCGTTATAGCCCACAGACTTGGGCGACAACGCGTAGGCAAAGCGCAGCTCGATGATGTTCACGCCGTCCACCACGAGATCGTATGGGATGTGGGCCTGGTATGTGTCTCTCCGGTCCGCCTCCAGTAGAATGGGCTCGACTGCGACACCATTGACGACCATCGTCACCGACTGTGCCTCCGGTGCCCCATGTGAAAACGGAATCATGTCCAGCTCTACCTGATAGTCTGCACCCGCTGAGGTATGCGGTGGAAAAGCGACATAGAGCGCCGCCTCTTGAGCGTCGGCCCAAATGCCTTCGGCGAGCGGTTCTGCCCGGCTCCACCCCTCGCCCATGTACTTCCATGCCCAGGCAGTGCCAAAGTCAATGGTGCCGTCCTCGGGCAAGGCAAAGTAGGCCTCGCGCTCCGAACGATCGAGCATCACCTTGTAACCCCCATCGCCTTCCAGCCTGAGGTACTGCTGAAAATGGGGTCCATAGAACGTGCTGTTGACGTACCGTGGGCTCGAGTAGATATAGTCGATGCCCGAGGCCAGGACGTAGGACATGACATCACCAGCGCGGATCGCTCGTGCCACCTCGTTGTTGACCACCCCGTCCATGTTGACGATCGTCTGCGTCGAGCGATAACCGACGTAACCGCTGTCCGAGACGCCTACCACCGAGCCAGGTGTCAAGCGCTCGATGTTGGCCACTAGCCCACGCAAAGCGGCCTGCGGATGGTATAATCCCGGTCGCCAGAAATCATAATTGCGCACGAGCAACAGGACAAACATAATCGTCCAGATCGCCTGGTACCACCGGCGCTCCCGCTGCGCATCCAGCCCCACTGCGCGTCCCAGTGCCGCAACGCCGAGGCCGACAAGGATCGACACCGTCCAGGTAATGGGCAGGGTGTACCACTCGCGATAGACCCATCGTACACCTTGGTGAAAGACAAAGAGGAGGGCGGCGAACAGGATGAGGAATCCGAGTCTTCTGACCCGCTGCCAGAGCTCCCGTTGCGCATCCAACACCGAGCGCCCCAGCGTGCAGAGGCCCACCAGCAGCAGGGTCACCATCACGATCGAGCCCTCGATGTGATTCAGCCGGCCAAGGCCGGCATAGATGAGCGTTGACACAGCTCCTTCGTACAACAGCAAGAATGTATGACGCACCGTGACGAGAAAGAGGGGCTGGCCCGCAGCAGCCAAGGCAAAGATCTGATGCTCAAGGTAGGGCAGGATGCTGCCACTCACCTGCATGATTGAGCCAAAGGTGAACCAATTCCACAAGAACCAGGGGGCGGTCACGGCGGCGAGGACAGCGCCAACGGTTACCAGGCGGCCCAGGCGCTGCGCAAAGGCAAGATGGCGCCAGAGAAGGATGGCCAGCCCACAAGCGGCGAGGAGAAAGACGTTGTCAGTGCGCGCCAACAGGGCGAGGCCTAACAGCGCACCGAGGATCGCTGCGTCGAGCGTGCGGAGCACAGGTCGGTCCTGGAATGCCACCACGCGCTCGACCACCACGGCAATCAGCATCACGTTCAGCGCCGTCTCGAGGCCATTCAAAGAAAACATCCAGACAAAAGGGTTCAAGAAGTAGAAAAGCGCGGCCAGCACACCTGGCTCCACGCGGCCTGTCAGCCGCTTCACCACCCGATACACCATCGCAGCCGAGACGGCGTCGAAGCAACTCGCGACGGCCAGCGCCAGGATAATGGCCCTGTCGCTCTGGAAAATGGCAAAGATGGGCAAAAGGACAACCATCCAGAGTGGATGGAAGCCGTTCGTCGGCGCGAGCCCGTCAAAGGTGACACCCTGACCCAGCGTGATGGAACGGGCAATTTTGAAGTAGTAAAATGCATCGTCGGGTAGTGTCTTGGTGAGCAGGACTTCGACGCCAAGGATGGTCACTGCCCAGCGGATCACGAGACCGACGAATAGAATAGCCAGGAGCCATACGTGTGCCAGGCGAACAGATTGACGGCGATGCTTCACCCATTCCATCTTGATCCCTCCGCACCGCGCGCGGCCGCCTCTTCGTACGCCTGCCGGAACCTGGCGACTGCCTGTTGCCACGTGTGATGGGCCAACACATTCTCCCTTCCTCTTTCTCCCATCCTGGCGCGCAGGCGGTCGTCGTGCAGCAGCTCCAGGATGGCAGCGGCGAGCTGGGGTATGTCCTGGTAAGGCACCAACAACCCATCCTGCCACTCTGTCACCACGCTCGGAATGGCTCCGCTTCGACATCCGATCACGGGCTTACCGGCCGACCAGGCCTCGATGAAGGTAATGCCAAAGGACTCGTGGCCTGAAGGAGAGACAAACACGTCACACGCCGCGAAAATCTCTGCCTTTTCCTCTTCGCGAAAGTTGGGCATGAGGTAAACACGATCCCGCTCTCCGGTCGAAAACGTGCCCAGGATGAGATCGAGGTGGGGCGAATAGGCCGTCCGCCCGCCCGCGACGATCAGCCGGGCCTCCGGCATCTGGCGCCACACCAGGCGCATTGCCCGATACAACACGTCGATCCCCTTGTGCGCCGCCTGCTGTCCCACGAAGGCAACTAACGGTGCATTCTCCCAGCCGATCCGCTCCCGCAGCACCATCGAGTCGGCGTTCTCGAACGGTGCCGGGTCCACGCCCGGTGACGCGATCCGGATCTTGGCCGCCGGTACACCGCGCGCCACGAGATAGTCGCGCTCGTACGTCGTGTTGGCCAGGTAGAGGTCGCAGACCTCGATGGCGCGATAGATGATCGCCCGATCGTAGCTCCACCTGTCGTGTGGGTGGAGCGCGCCATGATAGAGGAGGGGCATTTTGTTAAAACGCTTGCCGAACATGGCATAGTACATGTGCAGCAGCGGAAAGGCCGACGCCGCCAGGACGTCGCCGCGTGCCTGGCACACAGCACGGAACATCGAGCGTGAGATGGGTCCATTGTACACTGTGCGCAGCACGTCGTTGAGGGGCCAGTTGCCGTGAAACGCTCGCGCCTGCACCTTTTCCAGGCGGCATCCCAGGCGGTTGTATACGGGAAAACGACGCACCTGGACGCCGTTGATCACCTCGTCCTCGCGGATCGGGATCGCCGACTGCTCCGGGTCGACAAAGAAACTGGGGTTGCGCCCATTCGTGGTCAGCACGGTCACCTGGTCGCCGTAGCGGCCGGTCAGTTCCTCAGACACGCGCTGAAAGAGGAGCTCGGTGCCGCCGACGGCCGGAAAATAGCCGTGTACCAGGTGAATGACGTCCATAGATCGATTACAGGTGGAAGCGGCGCAAGGCCAGGTCCAGCTCGGCACTGGTCCCTATATCCAGGTATTGGCCGTCGTCAAAGCACAGCCCCCACACATCGAGTTTTGCCCGCAGTGCCGCGTCAAACACCTCCGACAGCACAACCTCTTTGGCACCCACCGGGAGTTCTTGCAGATAGTTGTGCATCAACTGCGTAAAGCGCGCCCCCCAGCAGCAGATGCCCCACATATATTTCAGGTCGCTCTCTGCCGGCTTGTCGACGTTGTAAACGACGCGGCCATCGGCATCGAGCCCAACCATGCCAAACTTCCAGGGGGTGTCGGTGGCAAACAGCCCCAGTGTCAGGTCGGCGCCCTTGGCGGTATGGTAGTCGAGCAGGCGCACAAAGGCATCTTTGGGCTCCACGATGGTGTCAGGCATGCCAAAGATGATCGTCTCGTCTCCGTTGAGCCATGGGTATGCCAGATCGAGGGCAAAGGGCATGCCGCGCAGCTCGTCCTGGTAGAGGTAGGCCACGTGGGCACCAAAGCGCCGCCCTGCGCCGTAGTAACGCAGGATGTCGTGCTTGCCATCGCCGACGATGATCAGGATCTGCTCCGCACCGGCAGCCACCATCTCTTCAAAGAGGTACTGGCTGACCACCTTCGGACGCCGCTCCAGCTTGCCGTTCACCCGATAGTCCTGGTAGCCCACAGGGAATAGCTCTTTAGGGCAGGGAAAAGGCGCCAGCCTCGTCCCCTGTCCTGCCGCCGGAATCAAACCTACAACTTTCATATCTTCTCCTCTTCAGAGTGCAAAGGGGACGTCGGGATCGTATACCGCCCCAAACAACTCTGGGATATCGAATAGCTGGATCAAGCGCTGCTGCACACGCCGGTACTCGGGCGTGTCAAAGCAGACGTCAAAACTGAGTGCCCGCACCGTGCTGAAAATCTCGAGGTCGCTGCGCTGGCGGCGTGCCTGGATGTGGGCGCGTTTGGCCTCGAGCGCCCGATAGTTGTCGATCACGTCGTTCGCTGCCGCCAGGTACGCGTGCCCGATCTCGGAATAGGTCTGTTGTGCCTCGGCGGCGGGCGACACGATCTGGGCAACCGGCCGGCCGCGGCGCCGGTCCAGCTCGTCGAGCACCTGGCGTGCCAGCCCAAGAAGCCCTGCCTGGCGCAGCGTTTTCCATGCTTCAGCCCAATAATAGCGTGCGTCATAGCGCACCGGCTGGGGGGCAGGGCGGGCGGGGGGGGCCAGGCGAAACCGGCACACCTCCATGTCGACGCCGCCCATCACACTGTACAGGTAGGCACGCTTGGCGTGGAGCAGCAACGCGACAGGCAGCACCCGATCCAGGTACTGCTGCTCGTAATTTTTCACGATGGTGTAAAGCGCGTTGCGCTCGTACAAGTAGTGGATCCGCGCCTGCCGTTCCCTGGAGAAGGAGCCATAGTGCACGTGGTAGCAGATCGATTGCGGTGCGAACACCACCTTGTAGCCCAGGAGCCAGAGCCGCCATCCGAGGTCGACGTCGTCGAAATAGGCGACGAAATCTTGATCAAAACCGCCCACATCCACCAAGATCTCCCGGTCTATGAGCATCGCCCCGCCAATCGGGCCGAGGATATAGCGCACGTCATCATAGGCGGACAGATCGTGCTCACCATAGCCATCTGCCCGGCAGTGCCCCACGAACGACAACAACAGCCCGGCAAAGTCCAATGTCTTGCCATTCCACGCCAACACCTTGGACGAAGCGCACACCACGCCCGGCTCATTGTCCAGGGCTGCCAGCAACCCCTTGAGCCATCCGGGCTCGACGCGCATATCAGGATTCAAAAAGGCAACGAACTTGCTCTCGACCAGGGCGGCGGCGCGATTGTTTCCCGCACAGAAACCATAATTCTGGTCAAACTCGATGATCCGTACTCCGGCAAAGTGCTCGCGCACGTACGCAGCCGATCCATCCGTCGACGCATTATCGGCCAGTACCAGATCGAGGCACTCGGTCGGATAGTCGAGATTCTGGAGCGAGGCAAAGCAGTTGTGCACATGCTCGGCACTGTTGTAGCTCAGCACCACCACGCTCACCGTCGGTAAATCCACGCTACCCCCCTACCTTCCAGCGTAAGAATCGGCCGACCTCGCGCAGCGTGTCGCCTGTGCCGTGCTGTCTCCACATTTGCCACGCCTTGGCCGGCAGCATGGACAGCGGCGTCGGCGGTGGGGGGGGAGGCTGGAGGGCAGCCGGGCCAAGACCAACCTCGATCTCGCGTCCAGGGGCCATGGTTGGCCGCCGGCAGAACGCGGCCAACGGCATCCCCCCTGTCCGTGATTCCACACTGCCCACCGCTGCCCTGCTGCCGCCCGTCGTAATGACCCATGCTTCGTCTTCTGGAACCTGCTCCCCTGGATCGCTCCCCGCCGGCAGGCCAGGCCCTGGCGTACAAAGGCACACAGCACCGTCTACCCGGCGCAGCAGGGCAGCTTCTGCCCTGCTGCCAGGCTCTGCCGGCAGCGCGTCGAGCAGTATCGCGCCCGGCCATTTCTGGAGAAAATCGTATTTTGCAATCACTGTGGCACTCGCCACAACCACGTCCGCGCCCTGGAGCTGCTCACGCAGCAACGGCTCGTCGGCAGGAAACGGATCGATGCAGGTGACCTCGCACGCAGCGCTGAGCGCACGCACGATGGCCGCCACGTGCGGCCCACTGGCGTCCACGACGACCACGCGTGGCCGCATGCCACGCGGCGACACATGCGCGCAATGGCAGTAGACGGCGCGTACATTCTCTACCGTCAGTGCGGGCATCCCATGCTCTACCAGCGGCCGCGGCCCACCGGCGGGCCAGTCGTGATCGCCTACCTCTGCCCCCATGTGCCCGGGTGAAGGCCAGGGGCCATAGGCCAGCGATTGCAAGGCTGCCAGAGTGCGGTAACCGCGCCGGCGCACCTCAACCGACCACGCAGCGCCCAGCCAGTCGAAGGTAGGCACACCCTCTGGCAGCGCCACCCGCTGAAGCGCGGCACTGCGCAGCAGGACGGCCTGAAAATGCACCCCCGGCATCTCTTGCCAGCGGCGGGCAAACTGCCCCACGTCGACGTGTCCCGTGTGCGGGCTGGGCCACCCCTCATCGGGAGCGAGCCGCCAGTCACCCACACGGGTGACAATGGCAGGCCACGCCTGCCACATCACGCGTGGCGCGACGGCGGCGACATCGGCACGTAGATCGAGAACGTGCACCATCTCGGCCATCGCGCCATCAGCCAGGGTGACCCGTGAGTCGAGCAGCAGCACCGCATCGCCACGCGCCCGGCTCAGCTCAGCGGCGAGGGCGGCTATCAAGCCACAGGGATCGCATTCGACGACCCTTGCGCGCTGCACCTCTTCCCGCGGCCGCGCAGATGCCAACACGCGGATCTCGTCCATCATCCCCTCGCCCTGTTGCCATAAAGAATGGAGACAGGCACCCAGATCGGCTTCGGCATCATGATGGACGACGATGGCCGGCACGCCAGGTCGTTTCTCGGGTGGGCGTGGTTCCAGGTTTATGGCGGGCACTTGGGCGCAAGAAAAACGCCAGGCGCGCACTGCAGAGGGATCTCGCAGAGTGACAGGATCAAAAGAGGCCGGCGCGAGCAGCCCGACCCGTTGCAGCAGGGTGATGATGCACGCGGTCAGGTAGGTTGACACTCCGGTTTGCACAGCCACGTCGGCGAGGGTATCGTGGGTCGCAGCGGACCAAACCTGGTAGATCTGCGGATCGAGCAGGAGGCCCTCATCTGCGCCCACCCACTGTACGCGTGCCCACCCGCCTTCCTGCACGTGCACCGCCAGATGGGGCGGCTGCAGATAGGTGCTCGTATCAAGCAAGGCGGTTCATCCTTCCCTGCCTACAGCGAGCCGAGGCGCCAGCGGAGATAGTTCCGTGTCTCATTCACCAGGGCCGGCACCCCACCCTGCCTGAGGGCCTGCCATGCCTTGACCAGTTTCGGGGGGCGTGGCGCCTGCATCGGCCCGATCGGGGCCACCTGATCTTCAGGCGCCGGGGGTGAGTCGGGCCGGAACCGATCCAGTTGCATATAGTGCGCGCGGACGAACGATGCCAGGACGACCGGATACCTCCCGTACATGCACGGGCTCGGCACCTGGTCCACCAAAGCAAAGGCCGCGTCGTCTGAGAAAGGGGGGCGGCACATCCGGCGTGTCTGCCAGCGACGCAAGGTGGCCTCGGGCCACGACACAGCCCACTGCCACCTGCTCTTGATATAAGTGCGTGCCACAGCATACTCGCGCCGCGACAGCGCACATAGCAGGTTGCCGATATCCTCCTGCAGATACATCCACAGGAAGCGGCTGGCCCGCCGGAAATCAAGGTTTTTCCACGCAAAGCGCAGCCGGTTGCGGATGATCAGTCCAAGCTTAAAAGTCGAAGCCATGGTATTGACCGTGGCATTGAACTTGTGATACACGACAGCGCGTGGCGCGGCCACGACGTCGTAGCCATAGATCCGGGCGCGGAGCGACCAGTCAGTGTCGTCATAGTACACAAAGTACTCCTCGTCCATATAGCCGATCTCTTCGAGCACAGAACGACGCACCATTCCCGCCCCAAAACAGGCGGCGAATACCTGCGTCGTGTCGTCGAACTGCCCTACGTCCAGGAAACCGATAAAGTTGTCGTGCGATTGGCCGTTCGGGTGAAGCGAATTACCCATCGAGTTAAAGAAATCGCGCATGTAAAACAGCTTCATCTTGGGCGCTACTACCGCGATTCTGTCCGATTGGCACATCACTCTGACACACTCGGCGACACAGGCCGGCTCCATCTCAGTGTCCTCATTCACCATCAACAGCAACTCGCCGGTAGCCTGTTTCATAGCATAGTTATTTGCGCCACCAAAGCCCAGCGGCCGCGGCGTCGACAGCACGCGCACCTGCGGAAAGTGCGCCCGCGTATAGGCGGCCGAATCGTCCGTAGTCTGGTTGTCGACCAGGATCACTTCGACGTTTGGGTAGCTCTGTGCCAGGACCGAGGGCAAGCAGGTCTCCAGGTGATGACGTGCGTCCCGGCTGGCCAGGATAATGACCGACACAAGGGGAAATGGGCTCAGATCCGACACGTCAGAGGCAGATCTAGGCCGCAGGGGGGGCAGAGGCTCCTCAGGCCACAACATGCCAGCACGCGCCAGTACCTTGGCCGTAGACTCTACCAGAGCTGCCGAGCAGCCAAGCTGGTCCGTCACACCGGCAATGACCTCTGCTGTCGGGCGCCCGTCGAACGCCTGCCTGATCTGGTACACCCATTCGTCACATGCCAGTCCCCAGCCGTCAGCGTCCTCGAGAAGCCACAGCGTGCCATCGTGCCGCGGCTGGTAAGCCTCATTCTGCCTGTAGAGGACATACAACGGATCGCTCATCGTCACGCCCTTTCACCGGGTCCCCGGGCAATGTGCTGGATGCCGTTCAACAGGCGCATGACCCTACCTTGCTCGACCTGGTGTATATGCTGCTCGAGCCGCTCGCGCTCTGCTTGCAGGCCCGCAACAGCTACATCGCGGGCGGCGATCTCGTCCCTCAGGTCACGTGTCTCGACCTCTTGGATCAGTACCCGCCGCTCCAGATCGGCGATCGTCGCCTCTCGCTCGCGCAGCACATTCTCGAGAAAAGCAACGCGGTCATCCCTGGCACCGAGCTCCCGGCGCAGAGCGCCAAGCTCACTCACCAGCCGCAGCAGCGGCAGAGCGCGCCCGCTGCTGCGCGCTCTCTCCCTGTCGGCTGCTGGGTGGGGGTTCCGGCAGAACTCGACCAACGGCTGCATCACACGTGGCCAGGCCAAGTGCGCCGCCGCAGCTTCAAAGCGGGGCTGGAACAGAGCCCGGTCTCGCGCACAGCTTTCCAAGATGGCCGCGACCACGCCGTCCACATCCTCATAGTCGACCACCCACCCGAGCCGCTGCTCGGCCACCCATGTGCTCAACACGTCACCACGCGTGACGATCGTGGGCAGCGCGGTCCAGATGTGATCCAGCAAACGCGTGCGGAACGAAAAGTGCGTCTCCAGGTGGGCAAAGTGGAGGCTGACGCCCACGTCCGCTTCCAACAAATAGTTTGCCCGCTCGTGGTACGGCGTCCAATCATAAAAAAAGACCGACTGCTCGTACAGCCCCAGATCGCGGCTGAGTGCCACAGCCCTGTCCGCCATTTCCAGGTGGTCGACTTCTGGGTTGGGGTGACCAATGCCCAGAAAAACAAGCTTGACGTCGGTCCGCTGCGCCGCCACGCGCTCGAGTGCGCGAATCAGGGTAAGCGGATCAAACCAGTTGTATACCCCTCCCGCCCACAGGATCACGTGATCCGTTTCCGCGATTCCCGGGTGCACCCCTTTCAGCACGCGCCGTGTGTGTACAGGCGGCCCGTCCGGCATACCAAATTCCACGACGTCGATCAGCCGCCGCAGCGTCGGATCCTCGTCATACGTCGCGGGATTGATGCGATCCACCGCGTTGAGCCACCCAAGCCAATAGTCGCGCTGCCGCTCACTGGCACATAGGAAGAAATCTCCCCACACCAGCAGGTCGGTCAGCGCGTCCAGGATGTCGCCATGTTTCCGGTTCCGCTCCCCATCTGGCTCCCCTGCCAACAGGGGCAATGTCTCGAGGAGGAAAGGATCATAGATATCGACGACAAGCGCAGCGGGCGTGCTCGCCAGGAAAGGGAACTTCCAGAGTGTGTACCCGGACAGGATGATCACGTCACTTTCAGCCGCCAGCGACATCAGAGCGTGTGCATCGTACTCGACCAGGCGGAACGTCTCCGGGTCAAGATCGGTTGGAAAAGGGGTGGCCAGCGTCACCGCGGCTTGCTGACTGAGTACGCGCGCAAACTCCCAGCAGCGAATGGCCGGGCCCGCCATATTTTCGCCTACCAGGTCATGCGTAACGATCAGAATACGACGCTGTGTCATCAACTACGCTCATAGAGTGGCAATCCATCCCGGCATCGCCACGCACCAGGTTCAGGCACCTGTTGCGCGTGCCAACGTACCTCGCCGGAACGTAAGCTCTATCTTACCACGAGCCCCCTGTGTTGCCAAATTGCAGCCTGCTGTCCACCAGCTTGGCCGATACGCCCTCACTGGCAGCTAGAGCCTTCGTACACCGGCCCTAGTCGCCGGTACACGTCGTCCCACGTGTGATAGGCCAGCACCCGCTCTCGTCCCCGCTTGCCCAGGCGCACCGCCTCATCCGGGTGGTCCAACAGCCGCTCCACTGCGCGGATGATTGCAGGTACGTCGCCGTACGGCACGAGCAACCCGGTGGCGCCATCGTCAATCACCGCCGGGATGCCACCGGCCTGTGCGCCGATCACCGGGCGGCTGTGCAGCCACGCTTCAAGAAGCACAATCCCAAAACTGTCGTCGCGGCTGGGCAGCACAAGCGCCGAGGAAGCTGCCAGCAGATCGTGCTTCTCCTGCTCTGACAGCGACAGGTCGAGCACACGCCGGCGCAGGTGCTCGGGCAGCGCACGATGTGCGCGCTCAAAATCGGCAGTGGAAGATCCCCCCATGGCGATCACCAGATCGTGCCGGCGCGTGAGAAGTGTGTCGCTGGCCTCGAGGAGGTCGAGTGCCCCTTTGCCAGCGGTCTTGTGGCCCACGAAGGAAAGCACGGGCGTGTCAGCGTCGAGGCCGTGTGTGCGACGAAAGCGTGCGCCGTCGGCCCCTTGGGATGCAGCAGGGTCGATTCCGGCGCCTGTGACGACCACACGTTCCGCTGGAATCCCTGCCTGTACCAACATTTCCCCTTCGAGGTATGTCATGGCCACGAGGGCATCGGCCTGGTGGTAGAGCTTTACCAGCCGCCCCGGAAGCCGGGCAGCGGCCTGCTCGCCCACGGCGTTCGTGCCCGGGTGACTGCACGGCATCAGCACCAGCCGGGCGCCGTTGCGCCGGGCCGCGAACGCGCCCAGGTACATCAGGCTTGGATAGGCAGCGGCGTGTACCACGTCCAAGCCGGACGCGGCGCGCAAGGCGCGCCACAGCGCAGGCATAATCAGGCCGGGAGGGGCCAGGCCCAGGCCGGCAGGCGCCCAGGGCAAAAGGCTGAGCACACGGCTGACCACCCCGTGCCATGGCAGCACGCGAGGACGAAAGCGGACCACCTTCACGCCGCCGTCATCCTCTATGCCTTCTTTGACGGCTCGGCGCCCTCGCTCCCAGAACCCCTCGACGTCGATCAGCGTCGAGGTCAGCACCGTCACGCTGTGACCAGCAGCCACCAGGCGCCGCGCAACCTCGCGCACGTACCGCTCCGAGCCGCCAGGCGCAGGCGGGTAGCGGTGGATCAGAAACAGAACATTCATCCCGTCCAGGCCCGGCGAGAGAAACGCGGCGACGTGTCAGCCATCCTCGATACCCACCTTTTGATCGGTTCCGCCTGTGCCGGCCTGCGCCCGCAGGTTACCGATCTCGGCTTCCAGCTCGGCCAATCGGCGCTGCTGCTCGCCCAGGAGGTGTTTGAGCTGTTCCACCTCGCCTGCATGGTACACGTTCACCACCCCCTGCTGTTCGGCCAAACGGTGCACATAGTAAACAGCCACCCTGTGCAGTGCCAGGCGCAGGCGATCGATGACCCTGCCGGCGATGGGCAGAGGCAGGGGCTTGACGTCAAGCGTGACGCCCGGCCATAAATCAGGCGCGCCAGGCGGGATTGCACGATCGGCGCCCGCCACCTCGCGAGCTATCCCTTCTCCACTCTCCAGCGCGCCGTCCGCGACAGGGAATGCGGCCCGGACGCCCTCGGCCCGGCGTCCAGCCATCCTCTCTACGACCGACTCGACACGGGCCAGGCGTGACAGCACCTCTTGCAGCACGTCCAGCAGCATGTCGTTCACCCGCAGCAGGTCGCCCGCTACATCGCGCCCGCCCACCCGGCCGCGCCTGCGGGCATACTCACTCCGGAGCCGATTCTGCTCGCGGCGAACCTCGGCCAGGGCCCGGGCCACATCGCCGTCCGGCGCGATGCCCAATAGCAACTCGAACTCGATGTCGTGGACGATCGCGTCGACGGTCGGTAGATCGGCCATCACTGCTTTCCCTCACGTACCGGTGCGCGCGCGACCACATGCCGGTATGCTGCCTCAAAATCGCGCGCCATACGCTCGTACGAAAAATACTCGACAAGCCGTTCGCGTCCCGCGAGGCCCATTTCGTGTAGCCGCCGCGGCGATGTGAGCAGGGTCGTTATCGCGCGTGCCAGAGCGTTGGGGTCTGCTGGCTCGACCAGGACCCCCGTCACCCCATCTTCTACCACTTCCGGCACCCCCCCCGAACGGCAGCCGATAACCGGTTTGCCATAGTTCATCGCTTCGAGGTAGATCAGCCCGAATGATTCGAACAGCGACGGCGCCACAAAGAGGTCACAGGTGCGATAGAGCCCCTGCAGCGTCTCCTCATCCATAAAACCTTTGAATTCTACCCGGCTGACCACGTTCCTGTAACGCTGGCAGAAGTAGGTCGGGTAGTCGAGACCCGTCTGTGCGCGAAACCCATCGTGTTGGCTGTTATCTGCCCCTGCCACGATAAACCTCGCGGCTGGCACCTGCTCCAGCACACGCGGGATCGCCTCAAACAGCTCGCGCACGCCCTTGCGCTTCTCGAGTCGCCCAACATAGAGCACGGTCCGCTCTTGATCCTGCCTCTCCAGGTCAAAGGGCTGCACCAAGTCGTCGGCCACCGGCACAATGCCGTATGG
This sequence comes from Anaerolineae bacterium, assembly GCA_016929795.1. The sequence goes on from JAFGIA010000161.1 coordinate 20,111, forward strand.
GATCACGGTGCAGCGTTCCTCAACAGCTTGCAGACCATACACCCGGACCGCTGTGTCGAGCGTCACCAGAGTATTCGGCAGCAGGTGTACCGCACGATCGAGCAGAACGCGCTCCATCTCGCCTAGCAACCGGCTGTCGCCATCCCGTTCTCCCTGTAGTGCCGCAATCTGCCGCGCCGCAGTCACCAGCCGCACCACCACCGGCAGCACACCGCTGACCGCAGTCACCAGCCCGTCAAACTGCCACAGTGGCGAGTCCACCACCTGGACCCCATCGTTCAGGATCAGGCGCCGCACCTTGTCGTGAACGGCGTGCGAATAGTTCAACAAGTGGTAGAGCCTGGGCCAATCGCGATACTGCTGGTAACGGTCGAGGCGATAGGCCACCTCGTGCACGTACGCACCATCACGAAAGGTAATCCGATCGACCTCACCGCGCGTCACCACGTGAACCGTGTGCCCTCGCTCAAATAGGCCGCGCGCCATCAGGTGCGTCAACCGGCCAATCCCATCATAGTGATGGGGCGGATACGCACTGCTGAGCAGGCACAAACGAAGCGACGGATCGGAAACCGAGAGTGTTGGAGTGCTGCCGGCAACCGGGTCGACCGCTGCCTGTGGATGGGCCTGGGCGGCGTGGAAGGGGCGGATGGGTTCCGGTCCACCTGGTTCTTGGTCTGAAGCCACGCGCAGCAGCTTGCGGCGACGAAAGAAGCCGTGATAGAAAGCCGATACGCCGCTGGCGACTTCGTTGGCCCGCATCGACACAAACTGGGCAAATGTCAGTTGGCCTGCACGCCACAGTTCCCCGCTCCACTTCCAGTGCCCGTGGAGCAGGTACACACTACGCCGTATGATGGCCCTGCGCGGATCGCCGGCTGCCAGGCCATTCTTAATCGCCATATAGATGGCCGCCTTGGTCTGGAACCACCACTTGACATGGTAAGTATATGCCACCCGGTTGCGGCTCGACGCAGGCACATGGTAGACAATCGCTTCGCGCACGGGCCAGACTCGATACCCGGCGTTCACCAGCCTCATGGCTACATCCGCGTCGTCAAAGACCCACTCGAAAAACTCGTCAAAGCCGCCGATGTCGATCAGGGCCTCGCGGCGGAACGCCATGTTAGTGCCCATCATCCGCCGCACCCACTGCCGTCCCTCGCCGGGCAGTGGGACAGGGTCGATCCATGATGTGCACACATCCTGCTGCTCGGCCAGCGATGATACGATGCCGAGGCGGTGCTGGATCGCCGGCTGCCGTGGATGGACGAGATAGACCTCGCCGCCTGTGGCCGCAAGCCCGGGATCGCGAAAAAGACGCGCCAACTGCTCCAACCAGCAGCGGCATGGCACGGCGTCATCGTCGACAAAAGCCACCACGCTGCCACATGCAGCCATCAGCCCGGCATTGCGTGACCGGCCCAGGTTGGCCTGCGCGCACTGCAGCACGCGCACCCGCCCTTCGTACTCGGCGAGGACCTGCATCGTGTCATCCCGTGTCGGCCCGACCACGACGATCACTTCGAACCAGGGATACGACTGGTGCTCCAGCGTACGCAGCAGCGTGCGCAGTGGCCCGGCGCGATCCGTGGTATTGATCACGATCGAAAAAAGCTCTGCGCTACTCATGTTCGGCCAGTGTGCGGAGCAGCTCGATACGCCGTTCCAGGCGCTCGAGATCGTACTCCCATAACCAGGCAGCCTGCTGCTCGTGCTCGTCTTGCAGGGTACGGAGCAGGTCGAGTCGTCGATGGTACACTGCATCGCGCTCGATCGCGGCTTTGCCGAGCACGTCGATCTGTCGAGCCATCAGATCCAGATGCTGCAAGTAGAGCGCGTGGAGCCGGGTTTGCAGCACATCCTCGCGCCCGGTGAGCACGCTTAACAAGCGCAGGATGGTGTGACGGAGCCTGCGCCGCCACGTCGACTCGGCCGACGGCTCTGGTGGGTGAAAATGAAGCCGGGCGAGGAGCTCATTTTCCTCTTCTCGCAGCGCGGCAAGCGCGTCCAGGAATGCCGTCTCGCCCATGGTTCGCCGCGTGCGCGCGTCCTCGGCTGGCAACGAGGGTAGGCCCCCCGCCAGATCCTGTCGCAGCGCCTGATTCCGCGCCTGCCACGCCCCCACGGGGGGCTCTTCCAGCCCCACGTCGAGCAGCCGTGCGGCGGCAGCCAGTGCCAGGTGGCGGATTTCACTCAAGGCCACCGCCAGATGGCGATACAGGGCCGGCGGCAGCTCGCCCAGGTCGGCCTGGCGTCGCGCCACGACGTCCGGCAGGGCACGAATCATGTCGCGCGCGGCAATCGCCCGCCCCATCGCCTGGTCCAGGTAAGCCTCCTCCTTCAGTGCCGTGGCTTCGGCCGCCAGGAGCGCGTCGATCTCGTCAGCGTCAAAGTGCTTGCCGACAAAACGGTAGCGCGCCCGGTGGTAATTGGTGGTGTGAGCCAGTGCGTCTCTTTGCCACGCCTGGCTGCTGAACAGGTGGGTCACCTGCGCACCGGGCACGCAGCCCACCAGGAATCCGTGCCGGCGCGCGCGATAGCAATAGTCCGCGTCCTCGTAATACGCGGGATAGAACCCCTCGTCGAACCGGCCAACCGCCTCCCACGTGGAGCGGCGGATGGCCATGGCAGCCCCCGTCACATAGTCGACCGCTGTCCATCCCTCGGCACTGGTATACGTCCGGTGTACGCCGGCCGCGTCGGGCCGGCGCACCTGCGCCCCGGTGTGATCGACGCTGCCATCGGCCTTGAGAATGGTGCATCCGGCAACCCCCAACGCCGGTGCCGCATTGAACGCAGCGCAGAGCGCATCCAGCCAGCCAGGGCGCACGATGCAGTCCTGGTTGAGTAGCACAAACAGATCGCCGCCACTGGCCTCGATGCCGGCGTTGACGCCCCCGGCAAAGCCCAGGTTCACCGGCTGCCGGATGAGGCGCACCCACGGATACGCCTCTTCGATCAGCCTGGCGGACCCATCGCGCGAGTCATTATCGACGCACACCACCTCGGGCTGGTGCTGCCCGGAGTGAGTATGCACAGCGTCGAGGCACCCGGCGATCACATCGGCGCCATTCCACACCGGGATCACAACATTGATGCGCATCAGGCGATTACACCCTCTTTCACTGGTCACTGACCCAGGTCATCTGTCCCATTCACTCGCCCACCAGCTCGATCCGGGCGAACGCAAAGGCCAGTTCACGCCGGTCTCCGTTGCCCGGCTGGATCTCTGCCGGGCTGAAATTGCCGGCGGGCAGTACCAGGCGAATTCGATTCCATCCCGCCTCGACAACCAGGTCGATCTCTGCCGCCTGGCCCACTGCCGCATTGATGGCCTGAGCACTGCCGTCGTTGACGGTCACCACGATCTCCCCCCCTTCGCCTAACCTGTTCTCTGCTGCCGGGTCGTGCATCGCCACCGGCAAGAGCTGGAGGCGAACCTGGCGAGATCGTGCGCTGTGCACCCACACCTCGGCAGGCGAAGTGGCCCAGCGCCAATCGGGTCCTTCAGGAGCATACCAGCCCGCTCCGTGAACGGCAATCAGGGGCTGTGCGGTGTCGTGCTGGGGTTGGCCGTTGGTCCATATATCGGGAGGTGGGAAAGGCATCCCTGTAGTGCGCAAGTCCAAAGTGTCGATGGCCATGTTGATCGCGTAGGTTTCGGGAGATCCAGCGGTCAGAGTTATTGTGAGAAACCGCGTCCCCGCTGGCAGAATGAGCGGGAAGGTTGTGGTATGGCCGACCATGACCCCCGCCGAGTCGGCGAGGCCACCTGCCCACTCCAGGGTCAGAGTGCCGGCAGTGACAGGCTCGTTTCGCAGTAGGTCATAAAGCTCGGCAGGCGTGACGTCGAGATAGGCTAGCTCCGCGCACGGGGATGCGACGTAAAGGGAAGCAGGAGAGACTGCCCACGGTTTGCCTGTCTGCCAATGCAGCCAGCTTTCGAACGGCGACTCGCTCAGTGAGATGCTCGTGGTCAGCTCGCTTGTGGCAGTCAGGGGCGGAACATCATACACCCGAGTCTGGTCATCTTCAAAGAGGGGGGCCTGTCCGCCCACTATCTGCTGTACCAGGACCCTCGTGGCTTCACTGGCCCATGCCCCGGCTGACTCGCCCGGCTGCGATGGCAGCCGTTTGTGCCACACCACGTAGCGATAGTTTGCCCGTGCCAGGTCGTACGCCACGTTCGCATAGCGGTTGGATGGCATGCCGTTTACTTTCAGCGCTGCCTGCTCAGCCGAGAAGGAGGTGGAATCGTTGATCAGGTGGCCCAACAGCGGATGCCGGTTGTAAACACGGGCCAGGTAACCTGCGGCGATCCCCTTGCCGTGCGTCATCTGGTACATCTGGTACCAGGATGAATAGACGACACTGGATGAATCATAGCCGATCTCCGGCGCCGGGCGTAGAGGGAGATCGAGCACGCCATATTCCTCGTCGTCAGCAGCGAGGTGCCTGTAGAACGCCGGAGTAGCGGGCAGCGCCTCCTCGGGCCACACCTGGGGCCAGCTCTCAAAGAGAAGGAGCAACATCGCGACGACTACCACGCCACGACTGAAGCGTGCGGGCAGTCGCCGGGTGATCCAGTCAAGGCCGAACCCCGCCGAAACAGCAAAGGCCACGTACCCAAGAAGCATGAACCGCCCGGGCGTGCGCCAGAAGCCGAGTCCCGGCAGGGCCGTGAAAAAGGCGTAGGGTAGAATGATCGGCAGCTTGTATTCGGTGAACTCGGTCCTGCCCGCCACCTTGAGCGCTGGCCCGAGTGCCAGAATCACACACCCGATAACCAGGATGCGCCAGAACCAGGCCCGCCTGTTCTCGTGGCGCAGGCCGGCCAAAGATAGCAAGAGGGCGGTCCACGACAGAAACACTGCCGTTTCCAACCCATGCCCGATGAAAGGCACGATCAGAGGTGCGACAAGGGCGCCGACAAACCGACTCGTAAAAGGAGACGGAAGCAAAAACTCCAGGAGGTCGGGGGTGTGCTGAAGTGATTCGAGGTTTCGTTCTATGTCGAGTCCGGGCTGGTTGGCGGCCAGTTGTGTGGCCAGCAGCAGTGGCCCGGTCAGGAGCAGGCCGCTGACGGCGACCCCTGCAACACGCTTCAGGACAACTGGCCGTGCTGCAGGCGACACCGATAACACGTTGGCCACAGCTAAAAAGGCGATGCCCAGCGCGGCTAGCACAAACTGCTCGCCCGAGTGGAGAATTGTGAGCAAGAGAATGACGCCAGGCACGGCCGCCCACCAAGCAGAGCGTTTCAGATTGAAGGCGTGATGCGCAGCCAACAGGGCTAGCGGAATCAAGCCGAGAAATACTTTGGTCAGGTGGCCGGCTACCGCCGCCATGTGCAGTGGAGCCACCAGCAGCACGCCACCCACAAACAGAGACGTGCCGCAGCCGAACCCCAGGCCGCGCCCCAGCAGGTACATGCAGTAGCCCGTCAGCCAGAAACTGACGAACAGCGTGCCGTTGTAAGCCGCCTCTGGCCCCAGGGGCCAGAAAGGGAGCGCCAACAAACCCAGCAAAGGGCCAAGCGCATTGGCCAACAGGGTTATGCCCTGCGGGTAATAAAGCAAGCTGGTCGCGAAAAGTGGATCATGCCCGAGCAGCGCTTCTTTGGTATGCCATAACAGCCATAACATCTGGCGCGTGTCACCCACGCCGACGAGTGCGCTTTGAAAAGAGCGAACCAGGGGCCAGGTGAGCGCCAGGCTCAACAGCAAATATGCCAGGAGCGCACGCCCATGGTCGAGCCACAGGCATGCCAGGATGTTGACCACGGCCTTGGCCGCCGGCCGCTCTGCTGTTGTGTGAGCAGGGACAATCACCCCGATCTCCTTCGTCGTGGTCTGAGATAACTGTCGATGCTTGAGGATTCGCACGACGGGGACAGTATAACGCACCGATAGCGCGTTGTCAAGCGTAGAAAAGGAAGGCGACAGTATCGCGTCGAGCGCTCGTCACTGCGCCGGCAGATGCTTGGGCGGAGGTCCTCGCACGCGTCAACCGCGTGCGCCTTCACTGGAGCGGTTAGCGCGACACGAACGGCAAGAAAACCCGAAAGATGGCAGTGGGTTGGGCAACGACTGTGTTCGAGGTCTTGAGCAACTCTCCCACACAATCGTAGGCATGCACGGTAATTGTGTAGCTCATTCCGTCTGAAAGCTGTGTGAGTAACAGATCCGTCGCGAGCCCCACAGAGATCGGCTCTCCGCAGCTCCCCTCCAGCGGGCTACGGGCACCCTGGGGACAATCGACCATCACGTCATAGTGATCAGTGATCTGTGCGACGTGCCCACCGGCTTCCCAGATGGCGTGGAGCATACCGCTGCCCGGGCGGGCTACCTGCAGCGAGAGTGTATCGAGCAGCACTTCATCTGCACCGATGTCGGGTGCCAGGCCGGTGGGCCGCATGTCCGAGTCAATATCCACCGCCTCGAGGCTGTTCGATGCCTGGTCGATGGCCGGCGACTCGACAGACAGGTGATAGTCAAAGAGCGGTGCGCCCGGGGCAACAAACCCTGCCGGGCAGGCGCTCAGCCGGTCGTTGTCATAGATCGGGCCCGAATCCGGCTGGCCCGCATTTGTGTCCATATCGTTGCACGCCCAGAGCGTGCGGTTGAGCTGGATGGTGTTGTTCGGCTGCGCGTAGACAGCACCAGTTCCATTGGCACTCGAATGGTTGGCAATAATCGTCGAGTCGACATATACTGGCCTCGGTGCCGTGCTGTCACTCAACACGAGAATCGCATTCCCCTGCATCGGCTGCCCGCCGAGGGTGTTGTCGGCGATCGTCAGGTGTGTAAGGGTTGAAGCAATGCCCTGCAGCCACAGCCCGGCTCCACCCCCGCCGCCGAGTGTGCTGCCGGCTGCGCCGAACTGAACCTCGTTCGCGGCGATAATGCTATTGCTGATTGTGGCCGTGTCCTCGCCGGTAAAGCGCACCAGGTAAAGGCCGCCGCCACCAGGGCCACCAGCTTTTCCCCCGCCGGTCGAGCTTCCGCCCTGCGCCAGGTTGCCCACAATCTGTGCCCGGTGGATGCTGACGGTCGTATTGTGCGCGTCGATCCCCCCTCCACCTGCCAGGCCGCCATCGTGCGCATCACCACCGCGGGCAACGTTCTCCCTTACGATCGAATCATAGATCGTCAGGTTGCTGTGCTCGCCAAAAACACCACCGCCAAAAGCACCCCCTGCATAGCTGATAGCATTTCCACCCTGCGCCAGGTTGCCCTCGACGATCACGTTCTGAAGGGTCATCTCGATGCCCTGGGTCGCCACACCACCGCCCAGCGCGTCGCCAAACTGATCGGCCGCCTGCCCGTTGACATTGCAGGGGGGCACGATCGCCCGGTTTCCCACAAACTCGACGTCGTACGCATATACAAAAGAATTCCCGGCGTGAAGGCCCCCGCCGATCGCATATCCGCCCCGCTGGCTGCCACAGCCTGAGCGTGCCTCGTTCCCTTCGAAGCGGACGTCTTCCAGCCGGCAGAAGGCAATGGCGCGGAGTGCAACCCCGCCCCCCACCCCCGAGCCCCCATAGACCCCGGAAACGGTGGCGCCTACGGCCACATTGTTCCTGAAAACCACTCGCTCCAGAATCACTTCGTTGCCAGGGAGAGGCGTGGCGCCCATGTCGGCAAACAAGCCGCCGCCGAACGCAAAGGTGCCCTCGTCGCCCAGCCGGCCCGAGATGGGGGCGGCGTAGCCATTCTCGATGACAAAGCCCTCCATCTCCAGGCGCGTGGTAAGGGCAGTCCTGAGAACCATCACCCCACGATGTTGCTGCTGACCATCAATAATCGACGGATGGTTCTCGGGATCTTGGCTGGACCAATCAGGGGCATAGCCACCACGAATCGTGAGCTGCCGATCCACCAGGCAGACCACGCCTGTCGTGCCATCATTGGGGCAGGGATCGACTGTCGGCTCGTAGGTATAGACACCCTCTGCCACCCGGATCTCGTCATAATCCGTGGCAATGTTGACTGCCTGCTGGATTGTCCTACACGGTGCGTCGATCTCCCCGCACCCGGCGGCATCGCTACCTGTAGCGGCGACATATACGATGTTGGGGATCGGCGCGGCACCTGCCGAGAATGACAATGCGGGGGTCACGATCGAAAAAACGACGACAGCGAGAGCTATCGCTCGTAGCCATCGTTCTCTCATTTCGTTCACCCTCCCCTTTCCGGTAAGCACTCGAGTTACCCACTTGCACATAGGATAACACAAAACATTTGTAACTTCAAGTATACGGCTATACCTACGAAGGGTCAATAGGAAGATGGTACCAACGCTTTATCATCTCAAAAAGTCTGGGGGCTGTAGGGCGGATTGGCAATCCGCCCTACAGCCCCCAGATTATCAAGATGATACGGGATGAGTTGAATAGGAAAAACATCACGTGCTATGGACGCAGAGCCGCCTGGCAGCGGGCATGATCGGGAGCGCGCCGCGGGGCCTGACAAAAGTCCACCAGAGGCCGCGCCACCTGTGCCCAACTCAGCGCAGCGCGCGCCCTATCGAACTCGGCGCGGCGTGCCATGCGCGGCTCGTCGAGCAATGTGTCGATCGCCTGCGCCACACCCGCCACATCCCGCGCGCCAACGGTCATCCCCAGGCCAAATCGCTCTACGATCTCGGACGTCGCGTCGCCGGCAGTCACCACCATCGGCAGGCCGGCGCCGATATAGTCCATCACGCGGCTGCGAAAGGCGAGATCCGCCTCGAGCGAGTCGACGTGCAGCGATACCCCGACGTCGGCCTCCAACAGGTAGTTTTGCCAGTCGGCGTACGGCACCCATGCCGCTGACGCTTCCAGGTCTCCGAAAAAGACGTGCTTGCCCAGCAGCCCCAGCTCACCCGCCAGCTCCACGGCACGCCGCCGCCTGGGCATGTCGCCGACGATTGGATTCGGGTGGTGCGTGCCAGGAAATACCAGGCGCAGATCTGGACGCCGGGGCACGAGCTGCCGCACGGCGTGCAGCAGAGTAACAGGGTCGAGCCACTCCCAGATGCCCCCGCCCCACAACACCACCCGGTCGTCACGCCCAATGCCCGCCCACACCCCCTTGAGTACATCTCGTGTGTGCGCAGGTGTCTCGGGCCGGCAGCCGGATGGGACAACGGCCACCAGGCTGCGCAGCGTGGGGTCGGCGGCGTAGGTGTCGACGTTCAACCGCCCATAGGCAGTGAGCAAGCCGAGCCACCAGTGTCTCTGTCGCTCGCTGGCGCACAGGAACAAGTCACCCCCCAGGCATTCGATCCGCAGGCGGTTGGCCAGATCCACGTGGTAGCGATCCTGCTCGTGTGCAGGCCGGTCGACCATCAGGCCCACCGCCTCGGCAGGATAGGGGGCATAGCCATCGACGACGATCGCGCACGCCAGATCGACGAGTCCGGGAAATTGGCCGAGCACAAAGCCGCATGGCATGACCACATCCATCCGCGCAGCCAATGCCCGCACACTCGCCCAGTCGCCCGGCTCGTAGGGAACGATCTGAAACCAGTCTCCTTCCAGTTGGCTACGCCAGGGCACGGCAAGGGTGACGTGACACGTGCGCGCCAGGACCCGCGCCAGCTCCCAATAACGGATGCCCGGGCCCGCCATCGCCCTGTCCACCACGTCGTGGCTGATGATGAGCAGGCGCGTGCTGCCCGCCAGGGGGCTGAGGCCGCGCCGGGCCATCACTGCTTCGCCCTGCGCACTGCGCGCTGCAAGCGTGTCATCAGGCGCATCACGCGCCCGTTCATGGCTGCCTCGAGACGCCGTTCACTCTCTTCCAGGCACTGTCGCAGCGCACCTACCTGCCGGGTCAACTCCTCACGCTCACCTTCGAGCCTCGACACCGCACGCTCCAGCTCCTGAGCATACTCGACAGCGCATGCCCGCTCATGGTCAAGGGTCGCCACGATCCCGTCCAACCGGCACCGGTCTAGCTCGGCGTGTGCCAGGTCCGAGAGGAGGCGCTCCCGGCCTGCCATTTGCCAGTGCCTGACACGGCTTTCTCCCTTGTCCCCTGCCCGCCACGGTGCGCGGCAATAGGAGAGCAAGGGTCCTACGGCCTTGTCCCAGGCCAGCCCCTCTGCGACGCATCCGAACGATTCCTGCCGGCGCGCCCGTGCGTCGGGCTCGGCCAGGAGAGAGGAGAGTGCAGAAGCCAACCCCTCCACATCGCCAGGCGGCACCACGTGCCCCAGATCGTTCTCCGCCACCAGATCGCTCAGCACGTCGCCCGAGGCGGTGACGATCGGCAGCCCGGCCCAGACATAGTCGAGCAGGCGCGTGCGAAATGCGAGGTACGTCTCCAGCCCCGAGGGGTGGAAGGAGAGCCCCACATCCGCCTCCAGCAGCACTCCGGGCCACTCTTCAGGCGTGACCCAAGGAACAAAGAGAACGTGGCTGTCGATCAGCCCCAGATCGGTGGCGAGCTGCCGGGCACGGTCGATCATGGACGTGCGCCAGTGGGGTGACGTAAAAAAGATGAGGCGGGCCGCCGGGTGGCGAGCAATCACTGCGGGCAGGGCGCGCACCGGCGTGAGAGGATCCAGCCAATCCCAGATGCCACCGCCCCACACGAGGACCCGATCCCCGGCCTCGATGCCCGGCACCACGCCGCGCAGCACAGGCGCGGCCGCCTGGGGGGGATGTGGAGGCACCCCGAAAGGCACGACGTCGATCAGGCGCCGAAAATCGGCACCGTCCCACGTATCATGGTGCAGGCGGCCCAGCGCGCCCAGCGCCCCGAGCCAGTAGAGGCGCTGCCGCTCACTGGCACACACAAAAAAATCGGCCCGCTTGAGCTGCTCGGCCAACACCGCCCAGTTTGCCAGGTGCAGCCAGGCGCCAACCTCGCTGCCCGGCTGCACCGGCAGCAGCTCGAGCGTGATCGGATCGTACAGGTCGGCCACCCAGTAGTGGCGCTCATCGCCCGCCAGCTCGATCAGCTCAGGATGCTCCTGGATAGCCGGCCCTTGCACGACAATCACCTCGTGGCGTGCGACCAGGTCAGGCAAGGCACATTCTGACGCTGTACAAACAGCAAACTCGGAGTGCTGTGGGTGATCCTCGTTCTGCACGAGGAGTGTGACACGGTGCTCGCGGCTCAGGGCGCAGGCGAATTCCCAATATCGATTCGCCGGCCCTGCCCGCTGTCTGTCGAGGCGCATCGGCGAGACGAGCAGGACACTACCCAACCTGTTCCCTCACCTCCGTGGGAGCGCCGGCAGTCCTGGGAGCGCCAGCGTCGTGCACCGTCTGTTCGCCGCTCCAGCGCCACGTGGCAGGAATACAAAACGAGCCAAACTGCTCGCGCACACCACCCGGGCGAACGCGGAAGGTGAACTGCTGGTGGTGGTGATCGTACGTATGCTCACCTTCATAATCGTGAATCGCGGCGGTAAGCAAATAGGTCCCCTGCAGGAGAGGGAGGCTCTCGACACAGTAATCCACGTAGCCACATCCGGCTATCTCGTCGATCTCGTACCCGGCAAACACGTTGTTTGGCCCACTGATTTGAAATCCGTTGTTATGGTAGATGGCCAACCCAAACTTGGGCTTTTGGATAGGCTGATGGGCGACGTAGTGTATGCGCACGATCAGTGGATCTCCTGTCTTGAATGTGCGCTGCTCACGGCCTGCTCCACTCAAAATCTCTACGCGCGCAATCTCGGCTTCCCACGAGCCCCAGCGCCACGCGGGCTTGTCCTCCACCAGCTTGGTCTCGAGTCCGCCCTTGCCGTCGCCTCCTTCGGATGGGATAGACATCCCCTGTATCCCGGAAGCCTCTTCTTGCTCTGTTTTCAGGATACGTTTCTGATCCTGGGCAATTACCTGCGCAGTGTAGCAATCGATCACGTGATCCACGTCTCCCTCGACCTGGATCATGCCATCGTCCAGCCACAGGGCGCGCGTGCACATGTTCCGCACCGTGTCCATCGCGTGCGACACCATGACAATCGTCACACCGTCGCGCTGCATATCGTGAATGCGGTCCAGGCATCGAAGCTGGAACGCCTGGTCGCCCACAGCCAGCACCTCGTCGACGAGCAGGATGTCAGGCTCCATGTGGATGGCGATGGAAAAAGCCAGGCGCATGTACATGCCCGAAGAGTAATGCTTTACCGGGACGTCGACAAAGTTCTCAATTTCTGAAAAGTCAAGAATGTCGTCAAAGATGCGGTTCATGTGTGCTCGGGTAAAACCGAGGATCGACCCATTCAGGTAGACATTCTCCCGGCCTGTCAGATCGGGGTGAAAGCCAGCGCCAAGCTCAAGCAAGGCGCCGATCCGGCCGTTGACCGAAATGGTGCCCGACGTGGGTTGAATGATGCGCGAGATCAGCTTTAGTATCGTGCTCTTGCCCACCCCGTTTGCACCGATGATGCCCACCACGTCACCCTGTTCGATAGCAAAACTCACATTGTTGAGCACCCAATATCTCTCTTTGGCCGGCTTGCGCTCGCGACGTAGCGTGCTGACAAACAGCTCCTGGAAGGAGCGGGGGCGATCTCGGTGCAAGGTGAACTGCTTTGAAACCTGGTCAAAAGAGATGATGCTCATCACCCTACCTGACGACAATATTCACTAGCCGCCCGGGCACAACGATCATCTTGACAATCTGCTTGCCGGCCGTGTGGCGCAGCACTCCATCCGTTTCGAGTGCCAGGGCACGAACCGTCTCCTCTTCCACGCCTACAGGCACCTCGATCCTATCCCGCACCTTGCCATTGATCTGTACCGGCAGTGTGATCATCTCTTCGGCGGCGACTGCCTCATCCCACACCGGCCATTCTTGCTGGTGGACCGAATAGGGTCGGCCCGTGCGCACCCACAGCTCTTCCGCCACGTGCGGGCATACTGGGGCAAGCAGGCGCAGCAGCGCATCCACCGCCTCCTGCCACGCCGGGCTGAAGCGTAGAGCGGTTTCCCGGGCGCGGAACAGGACGTTGTTCAACTCCATCAGGTTGGCGACGTACGTGTTAAAGCTGAACGATTCCATATCCTCCGTGCCCTTGCGGATCGACTGGTGCACCTTGCGCCGCAGATCGCGCACAGCTTGCTCATCGGGCGCCGCCATCTCGTCTGGCGCCGCCTGCTTGTCTGGCGCTGCCTGCTTGCCCGGCGCCGCGTCTCCCTCGTTGCTCTGTGTCAGCACCGTGTCCCACACGCGATTCAAAAAGCGCACGACCCCCTCGATGCCCTGCGAATCCCACGGCCCCCCCAGGTCCCAGCGCCACCCAAACATCAAGTAGGCGCGCACCGTGTCGGCGCCATAGCGCTCCACCAGGTCATCGGGCGCGACGACGTTGCCGCGGCTCTTGGACATCTTTTCGCTGTCCTCGCCCAGGATGATCCCCTGGTTGCGCAGCTTGCTCATCGGCTCGTGTATGTCCACAATCCCGAGATCGCGCATCACTTTCGTGAAGAAACGTGTATAGATCAGGTGCATCGTCGCGTGCTCAATCCCGCCCGTGTACACGTCCACAGGCAGCCAGTACTCACCCTCGACGGGATCGAACGGCATCGAGTCCACCTGTGCCGGCTCGTCTGCCCGATAGTAGGGGCTGAGGTAGGCATATTGGTACCACGACGAGCACATAAAAGTGTCCATCGTATCCGTCTCGCGCGTGGCAGGGCCGCCGCACGTCGGGCACATAGTGTTCAGGAAACCCTCGTGGAACTTGAGAGGGCTCTCCCCTGTCGGGCGGAACTCGGCATCCTCGGGCAGCAGCACCGGCAGATCCTCGTACGGGATCGGCACCGTGCCACATTGGGGGCAGTAGACGATGGGGATGGGCGCACCCCAGTAGCGCTGGCGGCTGATCAGCCAGTCGTGCAGCCGATAGTTGACACGGAAACGCCCCTTGCCCGTCTCCTCGAGCCATCGCGTCACCTGCTGCTTGGCCACATCACCCGGGGTACCGCTGAACGCCCCGGAGTGGATCATGGTTCCATACTCGGCGTGGAACAGCACCGGCCGGTAGAATGGCTGGCCCCACAGCATCTCCATCGTCGTGCGCGCCCGGCGCACGGCCGGCTCCAGGGCGTGACAGCGGGCCAGGATGATCGCATCGCTCTCGCGCGAATCGAGTACCTCATAGGGGGTCTCGCCCGGCCTGTCGCCCGCAAAGAAAAAGAGCCAGCGCCCTCCCACCACCTCGCACCAGTAGCCGGGCTCCAGGTAGCGCTCCACCAGGTCGACGTAGCGATCGACGTCGTCTGCGTGCATCGATACCAGGAGGCTGCCGTCTTGCTCCTCGACGTCAAAACCCTCTTTGCGCAGCGCCTCGTGCGCGCCTTCACGGAGCGAGCCGGCGACCAGCACACTGCGCGTCGCGCCATCGGGGCGGTCGATCACGGGCAGGATCGGCAGCCCGAACTTGATCGCGAACTCGAAATCGCGTTCGTCGTGTGCGGGCACGGCCATAATGGCACCGGTGCCGTAGGTCATCATCACGTAATCGGCGATCCAGATCGGGATGCGCTCTCCGTTCACAGGATTGATGGCGTATGCCCCGGTGAACACGCCCGTTTTTTCCTTTTCCGTGCTCAGCCGCTCGATCTCGGTCTGGCGCGAGGCCTGGGCGACGTACGCCTCCACCTCGGCCCACTGCCCGGCCGGTGTGAGCTTTTCCACCAGCGGGTGCTCGGGCGCGAGGACCATAAAGGTGGCTCCCCACAGCGTGTCGGGGCGCGTGGTAAAGACGACAATGTCGGCCTCTGCCGACGCGTCGTCGCCCCCTTCCGACCGGAACACGACGTCGGCGCCCTCACTGCGCCCGATCCAGTTGGTCTGCATCGCCTCGACACGCTCGGGCCAGTCGATGCCGCCAAAGTCGAGCAGCTCGTCGGCATAGTCGGTGATGCGAAAGAACCACTGCTCCAGGTTTTTGCGCGTCACGGGGGTGCCACACCGCTCGCAGTGCCGGTCCTCGCCCCACACCTGCTCGCGCGCCAGCGTCGTGTTGCACTGGGGACAAAAGTCGACAGGGGCAAAGGATCGATACGCGATCCCCGCGTCATAGAATTTGCGAAAGAGCCACTGCGTCCAGCGGTAGTAATCGGGCCGGCAAGAAACCGCTTCCCGCTCCCAGTCAAACATGGTGCCCATGGTGCGCAACTGGCGGCGCATCTTTTCAATGTTCGACATGGTCCACACGTGGGGGTGGATGCCGCGCTGGATGGCCGCGTTCTCGGCGGGCAAACCAAAAGCATCGAACCCGATCGGAAAGAGGACATTATAGCCGCGCATGCGCATAAAGCGGGCACGCACGTCGGAGGGGGCCATGGCATACCAGTGGCCGATGTGCAGATCGCCACTCGGATAAGGCAACATGGTCAGCGCATAGTGTTTCGCCCTGTCCGGCTCTACCTCCGATTGATAGAGGCCATCGGCTTCCCACCGGGCCTGCCACCTGGGTTCGATCTCTTGCGGTCTATACTCTTCGCTCATCGTTCTCCTTGACGTCGGCATAATGAATCTGTGTGCGTCGTCGCGCCCGGTCGTTAGCTGACGGCGAGACAAATCAGCGCTGCGCAAGTATAGCGCAAAACAGGGACGCCGTCAACTCCTGCTATCTTGATCCAGTGCGCAGAAAATCGACGGCGATGCGGTTGAATGCCTCTGGCTTGAAGCGCATCGGGTGGTGCCCGCCCCACGGCGGCACTCCCTCCTGCTCGGTTACATCAGCGATCACCTCTATCCGCGCATCAGGCAGCACGGCGCCGAACCAGGCCGCGTTCACGACTGGGATCACCGAGTCGTCTTCTCCCCACACCACCAATACCGGGCAGTCGACCTTCTCCAGCCTCTCTTCCGGTATCTGCCCCGCGCCGGCACTGTCCACAAGGATCAGCCGTGTCACCCGCTCGGGCGCGGTCAGAGCCACATGGAGCGCGACCAAGCCACCCCACGACACGCCCCCCACCACCGCCGCCTCGATGCCCTCAACGTCCATCACCTCGATCAGTGCCCTGGCCTGTTGCTCATGATCGAGCCGCGCGCCCCCCGACGCGCCATAGCCAACCAAGTCCAGCGCGTATACCGTGTAGCCTGCTTCCGCCAGGGCCGTTACGTTCTTTTCCCACACGCGCCACGTATTCTCCGGATGATAGCCGTGAGCCAGGAGAATGGCCGGCCCGCTGCCCTCTATGTATGCATGGATACTTCCAAGCGACGTCTCGATCGTCTTGTCCATCGCTGCACTCCTCCTCCAGGAATGGCAAACCCCCCTCGCCATGGCGAAGGGGGTCTCCAAACTCCCTGCTATTCTGGTGGAGCTGAGGGGATTCGAACCCCTGACCTTCTGAATGCCATTCAGACGCGCTCCCAACTGCGCTACAG
>JAFGIA010000023.1 GCA_016929795.1 Anaerolineae bacterium
CGTTCAGTGGGTACTTGAATTGGACACGGATTCACACGGATTCCACGGATTTTAGATGCTTGAGGCGGAATGCCAGCCGGTCTCATCGCCGTGAATCCGTGTAAATCCGTGCAATCCGTGTCCAATCATAACCCCACCTGGACGGTTACGTGGCGGGATCGCATCCAGCGCCAGCCCCTGCGCCTCTGCGTGGACAGGATTCTATAACAGGGAAGTGCCGTCGAGATGGGACAGAGGTGCAACCTCCATCAAGTCGAGGACCGTCGGCATCACGTCCAGGACAGAGAAACGTTTCTGGGCCACCTGCTGCCCGCCCAGGTAGAGCATGGCGTCGTGGTGGGTATGCATACCCACCAGCTCATCCCCCTTGTAGGTCAGATCCTCTTTATACAACGGTCCTTTCGGATCGTAGCCGTCGTGCGGCGCCAGGATCAGGTCCGCCGCCTGCTCCACGTAGGGGCCGTGGTACAGCTCCTCGCGCTTGAACACGTGCTGAAAGATCGAGGCGCCGTCGTCGGGGTCGCGCAGCGCCAACGCGGCCGCCGCGATCTCGTCGCGCAGCGCCTCATACTCGGCGCCGGGAGCCACCGGCCCCTCCTTCTCGCGCCCGCCCACGCGGATGAACACCCGCCCCGGGTCGAGGCTGTAGGCCACCGAGGACGGGTCGATCTCGTCCAGCCCCTTCTTGCGGTCAGGCGGCACGCTGCGCAGGCGCAGCCAGCCCTGGTCCATCAGCCACCTGTTGACATACACCTCTTTTTTAATGCTGCAAAAGCCATGGTCCGCCATCCACACCAGCGTCGTCTGGTCGTCCAGGCGCCTTTCCACCTCGCCCAGTGCCTCGTCGATCCGCCGGTAAAAGTCATAGAAAGCAGGCGCGTAGGTCGGGTGCCCCTCCTCCATCTGCTGCCACAAAAAGTGGTGCAGCCTGTCCGTCTCCATGACGTGCACGTGCAAATAGTCCCATTCTTCGTGGTCATACAAATAAAAAAGAGTGCGCAGGCGCGCGTCCAGCGCCTTGTTCACCTCTTCGAGGGCCAGCTCTTTCGACTCGCGCGCCTTCCAGGGATCGGCATCGACGATGTAACCCAGCGATTGCAGCGTGGCAAGATAGTCGGGCGGATAGACGGCCTTTTCCAGCGACGGGCTGAGAAAGCAGCTCACCATGATCCCATTCACGGGGCGCGGCGGGTAGGTGACGGGCACATTGACGACGATCACGCGCTTGCCCGCGTCGCCCAGCACCTCCCACAGCGTCCGCGCCTGCATGTTGCGCCCGGTGGGGATGAACTGCTTGTAGGTAGCCGGATCGCGGTCGATAAATCCAAAAATGTTATGCTTGCCAGGGTTGACCCCGGTCATCATCGTGCTCCATGCCACCGACGACACCCAGGGCCAGGTCGACTCCATGCGCAGCAGGCTGCCCCGCTCCGCCAGGCGCGCCGCGTTGGGCGCCCTCCCTTCCGCGATCAGGCGCTGCATAAAGGTGTAGGGCGTGCCGTCGAGCCCCAGGAACACGACACGCCTGCCCCGCTTCTTCCCACGAATTCGATCCAGAAATCCCACGGTTCTCACTCACTCTGTGTGTAGCTTGGTAATTGGTAGATTGGTAGGCAATCCCAATCTACCAATCTACCGATCTACAGGTACCCCAGCGCCGCCAGCCGCGCCTCGATCTCGGCTTCCTCGTCGTCGGTGTAAGGTGCCTCTTCGGCCTTGGGCGCCGGGGGCACATAACCCAGCTCTTCCAGCTTGTCCAGCACCTTGGCCAGGCTCTCCTCGAGCGTCTCCACGCCCGAATCGATCATCACGTCTGGATTCTCCGGCGCCTCGTACGGGTCCGAAATGCCCGTAAAATTCTCAATCTCGCCGGCCAGCGCCTTTTTATACAGCCCCTTCACATCACGCGCCATCAGCGCCTCGAGCGACGCGTGGCAATACACCTCGACAAAATTACCCACCTCTTCGGCCACCTTGGCGCGCACCGCCCGGTAGGGAGAGATGAACGAGCAGAGCACCGCCACGCCGTTGCGCGTCAGCAGCTTGGCGACGAACGTCACCCGCTCGATATTTTTGTCACGATCCTCTTTCGAGAACCCCAGGTCGCGTGTCAGGCTCTGGCGCACAATATCGCCATCCAGCCGCTCTACCTTCAGCCCACGCCGGCGCAGCTCCTCCTCCAGCGGGATGGCCAGTGCCGTCTTGCCCGCACCCGACATGCCCGTAAACCAAACAGTCACACCCTTTTGCTCCAAGATCACTCCTCCGTCATGGTCGTAATGCTGCTCCCCTGCATATCCTCCGGCACCGCCACCCCCATCAGATCGAGCACGGTCGGCGCCACATCCATCAGGTGGCGGCGCGGGCCGGCGCCCTGGCCCTCCCTTTTCGGATGGTAGTAGATATACATACCCTGCTGAGCGTGGTTGGCGTCGTCGGGGCCTGTGTCATTCTCGTCCGTATAGATGCTCCCCAGCCCCAGGCTGCCCACCGAGCGCCACTGCAAGCCGCCCAAGTAAACAATCAAGTCCGGCGGGATGCGTTTCACGCGGCCATAGATCCCTTCCGGCTTGTAGGCAACAGAGCCGAGGGGTTGCCCATCCGGGCCGGGCAGGGCGGCGATGCGCGACGCCAGCTCGTCGCGCACGCGCTCGTAATCGGCCGGGTCGATCACCCCCTCGGGCTCACGCCCCTTGACGTTCAGGAACAGGCGGGCATAGTAGCCGCCCGAGCCCCATGCCAGCGTGCGCGACCAATCCACCTCGCACTTTTCAAGCGGCACCACCCCATCCGGCTGGTGCTCGATGGACAGGTATCCCTCCTGCTTGAGCCACTCATTGAAGCAAACGCCGCCCATCATCGCCTGCGCGCCATGGTCGGACACGACGAGCACCGCCGTGTCGTCGTCCACCAGCGCCAGCCGCTCGCCGATCAGGCCGTCGAGGTGGATATAATAGTCGCGGATGGCATGCTCGTACCGATTGCCCGCCTCGTACTTCGGATGGCGCGGGTCGTGATATTTCCAGAACCCGTGATGGATTCGGTCCACGCCCATGTCGACGTGCGCAAAAAAGTCCCACGGCTTGGTTTTCATCAGGTGCAGGATCACCCGTTGGTGCTGATCCGCCAGGTAGTAGATCTGCCCCAGCAGATTGTCCTTATCCTCGGTGCGAAAGCGCGGCACGTCGAACAGGTACTCGCCGTCGACCACCGCCTGGACCTCGCCCTTCAGCGCGTCGGGGTAGGTGTAGCGGCTGCGCGTGCTCGGGGTCAAAAAGCTGGAAATCAGCCAGCCATTGACCGGCGATACAGGAAAGGTTTGGGGCACGCCGGCCACCACCACCTGCTTTCCGGCGCGCGACAGCACATCCCACACCCTATCCTCTTCGATCATTTGCGCGGTAGCAATGTTCATCCGCTCGTAAGAATAGTCGGCCCTGTTCCGGAACCCATACACGCCCAGCTGCCCCGGGTCCTTGCTGCTGAACATCGACGCCCACGCCGGCACCGTGATCGCCGGGATCGTGCTCGTCAGCTCGCCATACGTGCCGCCCTCCATCAGCCGCCTCAGGTTCGGCAGCCGGTCGCGCCATCGCTCGAACACCAGCGACGGCTCGCCACAATCCAGCCCGATCACAAATACCTTGGTCACGCCACCCCCTCTTTCCCCCTACGCCCCCGCCCTGGACCGGAGCGCAGTCACAGCTCGCCGTCCAACTGCTTGCGCGCGCGGATGCCCTCGACCAGCACCTTTGACACTTCCGGGCGGGTCATCTCCACCGGCAGCATCTCGCCCCGCTCCAGCATCTCGCGCACCTGCGTGCCGCTCAAAGAAACCCAATCCTCCTTGGTGTGCGGGCACGTCTTGACACTCACCACCGCGCCGCACTTTTTACAGTAGAAGGTATAGTCAAAGAAGAGGGGCGTGATGCCCAGCTCGGCCGGGTCGAATTCGTCAAAGATATAATGCGCGTCGTAGGTGCCATAGTACTTGCCCACGCCCGCGTGGTCGCGCCCCACAATAAAATGGGTGCAGCCATAGTTCTTGCGCGCGATAGCGTGAAAGATCGCCTCCCGCGGCCCGGCATAGCGCATCGCCGCCGGAAAAACGCCCAGCAGCACCCGGTCGGCCGGGTAATAGTCGCGCAGGATCGCCTGGTAGCTCTCGATGCGCACATTGGCCGGGATGTCGTCCGCCTTGGTCTCACCCACCAGCGGGTGCAAAAAGAGCCCATCGACGATCTCGAGCGCCGTCTTTTGGATATACTCGTGCGCCCGGTGGATCGGGTTGCGCGTCTGGAAAGCGACGATCCGCCGCCAGCCACGCGCGGCAAACATGCGCCGCGCCTGTGCCGGCTCGTGCCGCAGCTCGGGGAACTCCAGGTTCTTCGGATTGTTGAGCATAAACACCTCGCCGCCCAACAACCAATCCCCCTGGTGATAGATGCGCGCCACGCCCGGATGCGCCTCTTCTGTCGTGCGGTACACCTCGCGCGCCTCGCGCTCCTTGTCGGCCTCGAACTTTTCGGCGATCGTCATCATGCCCATCAGATAGTCGCCGTCCATGAGGGCGATCTCCTGGCCTTCGCCCAGGCCCGCCGCCGTGGCCTCGTCCACGGGCAGCGTCACCGGGATCGTCCATGGCAGCCCGCCTGGCAGCCGCATCGTGTCGATCACACTGTCATATGCGTCGCGGGTCATAAAGCCGGTGAGGGGGCTAAACGCACCCACCGCGATCATCTCCAGGTCCGACACCGCCATCGGGGTCAACTGGACCTGGGGAAATTCCCGTGCCCGCTCCACTGCCGCCTCGCGCAGTGCGCCGCGCAGCACCCGATTCACCAACTGCCCTCCGTGGGGAGCTATATTGCCAACCACTCTTCCCATGAGCTTCTTCTCCTTGCGATCATGCCTACACAAAAAAACATGAACCACGCGAGCCGCAGGTTCACACCGCGCGATTCTAGCAGAAGGGTTGGGCTTTGTCAACTTGATCCCTTACCTAGGTCAATCATCCACAGATCAATTCGTCCACGATGCGGACGATCTGATCGATTCCCCCACAAAAGTCGGCAACCGCACATTCTCGTTGGGCGAATAGACGCGCGAACCAGGCCAGCCATTATACCATACTGGTTGACAAAAGCCCCTTCTGATGTTAGAATTCATACTATGAGCACGGAAACCGTCCCTCTGCTGATCATGACCGGCGTGGGCGAGGGGAGCGAGCCGGAGCGGATGGTAGGCCAGGTCCGCCAGGCTGCCACACTCGACCTGGTCGAGCGTGCCCTATCGGTCCCGGTGCTGCGGCCGGTGATCGTCTCCACCAACTCGCACCCCCTCGCCAGCCAGTTGTCCCCCCTGCCGGTGCAGGTCGAGCTCGACCCACCCGGCGAGGCTTTTCATTTTGGACAACGCCTCCAGGCTATCATCCGCGCCCATGGCCTGTCGCGCTGCTTCTACCTCGGGGGGGGGGCCGGCCCCCTCCTCCCCGCCGACGGCCTGGCCGACATTGCCACCTCTCTGTTAGCCGCACAGCGCCTGCTGGTGACAAACAACTTTTACTCGTCCGATTTCGCCGCCTTTACCCCCACTTCCGCCCTCAATGCCCGCCCCCTGCCCGCCTCCGACAATGAACTGGCCTGGCTCTGGGGTGAGGAGCTTGGCCTGCCGATCCGCGAGCTGCCGCGCACCGGCGCCAGCCAGTTCGACATCGACACGCCGACCGACCTGCTGACCCTAAAAGTCCATCCTGGCATTGGCCCCCACACCCGTGCGGCAGTCGACGCGCTCGACCTCGACACCTCGGCGCTCGAGGCCGCCCTGCCCTTCCTGCTCGACCGTGACGCGACCCTCCTCATCGCCGGGCGCGTCAGTGCTGCCACCTGGCACTATGTTGAGCGCGAGACAGCGTGCAGCACCCGCGTCCTCTCTGAAGAGCGGGGCATGAGAGCCAGCGGCCGCCAGGATCGGGGTGAGGTGCGCAGCCTGCTCGCCTACTATCTCGACGCCGCCGGCCTCGACTCCTTTTTCACTGCGCTGGCGACGATGGCCAACGCCATCTTGCTCGACAACCGCGTCATCTTTGCCCACC
This sequence comes from Anaerolineae bacterium, assembly GCA_016929795.1. The sequence continues at coordinate 6,095 of JAFGIA010000023.1, forward strand.
GCGGCCTCTGGCCGTCGGCGGCCGACCGCTTCTACTCCGACTTGTGCCAGCCAGACCGCGTGGGCGATCCCTTCGTCCGTGCGTTCACCCGCGCGGCGATGGATGCCCCCGTGCCCGTCATCATGGGCGGGCACTCGCTCGTAGCCGGCGGTCTCTATGCACTCGTCGAAGCTGCCTGGGCGCGCGGACACGACGTCCCTCGCCACGTCGTGCCTGACGTCTACTGAGGGCGCATATGCCAACAAGCATGCCGGGAGAAGGAGAAAATCAATGACCACACAGACCCAGGGCTACCGCATCCTTGTCGCCGACGACGAGCCGGAGGTAGTCGACCTCCTGCGCATGATGCTCGAGTGGGAGGGCTACCACGTCGTGGAGGCAGTGGACGGGGCAGAGGCTGTGCAGCGCGCCAGGCAGGACGACCCCGATCTGATCCTCCTCGACGTGCGCATGCCCAAAATGACCGGATTGGGTGTCCTCGATCACCTGGCCGCCGATCCTACTACGTCCCACATCCCTGTGATCATGCTCAGCGTCGTCACCACCTACCCCGAAGTCCGCGAGGCACTGGAGCGTGGAGCCGTGGCCTATCTGTCCAAGCCGTTCGAGATGCGCGAAATGGTCCACCTGGTCGAAAGAGTGCTATCCATCGATGAGCCCGGGCGCGGCCGCTTGCGCCAGCATGCGCTAGAAAGCATTGGCAAACGATGACGCACGACGAATTCCAGCCACACGTCCTCATCGTCGAGGATGAGGAGGGGCTCCTGGAGATCCTGGAGGTCAACTTTCAGAGCGCCGGCTATCGCGTGACCACCGCAGCCGACGGCGTTTCAGCCTGGCACGCATTCGCCAGCGAGCACCCCGACCTCCTGGTGCTCGACCTCAACCTGCCCAAGATCACTGGCTTTCGCCTGCTCGAGCTGGTGCGCAGCGAGAGCCAGGTCCCCGTCCTGATCCTCACAGCCTACGATTTTGCCCAGGCCGAAGAGATCGCCCAGCACCGGCCAGATGCCTTCATCACCAAGCCGTTCGACGTCAAGAGTCTCATCGCCACGGCCAATGGCCTGCTCGGGCGGCGACAGGCGCGCACAAGTGCCGGTCCTCGACGCTGATCAGGCGCTGCGCCATACTTTCAGCCGCCTCAGCGGAGCGCTCGTCTCCAGCCTCGATCTGCACGATCTCCTCGGCACCATTGTCGACGAGGCGCTGGCTTCTCTCCACGCCGAAGCATCCGTTCTGCGCCTGCTCGACCGCCCGGGCGAGCACCTCGAAGTGGAAGTGGCACGCGGCGTGCCCGAAGAAGCCGTGCGGGCCGTGCGCTTTCGGGCAGGCGAGGGCTTGGCCGGCCGCCTTCTCCTCGACGACCGCCCACTCCGTGGCACGAACATGCAGCAAGACCCACGTGCCACCCAGCGCGCCCTCGCCCATCGCTACGGCTGGCGTTCCTTTGCCGCCGTTACCATTCGCCTCCACCAGCAGCCCATCGGTGTCTGGTTCGTCATCCGTCATCGGCGCGTGCCCTTTACCGACGACGAGATCCTCCTCCTCTCCACCTTTGCCGACCACGTCTCCCTCGCCATCGAGCGCAGTTGGCTGCTCCAGACCATTGTCCAGGAAAAACACGAAAGCGAGGCCGTGGTCGAGGCCTCCGCCAGCGGCATCCTGGTGATCGACCATCGAGGGCGGGTCGTCGACATGAACCCGGCCCTCGAACAGCTTACCGGGTGGACACTGCGCCAAGCACGCGGCCAGCCTTGCTGCGACGTCATTGGCTGCGGCGCGCACGGCCAGGCTGAACCCAACCCCTTCTGTCCTCTGGCGCAGGTGAGTGTGCCGGGCGACCGTGCCTTTGTCGAGTACAGCCTTCTGCGCCGCGACGGCAAAGCCATCGAGGTCGAGGCCAGTTATGGCTTGATCCGGGACGAGGACGGCGAGCTGGCCCGCGTCGTCGGCGTTTTTCGCGACGTGTCGCAGCAAAAAGAACTCAACCGCTTGCGTGCGGAAATCATTGCCAATGTATCGCACGAGCTGCGCACCCCCCTCTCCCTCATCAAGGGCTATGTCAGCACCCTCCTCAGCCCCGACGTATCGCTCGGCGAAGAACAGGCGCAACGCTTTCTCCACAACCTGGACCGAGCCGCCGACGACCTGGGGCAAATGGTCGACGATCTCCTCAGCGCATCGCGCATCGAAGCGCAGCAGCTTCACCTCCACCCCGAGTCTTTCGACCTGCTGAGCAAAATCCACGAGATCCTCGACTGGTTCCGTCCCCTCGTACCCGACCACCACCTCGCTGTCGACCTGCCCCCACCGGGCCGTGTCCAGGTATGGGCCGATCCCCAGCGCGTGCACCAGGTGCTCGTCAACCTGCTGAGCAACGCCGTCAAATACTCCCCACCTGGCAGCACCGTCACCATCCGCGGCCAGGCGATAGCTGGTACGCACGCAGTGGTGCACGTGATCGACGAGGGCGAGGGGATCGCCTCAGAGCATCTGCCGCACATCTTTGACCGCTTCTACCTCACCGAGCGGAGCAAAAAAGGGATCGGCCTCGGGCTCTACATCTGCAAGGGCATGGTCGAGGCCATGGGAGGAGAGATTTGGGCCGTCAGCGAGCGCGGCCAGGGGAGCACCTTCACCTTCACCCTCCCCACCGCCCCAGTTGCCTCCACAGCCAATTAGTGCTAGAATCCACCCCACCATATCCGGCCAACCATCACAAAGGAGTGTAACACATGGCAAACCAAGAATACTGGGATCTCTTCCTTGGCAAGGACATACGAGCAGTAGCGCCGGCCATCGACCAGATCATCGACTTTGAAGAAGAGCGGCAGGCGCGCAAGCTGATCATGATCCCTTCCGAATCCATGGCGCCCCTGGCAGTGCGCCAGGCACTCGGCAGCGTGTTCAACAACGTCTACGCCGAGGGCTATCCACCCCTGCGCATGACACGCGACCCCGAGGACCGGCTGCTCGACGTGCCCCACCAGCTCGCCTACTATCGCCGCTACGCCGACCGCCGCTTTTACAAGGGCGTCGATTACGTCCATTTTGTCGAAACCCTCGCCGCGCGCCGCTGTGCCGACGCGTTCGCCCACGATCGCGTCGCGAGCGAAAATATCCATGTCAACGTCCAGCCCCTGTCCGGCGCCGCGGCCAACCTCGCCGTGTACGACGCCGTCGTCGACGTCGGCGACGTCGTCATGGGCATGGACCTCTACCAGGGGGGCCACCTCACGCACGGGAGCGAGTTCAACTTTTCGGGCAAGCGCTACCACGTCGTCAGCTATGGCATCAACAAGGCCACCGGCCAGCTCGATTATGACCAGATCCGCGACCTGGCACGCCGGCACCGCCCCAAAATGATCATCGCCGGCTACACATCCTACCCCTGGGCGCCCGACTGGCAGATCTTTCGCGACGTCGCCGACGAGGTAGGCGCCGTCCTCCTGGCCGACATCAGCCACCCTGCCGGCATGGTCGTCGCCGGCGCGTTTCCCACCCCTGTCGGCATCGCCGACGTCGTCACCTTTACCACCCACAAGACCCTGTGCGGCCCGCGCGGCGCCGTCATCCTGTGCACCGACGAAGAGATGGCCAACCGGATCGACATGTCCGTCTTTCCGGGAGAGCAGGGCGGGCCGCACACCAACAAGTTCGCGGCCATGGCCGTCGCCTTCGAGATCGCCCAGACCGAGCCCTTCCGCCGCCTCCAGTGGCGCATCAAAGACAACGCTCTGGCCCTCGCACAGGGCCTGCAGAAGCGTGGCCTCGAATTGGCCTATGGCGGCACCGATACACACTTCTGCATGCTCGATCTGAACAGTGTAAAAACCGAGACCGGCTTTCCCCTGCGCGGCGAGCCCGCCGTGCGCCTGCTCGACATGGCCGGCATCGTCGCCAACAAGAACACCATTCCGGGTGACGAGATCACCGCCCTCGCCATGGGCATCCGCCTCGGCACCCCCTGGCTCAGCCAGCGCGGCTTTGGCCCGGCAGAAATGGACGAGGTCGCCAGCCTCATTGCACGCATCGTGACCAACATCCACCCCTTCAGCTACGTCGGCCTACTCGGCGAGCTGCCGCGTGGCAAGATCGACCTCGACATCTTCGAACAAGTCAAGCACGACATCGCCCGCCTGGCCGCCACGGGCGCGGCCGAAACAGAAGACAGGGGCCGCGAATACCCACACTACTACAAACTCGAAGCAGTGTCGCCGGCACCCCTTGCCCGGCTTCAGCCCGCGCAGGCACCAGGCGCCGAAATAGAGCTGGACGCAGCGCGCACCGGCGCCGCCCTCCTCGACCAGAGCGACTGCGGTGTGCTCTTTATCGCCAGTGACCGCGCCGAGCCCTCACTCCAGCAGATGCTGACCGCCGACGTCGGCGCGCTCCAGCCGGGCGACTGCCGGCCCGCCTTCCTCCTCGACGAGGATAGCCGGCTGATCGACGACGTATGTATCCTGCGCCTGCCCCAAGATGAGATCGGGCGCGACCACTACCTGCTGCGCACCAATCCCCAAAACCACGACCGCGTAAAAGCCTGGCTGCGCGCCATGAGCGACGGCTACACCCTCTTTGATCGCCATGACATCTATCGCAAAGTCGAAGGCCCCCTCGTCGTCGAGGACCTGCGCCTGGCCGACAAAGCACACTGCATGGTTGTGCTCTCGCTGCGTGGGCCGCGCGCGCCCGAGATGGCCGCCGCCGTCGAGACCGCCCCGGGCTATCGCTTTGTCATCGCCCAAGATAATATCGAACTGGCGCTACCCGCGAGCCAGGCGCAGTCCATCTATGACCGCCTGGTCGAGGCGGGGGCAATTCCCGCCGGCCCGGAGACACGCCAGGCCCTGCGCGACGCGGCCGGGTTGCCCGACTATGCCACGTTCGACGGCTATGGAGAAGGCAGCGGCCGTCCGACTGGCCTCGACCTCTACCAGGCCGGGCACCGCGATCGGTTTGAGCTGGGTGTCCCCTACTTTGTCGGCATGCACCATCTCGACCCCGCACGCCAGCCGTGCGACCTGCCGGCGTTCCAATGGACCGAGCCAGAGAATGCGCCGCTCAAGCGCACCCCCCTGTACCACTGGCACAAAGCCCACACCCGCAAAGTCATCCCCTTCGCTGGCTGGGAGATGCCCGTCTGGTACACAGGCGTGCTCGACGAGCACAATGCCGTGCGCAAACACGCCGGCCTCTTTGACGTAGCACACATGGGCGTGTTCGAGGTTGCCGGTCCCCACGCCACCGAGTTCCTCGACACAGTGCTGAGCAACTATGCGCGCTGGTTCGATCCCGGCCTGAGCTTTTACGCCTACCTCTTTGACCAGGATGGCAGCGTCCTCGACGACCTGATGGTCTATCGCCGTGCCGACGACCTCTACCTGGTAGTCGTCAACGCCGCCAACGCCGATAAGGACTGGGCGTGGTTGAATGCCGTGAACAACGGCCAGGTCATCCTCGACCGCGCACGGCCCGACCTCAAGGTACTCCGCCCGGCCCAGATCCGCGATCTAAAAGACCCCGCGAGTGGCGCCGACATGCGCGTCGACCTGGCCCTCCAGGGCCCGGCATCACTCGCCATCCTGCAGAGCATGACCACTGATCCGGCTCTGAAGGATCGGCTCGCGCGCGTGCCAAAAACCGGCCTGATCGAGTGTGAGCTTGGCACCGGCCCAACGTTCCCTCTCGTCATCGCCCGCACCGGCTACACCGGGGAAGAGATCGGCTACGAGCTTTTCGTCCACCCCGACCGCGCCCTCGCCTTCTGGGAAGCCCTGCTGGCGGCAGGCGAGCCCTTTGGCCTGCAGCCGTGTGGCCTCGCCGCCCGCGACTCCACACGCACCGAGGCAGGCCTGCCGCTCTATGGGCACGAGCTCAAGGGGCCCTTCGAGATCATCCCCACCGGTGCCGGCTTTGGCTCCTACGTCAAACTCCACAAGCCCTTCTTTATCGGGCGCGAGGCGTTCATGGCCCGCGAGGCAGAGCGCAAGATGGAGATTGCCCGCTTCCGGATGAACGAGCGCGGCGTCCGCATGCCCAAGCTGGGCGATCCCGTGGTCAACAAGCGCGGCCGCGCCATCGGCTGGGTCACCAGCGCCGCCGTCGACGTCGACGGCCGGATCATCGGCCTCGCCTACGTCGAACAGCGCTATCACCGTCCCGCCGACGAGATCGGCATCTTTGCACTGCCGGCCCGCCCTGTCAAGGAGCGAGAGGACAAGGCCGACCTGGAGCCGGGCGACACCATCCAGCTCCCCGACGCCGCCACCATCCTGGCGCGCTTCCCCGACGACGACGAGCGCTCCCACTGGCGTGGCGCCCAAGTATCGACCGTGCCCGCCTTTTTCCCGGGCAGCGAATGAGTTTCTTGCCGTGATGCGTGATGCGTGATACGTGAATAACTTTCACGTATCACGCACCCCAATTTGACATTTGCCACTTCTCCAGGTATATTGAAGGATGTGACTGAAAACATCGAGCGCCCGCTGGGCGATTGGCTAAGGCGTCGCCGCGAAGAGCTGGAAATTGACCTGAATCAGGCCGAGATCGACACACGCATCCGTCGCCGCTCTCTGGAGGCCCTGGAAGCCGAAGAATTCGACGCACTGCCTGACCTCGTCGTTGGCCGGGGCTTTTTGCGAAACTATGCGGCCTACCTTGGCCTCGATCCCCACGACGCGGCTGCCCGCTATGCGCGCCTGGTGTCCGTCCCACTCCCCGAGCCTACCTCTGTCAATCCAGACACACCCTTTCACGCCGGCAGCTTTCGGCCTGTACCGCTTCACCAGATGCCTGGGTTCATGCAGCGACGCGGCTGGTGGGCAGCGGCGCTCCTCCTCCTCCTGGTTCTGGCAGTGGTGGCACTCGGATGGTGGTACTATCCTCGTCTGTCCACCTTCGTCGCCAGCCTGTGGCCTGCCGACGCGCCCACCACTGTCGCCACGCCGCCCGCCACCCGCAGCGGCCTGCCGCTGGCCACCACCCCACCTTCCGCCACCGCCACCACCCGGCCCACCCAGCCAGCCACCGCCACCGCCACCGCGCCCGCAGAAGCCCCTACGTCGACGCCGACCTGGACGCCAACCTGGACCCCTTCCCCCTCGCCCAGCCCATCGCCGCAGGTTTACACGGGCATCTTTATCGAGCTGGCCTTTACCGGCACCTCGTGGGTACAGGTCACCGTCGACGGTGTGCGCGAGTTCCAGGGCGAGATGGCGGCCGACACCTATCGCTCCTGGTATGGCCAGCAGCGGGTCGAGCTGCGCATCGGCAACGCCGGCGTCGTCCTCGTCACCATCAACGGCCAGTCGCTCGGCGCGCTCGGTGCCGACGGCGAGGTCATCGACCGCGTCTTTGAAAAAGTCGGCGACGACGTGACCGCCGGAACCGCCACGGCGAGCCCCGAGCCCACGTCCGAGGCAGCCGAGCCCCCTGGCGCCGGCGACACACCCGCTGCGCCCACCGACACCCCGCCCCCACCCACCGACACCCTACCCCCACCCACACAAACTACAGCACCACCTCCAGAGACACCCACTCCAACCCCAGGCGGCTAACACCGTGCCCGCCCCCCTGCCTGACAATCCGCTCACCTCGGCGCCCATCCCGGTCATCGGCCTGACTTGTTTTGAGGTCCCTGCCCAAGAAAATAGATCCGCGCGCGCATGTCAGAGCCTCACCTACGTCCATGCCCTGCAGCGTGCCGGTGCGCTTCCCCTCTTGATCCCCCCCTCGCCCGATCCCCATCCCCTCCGCGTCCTGCTCCAGCGGCTGGATGGCCTGTTACTGCCCGGCGGCGGCGACGTCGATCCCGCCCGCTATGGCGAGCCGCGCCACGAAAAGTGCAGCGAGCCCACTCCTGCGCGCGACGACACCGAGCTCGCCCTGGCGCGCTGGGCGATAGACAATCGCCTGCCCATCCTCGGCATCTGCCGCGGCCTCCAGGTGTTAAACGTCGCCCTGGGTGGCAGCCTCTACCAGGACATCCTTGCCCAGGTGGATGGGGGCAGCAAGCATGACTGGTACCCGGACCATCCGCGCACCCTCATCTCCCACGCCGTCACCCTGGCCCCTGGCACTCACCTCGCCGCCCTGGCCGGCGTCCACTCCCTGCCCGTCAACAGCCTGCACCACCAGGCCTTGAAAGAGATCGCCCCTGGCCTGCTCGTCACAGCGCATGCGCCCGACGGCGTCGTCGAAGCCGTCGAGATGCCCGATCACCCCTTTGCCCTCGCCGTCCAATGGCATCCCGAAGAGCTCGCGCCCGGCGATCCCCATGCCCAACGCCTCTTCGACGCCCTGGCCTCCGCCGCCGCCCACCACCGGGCCAACCACTCATAGCCCCTTCCCAGTCGCGGCTCCCACCGTAACTGCCCGCTTCCACCCCTCAATTGCCCACCGGCGCAGCTCCCATACATCCGCAAACACCCGTGCCGCACCGGCTTTCGCCAGGCGCTCCGCCGGCAGCGTCGTCTCCAATGCCACGCACATCATCCCCGCTGCCCTCGCCGACTCGATGCCCAACGGCGCATTCTCCACTGCCAGGCACCGCTCCGGGTCGACGCCCAGCCGCCGCGCGGCAATACCGTAAGGTTCCGGGTCGGGCTTGCCACGCTCGACCTCATCGCCCGTGACAATCACCTCGAACAGATCCGCCACCCCTGTCGGCACCAGGCTCTCCTCCACCACACTCCGTGCGCTTCCGGTCACCAGGGCCAGCCGGTAGCCGCGACCGCCCAGATCGTGGAGCAGGGAGGCCATGCCCTCCACCAGCCGCGGCTTAAAGCGCGCCCGGAACCGCTCGCGCTTTTCGCCAGCCAGCCGCCTGGCTTCTTGGTCAGGCACCGCATAGCCCAGAAACTGCTCTGTCAATCGCCGGGCCGTGGGCTCTGTCGGCACCCCTTCCAGTGGATACAGATGCTCCGCAGTCAGGTCGATCCCCAGCGGCGCCAGCGTCTCCTGCCAGGTCACCAGGTGGTCGGGCATCGAGTCGAGCACCACTCCGTCCATATCGAGCACGATCGCACGAGCCGGCACAGTCGGAGCGCGTACGTAGGCGACGAGATCGAGCAACGTGTCGATGCGTGCCGCAGGCGCATGTGGCTGGTGATCGCCCCTGTCGATCAGCACCGCATCCATCCCGGCGCCGCGTGCGCCTTCCACGTCGTCGCCTACGTGGTCGCCCACATAGAGAATCCTCTCCACCGGCCGCCCCGCTTCCGCCACCACCCGCTCAAAGATACGCGCATCGGGCTTGGCCATTCCCTCCTCTGCCGACACCACCACAAAGTCGAAATAAGAGGTCAGGCCGAACCGTGCCAGGACCGTCCGCAAGTGAGTACCAAAGTTTGACAGCACCCCCATCCCCAGGTTGAGCCGCCGGAGAGCCTCGAGCGCCGGCACCACATCGTCGTACAGGCGGTCGAACCGTCCCGCAAAGAGCCACTCGACCATCTCGTCACCCAGTGCCGGCCTCTCTGCCCACGCCTTCCGGAACACCCCGCGCCACCACTGATAGAGCTCGTCATTTTCCGCACCCAGCCCCTCTGCCTCGTCTCGCTCCGCGACAATAATCCCGATCAGGCGGCGGTGAAAAGCACGCGCGTCCTCGTCCAAAGCGGGCAGCCCCGCCTCCTGCAAAAACTCGCGAAACGGTGCACAATCGTGAAAGCCGAGGAGGGTGCCCCCCACATCAAAGACAACAGTGTCATAGCGCCATTCTGGCCTATCTACCTCCATCCGCGCATCCTTTGCATCGTGGCTACACCTCTGGCCCTTCAGCCAGGCGCGCCACAAGAGATAACAACAGGATCTGGAACACCCGCCCCAGCAGCACCGCCTTGGCTTCCGGGGCCACATCCGCCGCGCGCACCGGTGCCAGCAGTGACGAGATCGCCTGCCACCGCGCCTCGGCCGGCGAATCTGCCTGCGCCGCGCTCGATGCCCGCCACAGAGCCTCAGTCAAGTACCAGGCTGCCTCCTGGTGCACCAGGTCCGATTCTAACTGCCATCCCTTGATATATTGCCGGCTGGCCGCCACCATCAGCACCTCGCCCAGGCCGCCCATCACCAGCCCCTGCCACATCTCTTCGCCCCGGCTCGCCAACACATTCTCCAGCGCCACTGCGCCCACCGCACCAATGTCGAGGCGCGATGCCAGCTCGCTGTAATTTCGCGCCGACAGCTTGCTCTGCAGCTCACACAAGTACGAGTAGAACCGCCCGGCGACGCCCAGCGCCTCCTCTGCCGCCTGGCCACCCCTGCCCAAAGCCAGAATCGCACCCTGCAGGTCGACGAGTGCCTCGGGCGTCGGCCGGCGCACCACCTGCTCCACCACTTCTTCGAGGTTCTTCATGTCCCCTTCCTCCCCTTCCTTGGTCGCGGGCATTATACCACACCCTGCTCGATTTTGGAACCTGGCCCGATCGCGTTATAATAGAGATGGTCATGGAAGAGGCACGAATTCCCTTTGTTGTGCTGTCGGTCTTGCTCGACCAGGTGCGCCAATCGCTTGGGCGGCGCGGCCTCATCACCCTGCTGCGCCGTGCCGGGCTTGACCTATACATCGACGCGCCATCCCCCTCTGCCCACGTGCCGCCCGTGCCCCTCGCCCACTGGGCCCGCCTCGTGGCCGAGGTGCACGAAGCGTTTGATCCACGCGCGGCGCACGACCTGCTGTGGCGTGCCGGTGAATCAGCCGCCCGCGCCCTGCGCCGCCCTGCCCCGGCACGCGTGGCCGGCACCGCGCTCCGCCTCCTCCCTGCCGACAGGCGCCTGCGCCTGGCACTGGAGCGCCTGGCAGCACAGGGAGAAGAGATCTATGGCACGGCTCACCTGGTCCAGGAGGAGGCCTCCGCCCTCTTCATCACCCTCCACCCGTGCCCCCACTGCGCAGCAGTCACCCGGCCCATGCCGCGCCCCATCTGTCACACAGCATCCGCCTGGATCGCCGACAGCGTCGAGTGGGCCATGGGCGAAAGGCACCTGGTGGAAGAAGTAACGTGCATCGCCGCCGGCAGCACCGAGTGCCGCTTTCGGGTTGCGCGCTAGGCCCAACACCTTTCAAATAGGGCTCAAGCCCCCGTCCCCGGGGGCGGCCCGAGTGCCACCTTCGGGTTGCGCGCTAGGCCGGTTTTACCACACGCGGCAGATAAACCCCTTCAGGTACCACGACTCGGGAAAAGTGAGCAGCACCGGGTGATCGTGCGCCTGTGCCAGCCACTCCACAATCTGGGCCTGGCGCCCTGCGTCCACGCTGGCGGCAAACACAAACTTCTGAAACAGGCCCGCGTCGACCCGGCCGGAGCAAGAAAAAGTGACCAGCACGCCGCCTCGCTTCAAGAGCTGCATCGCCAGTAGATTCAGGTCCTTATACCCCCGGCTGGCCTTCATCACGTCTGCCTGCGACGTGGCAAACTTGGGTGGATCGAGCACGATCACATCATAGGCGCGTCCCTCAGCCCGATAGTCACGCAGCACCTGGAACACATCGCCGGCCAACATCTCCTGTGGCGCCAGGCCATTGAGCGCCAGGTTCTCCTCGGCGATCTCGAGCGCCGGGATCGACGAGTCGACGTTGAGCACCGACCTGGCTCCCGCCCCGGCGGCATACACTGCAAAAGCGCCGCTATAGGCAAACGCATTCAGCACGTCGGCACCGGCGCAATACGCGGCCGTGCGCCGCCGGTTTTCTCGTTGATCCAGGTAAAAACCGGTCTTGTGCCCTCGTTTCACATCCACCAGAAATCGATACCCACCCTCCTCGATCTCGATCCTATCCGGGGGTTCCTCGCCCCACACCCTGCCCGCTTCCTGGCCCAGCCCCTCATGCAGGCGCACATCTGCGTCGTCCCGGGCATAGATCCCCGCCGGCTCCACCATCTCTGCCAGCAGCGCCGCCAGCTCATCCCGGCGCTGTGCCATGCCCAGCGTCAGGCACTGCATCACCAGCCAGTCGCCATACCGGTCCACGATCAATCCCGGTAATCCATCCGACTCGGCATAGACCAGCCGGCAGGCGTTGCTATCGGCGATCGACCGCCTGCCCTCGATCGCCCTGGCCATCTGCCGCCGCCAGAACGCCGCATCGATCTCTTCCTCCTCGTTCCACGCCACGATGCGCACCACGATCTGCGATCGACGGTTCAAATAGCCCGTGGCGAGGTATTGCCCCCCCTCATCGACGATGCGTACCACCTCGCCATCCCGGGCCGGCCCATCAATGCCGGCCACCGCCCCCGAAAAGATCCACGGGTGCCGGTTGCGCACCGGCTTGTCCCGCCCCCGCTTCAGGATCACCGTCGTCATCCCCTGCATTCCCCTCCCCCTCCTCGCATCGCCACCGCACCTCCTGAGAAAGAGCGGGGGTTCCCCGCCCCTTCCACCGGCCACACCCTTCCCTACCTATCCATAACGTGACACTTGACACCTGGCATTTTTCATGTTAAGATGTTCCCCGGCTGCAAGCTCATCATCCGCCGCCGGGACAGGCACACCAACGCCGCAACCAGAACTTCTCCAAAGGGAGAGAGAGCGTGTCCAATCGCATCTTGATTGTCGACGACGAACCAAGCATCCGCCACCTCTTGCGAAGCGTGCTCGCCAACGAACAATACGAGGTTGAAACCGCCGGAAGCACGCTTGAAGCATTGTCCCAGTTGCAAGAGACCTCATTCGACATAGCGATCGTCGACCTCTTGCTCCCTGGCCCCAATGGGCTCATCCTCGCCGAAGCCATCCGCGTGTTAGATCCTGGCACGCCCATCGTCCTGATCACGGCCTATGGCAGCCCCTCCTTCGAGACGATGGCCTCGCACCCAGCCGTCACCCACTATGTCCACAAGCCTTTCACCATCGAGCGGCTGCTGGACGTCGTGCAAGAATGCCTGACCGCTCGATAATTATACCACCTTTCGAGAGCCCGTCAAGGCCCCCTTTTCGCTTCTTGCGCAGTTCCGTTTGACTTTTCGCCCTCGATAGGCTATAATGTCGCCCGCTATTTTCGAGAATACGAAGGGAGTGAGATTCTCTTGGCGAACACAAAGTCAGCCATCAAGCGCATGCGCAGTTCCGAGCGCAGGCGCCGCGTCAACCAGGTGCATCGCTCGCGGGCGCGCACCTACATCAAAAAGACACAGCAGCTCATCGTCGCCGGCAAGTTTGAGCAAGCCGAAGCGATGGCCTGCCAGGCTGCGAGCGCCCTTGATCGGGCAGCGCAGAAAGGCGTCATTCACAAAAATAACGCCGCGCGCCGCAAGTCGCGCTTGATGCAGCAGTTGAACCAGGCCCGAGCGCAGCAAGCCGCCTGATCATCCTTTATGCGCCGCCGCCGGCTCGGGCGATTCGGCGCGCCTCGCGGCTTTGGCGCTCGATCGCCAAGTCGGTGAAAAACCCGTTTCCGGCAACGTACGTTAGCCTGGAAGACGGGTTTTTTTGAGCTATCCGCCGGCGCTCGACAGTGCCCGGCGCCGCTGGCATATCGAGGAGGTAGCTTGTCGCATCCATTGTACGTGGCGCTCGTGTGGCACATGCACCAACCCTACTATCGCGCTGGCCAGACGGGCGAATACATCCTCCCCTGGGTGCGCCTTCACGCTGTCAAGGACTATTTGCATATGGCCGAGGTCATAGCCCGGCACCCGGCCATGCACCTCACCTTCAACATCGTCCCTTCCCTCCTCGAACAATTGCACGCCTACGCCACGGGACAGGCAACCGATCGCCTGCAGGCCTTGGCCCTGCAAGAGACATGGGATCATGAGGAGCGCTGCTACCTCCTGGCCAACTGCTTTAGCCTCCACTGGGATAATATCATCCGCCGCCACCCACCCTATCGCCGCCTCCTCGATCGCCGCCACCAGGCGCAGGTCGAACCAGCCCGCCTCCCCGACACCTACTTCCGAGATCTTGTCACCTGGTTCAACCTGGCGTGGATCGATCCCCACTGGCTGGAATCCGATTCTGACCTGAAAGCACTCGTGACCAAGGGAGAGGGATTTACGCGGGACGACACGCGCGCCGTCCTCGACAAGCACAAGGCCATCATCGGGCGCATCCTGCCCCTCTACCGCTCCCTGGCCGAATCGGGCCAGATCGAGATCTCGGTCTCGCCCTACTATCATCCTATCCTGCCCCTGATCGTCGATAACCGCCTCGGCCGCCGCGCCAGCCCTGGCCTCCCACTCCCCCACGTCCCTTTTGCCCATCCGGAGGATGCCGCCGAGCAGATCCGTCTCGCGATTGAAGCACACCGCCACTCCTTTGGCCGCCGGCCACACGGCATGTGGCCCTCAGAGGGGGCAGTGTGTCCCGAGATCATCTTCTGGCTCGCCGCCGAAGAATTTGCCTGGTTCGCCTCAGACGAGGGCGTGCTGGGCCGCAGCCTGGGCCACTGGCCACAGCGCGACCCCTATGGGCACGTCACCAATCCGCACCTCCTATATCAGCCCTACAGCACCCACGTAGGAGAGCGACCGCCGGCCGTCATCTTTCGCGACCGCTTGCTGGCCGATCGGATCGGTTTCGTCTACAAAGATTGGCGCGGACACGACGCAGCCGACGACCTCATCCACCGCCTGCATCGCATCCGCGAGAACCTCGCCGATCCAGCCCACCCCTACCTGGTTTCGATCATCCTCGATGGCGAGAACTGCTGGGAAGGGTACGAGCACAATGGCGACCTCTTCCTAGATCGCCTCTACGACCAGCTCGTCATCGATCCCGATCTCTGCCCTGTGACAGTGACAGACTACCTGGCCCAGCATCCGCCCCGCGTCGAGATTGGCACCCTGCACACGGGGTCATGGATCAACCACAACCTCGAAACCTGGATCGGCGAGGTGGAGCAAAACCAGGCCTGGGAGTACCTGGCCCGCACGCGAGATCGCCTCTGTGCCTGGCAGCAAGAATATTCACTCGTCGACTTTGAAGTACTGGAACGGGCGTGGCAAGCGATCTATATCGCGGAAGGCAGTGACTGGTTCTGGTGGTACTATAGCTACAACGCCTCCGACCAGGACACCCTGTTCGACGCCACGTTTCGTGGCCACCTGGCGTCCGTATATAGCGTGCTGGGCCTGCCCGCCCCTGCCTGGCTCTCTCGCCCCATCGCCGGCTACGCGCCGCCCGCTCACCAGCGGATGCCATCTGCCTACATCGCGCCCCACCTCTCTGCCACAGCCACCGCTTCCCTGGAATGGACCGGCGCTGGCTACCTCGACCCGGTGCCATCGTCTGGCACCATGCAGCGCGGGTACACAGCCATCCGCCGCCTCTACTATGGCTACAACCCGGCCGATCTCTTTATCCGGCTGGAGCTAAACGAGCCACTCACCCCCTACCAGGTGCGTCTCTATCTCGCCGTGCCCGGCCATACCAAAGTAAACCGCCGCTTTCGCCTCGTCGGAGAGGGTTCTGATCAGATCGTGTCCGGCCCCGGCCTGGCCTGGGAGCTCGACCTGCCTGCCGGCGCCCTCCAGGCAACTTTAAACCGGGCCGATGGCCAGGAAGTGTGGCATGCCGTTGCCCATCTGTCAGCCATTGCTTGCGGCGAGCAGGTCGTCGAGCTCGCCGCCTCACTCTGGCGGCTTGACCTCCAACTGGGCCAGTCCCTGGATCTGGTCGTGCTTTTGGCTCGAGACAACATCCTCGTCGAGGCTTTGCCCGAGTCTGAAGCACTCACTATCAGCCTCAAGCCCCTGATCTAACCGTGGTCCACCTGCCTCTTCTCTCCGAGGAAAGCTGAGCCGTGTCCCTTCGTCGTCTGCTGGCCATCGTGCGCAAGGAAGTACTGCACATCGTGCGTGATGCGCGCAACCTCTTTTTGGTGACCATCTCGCCCGCCTTTTTACTGCTCCTCCTCTCTTATGTTTTCACCTTTGAGGTGTCACAGGTCAAGATCGCCGCCTATGACCTCGATCGCAGCGCTGCGTCTCGCCACTATCTTGCCAGCCTTGGCGCCAGCGAGGAAGTGCAGATCGTCGCGCAGGTCCAGGATTATGACCAGATCGACCCACTCCTGGTCACCGGCCAGATAGACGCAGGACTCGTGATCCCGCCCCACTTTGCCGATACCATACACGGCGGCAAGCCGGCACACGTGCAGGCCATCGTCGATGGCGGCGATCCATTCGCTGCCTCCCAGGCCATCACCTCCCTCTCGGCACGGTCAGCCGTCTTTGTCGCAGGCAGCAGCTCCCAGCTTCCCCCGGGCAGGGGCGACACAGCCGGCAGTGGCACAGCGATCAACGTCCTCAGCCAGGCCTGGTACAACGCCGGCCTCGAGTCACTGCCCAGCATGGTGCCTGCGCTCCTTGGCGTCGTGCTCGTCATGCCCACCATGGCTTTTGCACTGGCCCTGAGCCGCGAAAAAGAGACCGGCACACTGGAAGGACTGGTCGCCACCCCTGTCTTGGGGAGTGAGTACCTGCTGGGCAAATTGATCGCCTACCTCGGCACCGGCCTCATCAGCAGCCTGATCGCGCTCCTCGTCGCGCTCCTCTGGTTCAGGGTGCCCTTCCGGGGCAGCATCGGCGTCTACCTGTTGCTCGTCGCCGATTTCTTGCTCGCCTGCATGGGCGCCACCGTCTTGATTAACAACTTTGTCAGGAGCCAGCAGTCGGCCATGTTCATCGTCCTCGTGATCTTTATCGTGCCCACCTTTTTTCTCGCCGGCCTCATCAATCCGGTGAGCACCAGCTCCCTGGTGCCCATGCTCACCTCCTACGTGCTGCCCAGCACCCATTTTGTCGAGATCAGCCGCGTCGTCTTTCTAAAGGGCCTGGGCCTCTCCTATCTGGCGCGCCCGGCTCTGATCCTCTTTGGTATGGGCAGCATCGCCCTCGTCGCCGGCCTCCTGGCCTTTCGCAAAAAAGTGGTCTGACCCTTCCCGAGGAGGGAACTCGAGGTTGCCGGGCCTATGCTGCTTCGGATTCGAAACGTCATCCAAAAAGAGTTGATCCAATTCTGGCGCGATCGCTTGCTCGCCGCCTTTGTGCTTCTGGCGCCAGCGCTCCAGCTCGTGCTGATGGCCCAGGCCATTGAGAGCGGCATCAACGAACAGCCCGTCGTGATTCTGGACCAGGATCGCACCCCCCTCAGCCGCCAGTTGATCGTCGATCTCGACAACAGCGAAGCGCTGCGCGTCCGCTACTACGTAGACTCGGACGAGGCTGTACGCCATCTTCTCGACGCAGGTTCAGTGCGCCTGGCCGTCATCATCCCCGCTGGCTTTGCGCGCGGCGTCAGCCGCCTGGCCATGCCCTCGAGCCCGGGCGCTACCGTTCAGATCATAACCGATGCCACCAACACCGTCGCCGCGTCGATTGCCATCGGCGGCACAAGCACCGTACTCACCAAATTTTCTTCGACGGTTGCCGCCGGCCATGGCCTCGTCGTGCCCGAGTTGATCGACTTTCGTACCAACGTCCGCTTCAACCCCTCCCTCAACTTTCGCAACTACTCGGTGCCTGCCCAGGTGGGCTTTATCACCTACCAGATCGCCCTCGCTGTCGCCGCGCTTGGCCTCGCGCGCGAGCGCGAGCTCGGCACCCTCGAACAGCTCATGGTCACCCCTCTCCGCCGGCTCGAGCTGACCGTGGGCAAAGGACTGCCGGCTGTCGCCATCGGCAGCCTCAACTTTGTGCTCATGTGGCTCATTGCCCGGCTGGTGTTCAATGTCCCCATGGCCGGCTCCCTCCTCCTCCTCCTCACCCTCACCCTTCTCTTTCTCACCGCCGTCGTGGGTTGGGGCGTCGTCCTTTCGGCCCTGTCGCGCACCCAGCAGCAGGCAATCCTCTTTGTGTTCATCCAGGCCATGGTCGAGATCACCTTCTCCGGCTTTATGGTCCCACTCGCCAACATGCCCCCCTTCCTCCGCTTCGCGGCTCGTTTTTTCCCACTCCAGCACTACCTGGTCATCGTGCGCGGCATCACCCTCAAGGGAGCCAGCCTCCCTGAGCTCTGGCCCAATGCCCTGGCCCTGGCCCTTCTCGCCCTCGTCACCTGGGCCGCCGCGTTCTGGCGTGCCGCCCGTCGCATCGAGTAATTGTTGCATAACCGTTCAGGTGGGCTTATGATTGGACACGGATTGCACGGATTTACACGGATTCACGGTGATGAGGCCGGCTGGCATTCCGCCTC
>JAFGIA010000162.1 GCA_016929795.1 Anaerolineae bacterium
AGGCACAGCCCTTCCTGAACCCCACTCTCACGCAGCGCTTCCTGCACTTGCGGCGTAATGTTCATAAATGCCCGGCGTGTTGGCACGTTGAACCACAGCTCTTTCCGATAGCTCTTCACTGCTCCCTCCCCATAATACAAACGGCGGCATAGGAGCCGCCGCTTCTTCTCAAAAGGTAGGGCGACTAGCCAGCAAACCGATGGATCAGCTCGCCCACGAACCGAATGCCCTCGAAATAGTCCTCGACATAGATATTCTCATTCGGCGCGTGCAGGTGCGCATTCGGATGGCTTACCCCGGCCATCACTGTTGGAATGCCACGGGCCACCACCGCCAGCGGCCCACTGCCGGGACTGGTCGGATAGATGATCGGTGTGGCCCCGTACGTCGCCTCGGCAGCCGACACGCATGCCTCCACAAACGGGGCATCCAGCCGGCTGCGCGCCGGATGCAGCCCGTTCACCAGTTCGATCTCGACATCGTGAAATCCATTTCGATCCAGGTGGTCGCGCAGCAGCCCCAACACCAGCCCGGGCGTCAGATCCGGAACCAGCCGAAAATCGACCTTGGCCGTCGCCCTGTTCGGCAGCACCGTCTTGGCACCCGGTCCCGTATAACCCGACACGAGTCCACAGACAGTGCACGTCGGATGGTAGAACAGCTCGGTCAGCAGCTCCGTCCCGCTCAACCCTCTCACGTACTCGTCAAAGCCAAAGCTTTCCCGGATCGCCTCCGCGTCGAAAGGCAAGCGTTCAAGCAAATCGCGCTCTGCGCGGCTCGGCCTGCGAACATTGTCCATCAGGCCATCGACCAAAATGCGGCCGTTCACATCCTTAAGCGTGTTGAGAGCCCACACCAGGCGCCACGCCGCGTTCGGCACCACGCCGCCCCACATCGAGTGCAGATCTGCCGTCGCCGTCGTCGTCGACAGCTCGACATAGCAAATACCTTTCACCCCGAGCTCCAGCACCGGCCGTCTCGCCGCGTCCTTTTGTCCCGTCTCCCACAGGCACCCGTCGGCCTGCAACAGGTCGCGGTGTTTTCCGGCGAACGGACCGAGATGCGGGCTGCCCACCTCCTCTTCTCCCTCGATCAGGAAGCGGAGGCGCAGCGGCAACGGGCCAATAGCCTGCTGGTAGGCCTCGATCGCGTGCAGCCGGCATAACAGATCGCCCTTGTCATCCGCAACCCCGCGCCCATAGATCTGGCCATCCCGTATCACAGGCTCGAAGGGCGGAGACTCCCACTCGTCGAGTGGATCGGGTGGCTGGACGTCATAGTGATTGTACACGAGCATCGTCCGCTCGCCCTGCCCGATCTCCGCGACCAGAATTGGGGGCCCTCCTGGCAGATCAAAGCGCTGCACTTTGGCACCCAGGCGATCGAGGTGAGTCCACACCATCGCGGCCGTCTCTTCCAGGCCAATTCCCTGCGCCGCAATACTTGGCTGGGCGACCAGCGCTATCAGCTCCTCCAGGAACCGCTCCCGATTGGCATCAATGTAGGCTTCGAGTTGTTCCATTCTTCACGCCCTCGATAGGTTGACAGTTATTATAGACGCGCCCTGCACTTCCGTCAAGCGGCGTTCGATACGTGACGCCGTTAGCACAGCAGCCCCGCCAGCGCCAACGAGTAGACCCGTGCCCTGGGCGGGTCGGAGCGCGAGGTGAGCACTACCGGTGCCATCGCGCCCATCACGATCCCTGCCACCTTGGCCGATGCCAGGTACTCGAGGTTCTTTGACAGGATGTTCCCCGCGTCCAGGTCCGGCACCACGAGCACATCGGCGTCGCCGGCCACCGGGCTGTCGATCGCCTTGTCTGCCGCCGCGATCGCCGAGATGGCATTGTCGAATGCCAGCGGGCCGTCGACGATCGCGCCGCGGATTTGCCCCCTCTCCGCCATCTTGCTCAGGCAGGCAGCGTGCACCGTCGACGGGATGTTCGGGTTGATCGTCTCCACCGACGATAGGGCCGCTACCTTTGGCACTTCCACACCCAGGCGCTGTGCCAGGTCGACGGCGTTTTGCGTGATCGCCGCTTTCTGAGGGATGTCCGGACTGATATTGATCGCCGCATCGGTGATCAGCAGCAGTTTGTGGTAGGTCGGTACTTCCAGCACAAAAACGTGGCTGAGCAGCCTGTCGGTGCGCAGTCCAACGTGGGGGCGCAGCACCGCGCGCAGCATCTCGTCCGTGTGTAGGTACCCCTTCATCAAGATCTGCGCCTTCCCCTCGCGCACCAGGTCCACCGAGGCCTCGGCCGCCAGTTTATTCGTCTCTGTCGGCACAATCAGATCCTCCGGCAGATCCCAGCCGATCGCCGCCGCCTCGCGGCAGATATCCTCTTTGCGCCCCACCAGCAGCGGCACGATCAGCCCGAGACTCATCGCGCGCTGTACCGACTCGAGCACCAGGCGGTGCGCTGCCGCTGCCACCGCCACCCGTGGCGGCTCGTTCTTCTGCGCCCACTCTATCAGCTCTTGCAATCTCCGGATCATTTCACACACCTCCCGGGAAGGAGTAAGCCACTAATAACAAGTGATCGGACCTCTTCTCCATATATCTCCGTGGAACCGCCACTACCCTCGTATCCTCGCCAGTGCCAGCGGCAGTCTGGGCGGCAGATCCCCCGCGACGGTGCCCATGTCGCCCATCTCTGCGCGCACAATCTCACCCGCCAGAGCGTGTACATAGGCGCCGGCGACGGCGGCTTCAAAGGCGTCGAGGCCCTGGGCCCGCAGCCCCGCAATCGTACCTGCCGCGACGTCCCCTGTGCCGGCGGTAGCCATCCCGGCATTCGCGAAAGGGATCACGCGCAGGCGGCCGTCCGGCGCAGCCACCACCGTGTGCGCCCCCTTGAGCACCAACACCACGTTCCACTCTGCCGCGAAACGCCTCGCGACCGCCTCGCGATCGGCCTGGACGTCCTGTACCTCCATCTCTTCCCCCACCAGGCGGGCCATCTCGCCGGGGTGCGGGGTCAGGATCGTGCCGGGTGGCAGCGCCTTCCACCAATCGACGGCTTTCGACAGGGCATTGAGCCCATCGGCATCGATCACGAGCGGCGGCAGTGCGCCTGCATCCGACACCTCTTCGTCACCGCCCGCCAGGAATCCGATGCGCCCCTTCCGCTCCTGGCGCCCCGTACCGAGCAAGGTATGCACAAAGCTGACCGCCTCCTTCTCCTGCGTGAGTCCCGGTCCCAACAGCAACGCGTCATACTCGCCCATCCCCTTCCGCACCACCTCCACAGCCCCACGCGACACGACGCCGAGATCGTGGGGCAAGAGCAGGTAGGTCACCTCGGGCAGGTTGGCTGCCACCGCCATCTGGATCGGTCCGGGCAACGCCATCGTCACCAGTCCCGTGCCCACCCGGCTGGCACCCGCGCCAGACAGCGCAGCGGCGCCCACATAGTTGATCGAGCCCGCCACAATCAACACCGAGCCAAACGTGCCCTTGTGCGCCGAGTTGCTGCGCCGGGGCAGCCAACCGCGCACCTCCTGGCTGCTCGCCATCTCCAGATCGACGTCGTCCGCCAGCTCTGGTGGAATGCCAATGTCGGCTACGATCAGCCGCCCCACCCTGTCGGCGCCGGGAAAGCGCAGCAGGCCTGCCTTGGGATAGGCAAAAGTAACGGTCGCGTCGGCTCGCAGCGCGGCAGGATCGATCTCGCCCGTGTTTGCATCCAGTCCCGTGGGGCAATCGACGGCGACGACCAGTGGCAGATCCCCAGCCTGTAGCGGTACCACCGCCTCCAATCCAGGCGCCGACCGCCGCGCCGCCAGCGCGTCACTTACGACGCCGAGCATCGCCCGCAGAGGCTCACGCAGCGGCAGCTTGACGCCCACGCCGAGCAGTGCGTCGATCACCACGTCGGCGCCTTCCAACAGCCCACGCAGTGCCTCCCACCCGCCGCGCGGGGCATCCGGGTCCTCGTCGTCATCCGCCCAACATACCGGCATGCCATCGCTTTCGACCCGCTGGTAGTTCGCATCGCCGTCGACGTCTCGCTTCCAGATGTAGCAGCTCACCCGGGCCCCC
>JAFGIA010000024.1 GCA_016929795.1 Anaerolineae bacterium
CGTTCAGTGGGTACTTGAATTGGACACGGATTCACACGGATTCCACGGATTTTAGATGCTTGAGGCGGAATGCCAGCCGGCCTCATCGCCGTGAATCCGTGTAAATCCGTGCAATCCGTGTCCAATCATAACCCCACCTGAACGGTTACCATTTTTCACAAAGGAGTGTGCTCCATGAAGATCCTCGTTGCGGCCGACATGGAAGGGATTTCGGGCGTGGTCCATTGGGACCAGGTCGACCCGGCGCATAAAGAGTATGATCGCTTCCGAAAGGTGATGACGGCGGACGTGAACGCCGCCGTGCGCGGTGCCTGCGAGGCGGGCGCCGACGAGGTGATTGTCGCCGATGGGCATGGCTCCGGCCGGAACATCCTGGTCGAAGAGCTCGACGCCCGTGCCCGCCTCAACTCGGGCTCCCCGTCGCCCCTCGGCATGGTGCAGGGCGCCGACGCGGGCATCGATGCGGCCATGTTCGTCGGCTATCACGCCCGCGTCGGGTCGCAAAATGCCATCCTCGACCATACCTGGTCGGGCACCCTGGTCCAGGGCGTGTCGCTCAACGGCCGCACCCTGGGCGAGATCGGGCTGAATGCTGCCGTGTGCGGGCATTTTGGAGCGCCCGTCCTCATGATCGCGGGCGACCAGGCGGCGTGTGCCGAAGCCGTCGACCTGCTGGGAGAGATTGAGACGGCGGTCGTCAAACGCGCCCACGGGCGGATGGCGGCCGAGTGCCTTCCCCCGGCCGTGGCCCAACAGCGGATTGAAGACGCCGCCCGCGAGGCCGTGCGCCGTTTCCTCGCCGGCTCTGCGCCCGCTCCCCTCCGCTTCGACGCACCGATCACGGCGGGGCTCCAATTCGCCCACTCGGACATGGCCGACCGCGCCGCGCTCCTGCCCGGTGCCCGCCGCGTCGACGGCCGCCAGGTCGAAATCGTCACCGACAGCGTCGTCGACGCCTATCGCGCCTTTCGCGCCGCGGTCTCGCTGGCACGGCCGTGAGACATGATTCTATGATTGCGAGTTCATCCATGGCGCCGGGCGCCCTTGCCATGACAGTTTCTCCGCAGCGAAGGCGCTTCTGCCCAAGCAATCCCTACCCTCCGCCGGAGCACGATGATGTCGAACTATGATCCAGCGGCGCGCCTGGCGCTCTTTCCCATCACCACCCGCGTGGAAAAAGAGGGGGGCGGCGAACGCTTGACGATTGGCGGCCACGACCTGGCCGCGCTCGCCGACGAGCACAGCACGCCCCTCTATCTCTACGACCAGGCGACGCTCGACACCGCCGTGTCGGCCTATCGCACCGCGCTCAACGCGGCCTATCCCGGCCCGTCAGGCATTACCTACGCGGCCAAGGCATTCCTCTGCCTGGCTGCGGCTCAATGGGCACAGTCGCGCGGCCTCTGGATCGACTGCAGTGGGGCCGGCGAGATCGCCACCGCGCGCGCGGCGGGGGTGCCGGGGGACTGGCTGGTCGTCCACGGAGTCAACAAGAGCCCCGCCGACCTGGTCGCCGCGCTCGACGATGCGGGCACGATCGTCGTCGATCACCTGGGCGAGATGCGCCGGATTGTGGCGCTGGTAACCGGCGTCGGGACCTGCCCCAGCCTGTGGCTACGCCTGCGGCCCGGTGTCGCCGTCGACACCCACGCCTACACCCAGACCGGGCAATCGACCAGCAAGTTTGGCATGGACGCGGCCGAGGTTCGACAGGCCGTCGCTCTTTGCCTGGCCCACGGCCTGAACCTGATAGGGCTACACTTTCACCTCGGTTCCCACTTTCACCACCCCGACGAGGCCAACCCTGCCGTCGACGCGGCACTCGACCTGATCGCCGCGCTCGCCGAGGAGCATGGATGGCAGCCCGAGATCCTCTGTCCCGGGGGCGGGTGGGGTGTTCCTTACCACGAGGCCGACCTGCCCCACGCGCTCGTCGAGGAGTATGTCACGCGGGTGGCGACACACGTGGCCGCGGGCTGCTGGCAGCGAGGGCTGCGCCGGCCGCACTTGCAGATGGAGCCAGGGCGCAGCCTGGTAGCGCGCGCTGGCGTCGCCCTCTACCGGGTGGGCGGCACCAAGCAGGCGGGTGAGCGGCGCTGGCTGCTGCTCGACGGCGGCCTGGTCGACAATGTGCGCCCCGCGCTCTATGGGGCGCGCTACTCGGCCCTGCCGGTTTGGGAGCCCAATCGCCCCTCCGCCGGCCCTGCCTGGCTCGCCGGGCCCTACTGCGAAAGCGGCGACGTCCTCGCCTCGGCCCTGCCTCTGCCCGCCCTGGGCCCCGGCGAGCTGCTGGCCGTGCCTGTCAGCGGCGCCTACCAGTTGAGCATGGCCAGCAACTACAACGGTGCCCGCCGCCCGGCCGTCCTCTGGCTGGAACGCGGCCGGGTCCACCAGGTGCGGCGGCGCGAGGAGGTAGCGGACCTCTACCGGCTGGACGAGGCCCTGCCGGCGGAGTGCCTGGAGCGCGGCGCAAGGTAGGTTCGTCACCGCCGCCCTTTGACCCGCCGCCCACCCTGTGCTATACTGAGCAGGGGGGAATAGGTGTCACACCCAAACGACCGCCGCGGACTGGGCCGGCACGGTGAAGAGCTGGCCGCCCGCCACCTTGAAGAAAAAGGCTACCAGATCCTTGCCCGCAACTGGCGCTGCCGTGCCGGCGAGATCGACCTCATCGCCCTTGACGGCGACGACCTCGCCTTCGTGGAGGTGCGCACGCGGCGTGGCCAGGCCTACGGCTCACCCGAAGAATCAATCACACCGGCCAAGCAGGCACGCCTGGTCGCGCTGGCGCAAGAGTACGTGCAGGCAGAAGAGTGGCCCGGCAACTGGCGCATCGACGTCGTCGCCGTCGAAATGGATACGCGTGGCCGCCTGTTGCGCATCGACCATTATGACAACGCAGTCGGCGGCTGAGCCCCTCCCCCCCCTCATCGTCATCGTCGGTCCCACCGCCGTGGGCAAGACCGATCTGTCGATCCGCCTGGCGGAAGCCGTGGGCGGCGAGATCATCTCGGCCGACTCGCGCCAGGTGTACCGCGGCCTGGACATTGGCACGGCCAAGGCAACGCCCGAGGAGCAGGCGCGGGTGCCCCACCACCTGCTCGACATCCTCGACCCTGACGAGACGCTCGGCGCCGCCGAATTCCAGGAAATGGCCTACGAGCGCATCGACGACGTGTTGGCGCGCGGCAAGGTCCCTTTCCTGGTGGGCGGCACGGGCCAGTACGTCATGGCCGTGATCGAAGGCTGGCAGATCCCACGTGTACCGCCGCAAGAGAAGCTGCGCGCGGAGCTCTACACCTACGCCGAGCAAGAAGGCCACGAGGCGCTCCATGCACGGCTCCAGGCACTCGACCCCGTCGCAGCGAAGCGCATCGACGCGCGCAACGTGCGCCGCGTCGTGCGCGCCCTGGAGGTCTGCCTGGTCAGCGGCCGGCCCATCTCTGAGCAGCAGCGCAAGGCGCCGCCGCCTTACCGCATCCTCGGCCTCGGCCTGACGAGATCGCGCGAGGCGCTCTACGAACAGATCGACCGCCGCATCGACAGGATGATCGGGGGGGGGCTGGTGGATGAGGTGCGCGCCCTCGTCGCCGCCGGCTATCTCTTTGACCTGCCGGCCATGTCGGGCCTCGGCTACGGCCAGTTCGAGCCCTACCTGGCGGGTGAAGTAACGATCGAGGACGTCACCGCCGAGATTGCGCGCCAGACACGCCGCTTTGTGCGCCAGCAGGCGAACTGGTTCCGTCCCGGCGACCCGCGTTTCCACTGGCTCGACGTGACGGAAGATATCTATGGCGACGTCCTCGCCCTCGTGCGCGACTTTCTCGCCCTGCCTTCGGTGGCCGATCCCCGCCCCCGCTTTCCCGCTTCCCCGCTTCCCTGATTCCCACTTGCCCGATTCCCCCCCCTTTATTGAGATGATACTTCCCCTGGCACCCATTCTATGGTACAATACTCCCCGGTTCGAATCGATAGAGTATCATCTCAATAAAGGGGGGAAAGTTGGGGTGTGCGCGGTGCCCGCACACACCCCAACCCCCGATTATTGAGCAGATACGACAAGAGGTATCATCTCAATAAGGGGGGGGAAGTTGGGGTGTGTGCGGTGCCCGCACGCACCCCAACCCCCGATTATTGAGCAGATACGACAAGAGGTATCATCTCAATAAAGGGGGGGAAGTTGGGGTGTGCGCGGTGCCCGCACACACTCCAACCCCCGATTATTGAGCAGATACGACAAGAGAACGAGACACGGAAAAACCTATGAAGTGCTCTGGCTGCGGTACCGAAAACCCATCCGGTGCGCGCTTTTGCCTGAACTGTGGCACGGCGCTGACCTTGCGCTGCCCGAGCTGTGCAGGGGAACTGCCGGCTGGCGCGCGTTTCTGCATGCACTGTGGACAGCCACAGCTCGCCACGACGCCCGCAGACGACGCGCAGCTCGCCCGGCTGGCAGCCGCCACGCCCGACAACCTGGTGGAAAAACTACGCGCCGCGGATGACCTCGCCGGCGAGCGACGCATTGTCACGGTCCTCTTTGCCGACGTCGTCGGCTCTACGGCTCTGGCACGCGAGCTGGGGCCCGAGGCCTGGATGGCAGTCATCAACGAGCTGTTGGACAGGATCACGCCAGTGATCTATCGCTACGAGGGCACGATCGCACGCCTGCTGGGCGACGGGGTGTGGGCCTTTTTTGGCGCGCCGGTGGCCCACGAGGACGATCCACTGCGCGCCGTCTATGCCGGGCTCGACCTGCTAGAAGTTGCCGGTGAGTACCGGGAAGAGGTGCGGCACGCGCATGGCGTGGACCTGGCGCTGCGTGTGTGCCTGAACACGGGTCCCGTCATCGTCGGCCCGCTGTCCGACGACCTGCGCTACGAGCACACAGCCTCTGGCCCCACCGTCAACCTGGCCGCGCGCCTCAAATTCGCTGCCGGGCCGATGTCGCTTGTGGTGAGCGAGCACACCCATCGCTTTATCGCCCCTGTCTTTGACACCGCCGATGCGGGGCAGATCGAGGTCAAGGGCGCCGGCCCGGTGCGGGTGTACCGCGTAGGCGGCCACAAATCGGCACCCGGGCGGCTGCGCGGCCTCGAGGGGGCCGGGCTGGAGAGTCCCATGGTGGGCCGCGATGCCGAGCTGGCGACCCTGGTTCAGCTTGGCGAGGCCGTCCGCGCGGGCCTCGGCCGCGCCGCCCTGATCGTCGGCGAGCCTGGGCTGGGCAAAACGCGCCTCATCGCCGAGTGGCGTGCAGCGCTCGACCGCCACCCAGGCCAGCCGCCTCCCTTGTGGGCCGAGGGTCGCTGCCTGTCGTACGGCCAGGGACTGGCCTACCACCTCCTGATCGACTTGGTGCGCTCTATCCTGGGGATCACCGAAGCCGCCGACGACGCCGAGACGCGAGCAGTGCTTCACACCCTGACTGACGACCTGTTCGGCCCCGAGGCGGGCGAAGTGTATCCCTACCTGGGGCACTTGCTCTCGGCCCGGCTGGAGGACACGGCCGCAGAGGAGGTGGCGCTGCTCGATCCGCAGGCGCTCCAGGCCCAATATCTGGCCGCGCTACGCCGGCTGTTGGGCGCCCTGGCGGCGCGGCAGCCCGTGGTCCTGATCCTCGAAGATCTGCACTGGGCCGACCCCTCGTCCACCGACCTGCTGGTCAAGCTGCTGCCTCTCGCCTCGGCGGCGCCAGTCCTGCTGTGCATGGCCACCCGCCCGGAGCGCGACGCGCCCGCGTGGCGGCTGGTCACGGCCGCGCGCGAGACACTCGGCGGCAGCCTGACCGAAATCACGCTGCGCGCCCTATCGGACAGCGACAGCCGCCAGCTCGTCGCCAATCTGCTCAAGATCGAGGCGCTGCCCGAGTCGGTGCGCGCCGTAATCCTGAAAAAGGCGGAGGGCAACCCCTTCTTTGTCGAAGAGGTGATCCGCATGTTGATCGACCGGGGCGCGATTGTCCGCCGCGGCGACGATTGGGTGGCGGGGGCGGGCATCGAGGAGATCGAGATCCCCGATAACTTGCAAAGCCTGCTCCTGGCACGCATCGATCGCCTGCCCGACGACGTGCGCCACACGCTGCGCGTCGCCGCCGTCATCGGCCGCCAGTTCCCGGTCAAGGTGCTCGAGTATGTGCTGCGAGGAGGTGAGCCGCAGTGACCCTGATGGCGCAGCTTGGCAACCTGGAGTCGGCCGGCCTGATCCGCCTGGCGCGCATCGAGCCCGAGCTGGAGTATCTCTTTCGTCATGCCCTGGTGCAGGACGCGGCCTATGCCTCACTCCTCTCCACCGACCGCTGCCGCCTGCACCACACCGTCGGCCAGGCGATAGAGCGGCTCTACGCTGACCGACTGGACGAGTTGGCGGCCATGCTGGCGCGCCACTTTGCCAGTGCTGGCGACAAGGATCGGGCCCGGGACTATTACCAGCGCGCCGGAGACGCCGCGCTGGCCGCGTTTGCCAACCAGGAAGCAGAGAGCCATTACCGCCATGCGCTCGCCCTGACCCGGGGCACCCCCGCCCGTGCGGCACTGCTCACACAATTGGGCGAGGCCCTGGTACGCCAGGATCGCTTCGAGGAAGGGCTCGGCACGTGGCAGCAGGCAATTGAGCTGTGCCAGGCCGCAGGCAATCTGGATAGAGTAGCATACCTGTACGCCCGCTCGGCGCGGGCCGCATGGTACTCTGACGACACGCCCCGTGGGCTGGCCCTGTGTGAGGAGGGGCTCCAGGCTGTCCGTAGCGCGCCCGAGAGTGGAGACCAGGCCCGCCTGCTGCACGAGGCAGCACGTGCTTATCTTTTTAACAGCATGGCCGACCGGGCCAAGCCCCTGCTTTGCCAGGCGCTAGACATGGCCCGCCGCCAAGGCGCCATCGACGTGCAAGCCGACGCGCTGAGCACCTTCGGCGTCCTGCCCGACATCCCTGGTGACGAAGCCCTGTCCGCGCTCCGCACCGCTGTCGAGCTGGCGCACGAGCATGGCCTGCTGCAGATCGCCGGCCGCGCCTATCACAACCTCGGCATTATGATCGGCGGGGTCACGGGCGATTTACACGAGGCACGCGAGCAGTTCCGGGAAGCGGTTCGCATCGCTCACAAGCGCGGCGTCGCCTCGGAAGAAGCATTGTCGTGGCTGAGTGTGTTCCATTTGTCGCTGGCCCTCGGCGACCTGCGTGGCGGCGAGGAGGCCCTGGCTCGCATCCAGGAGCTGATCCAGGTGGTGCCCGATCCCGAAACGATCCGGCTGGAGCTCCACCTGATGCAGGCCGGCCTGTACGGCGCCAAGGGCGAATTGGAGCGGGCAGCCGATCTGCAGCGCCAGGTGCGTGCTGAGGCAGAACGACGCGGGAATTTGCAGCTCGTGCTGAGCGCCACCGAAGAGATTGTGTGGCTCATCGTCGAGACGCACTCGCTCAGCCACCCCTACCCCTCGCGCGTCGGCAGTTGGGCAGAGGCGGAAGCGATGCTTGACCGCATATTCGAGATCACTCACGCAGGGCCCGGCAGCCGCGTGTCGCCTCGCGCCCTGCTCAGCATCGTCCGCGCGCACCAGGGGCGGCTCGACGAGGCACGGGCCGCGCTCGCCGACGCGCAAGCACACACGCGCGATTATCCCTCTGCCTGGGATGATCAAACGCTCCGCCTCGCACGCGTCGAGCTGGCGACTGTCGAGCGACGCTGGTCTGACGCTCTGGCCCTGGTCGAGGCGATCGCTGCCTTTGAGGAGCAGCGCGGACGTCGCTGGAATCTGGCACGCACGCTCCGCCAGTGGGCTGAAATCCATGTCTGCCGCGGCCAGCCTGCCGACCTCGAGCGCGCTCAGGAGCTCTTGCGCCGGGCGCGTGACCTGTACGCGCAGATGGGGCTGGGGCGCTATGTCACGCTGGTGCGTGAGCGTCTCGAGACGCTGCGCGCCGAGACCTTTGCCCGGGCCCGTGCCCAGGGCAAGGCGGCACAGGAATTGGCCACGGCAGGCAGGATCCAGGCTGGCTTGCTGCCCGAGACGGTGCCCACCCTGCCGGGCTGGCAGCTCGCCGTTGTGCTCGAGCCGGCACGCGAGACCTCGGGCGACTTCTATGACTTTGTCCACCTGTCTACAGGCTCACTCGCCCTCGTCGTCGCCGATGTGGCCGACAAGGGGGCCGGAGCGGCGCTGTACATGGCCCTTACACGCACCCTGCTGCGCACCGCGCTGCTCCAGTACCCATCCGAGCCAGGCCAAGCCCTGGCCGCCGCCAACGAGCGCATCCTGGCCGACACCCACACGGATATGTTTGTCACCCTCTTTTGCGCGATCCTTGATCCCGAAACGGGCGACCTGGTCTATGCCAACGCCGGGCATAATCCACCTTACTTCCTCACTGCGGAGCAGGTCGGGCCCCTCCCCCCCACCGGCATGGCCCTGGGCGTCGTACCAGCGGCTACGTGGCAAGAAGAGCGCCTGCGCCTTGCGCCGGGCGACACCCTGCTCCTCTATACCGACGGCGTCGTCGATGCCCAGGGAAAAGACGAACAGCCCTTTGGTGTCGAGCGCCTGCTCAAAGCCGTTCAGTCGGATCGCAACCGGCCCGCTGCCGCGCTCCTGGACGCCATCCTGTCCGAGATCCACCACTTTGTTGGGGAAGCGCCACAGTTCGACGACCTCACCCTCGTGGTGCTCGGCCGAGACTGAGCCGGCATCGATGAGCGAGGATCTCCCAGAACGCCTGGCTCAAAAGACCGCCCAACTCGCCGCGCTGCGCGAGATCGGGCGTGCGGTGAATGCGGCGTGGGCGCTGGCGGCGACACTCGACCTGATCACGCGCCGCACCGCCAGCGTGATGGGCATGGATTCGTGCTCGATCTATTTGCTCGACGATGAGGGCCAGCGCCTGGTGCTGGAAGCAACGACGGGGCTCGCCGCCGAGTCGGTGGGCCACGCATCGCTGCACCTGGGGGAGGGGCTCACCGGCTGGGCCGCCCGGGCCGGCGAGCCCGTGGCCATTGCCGACGCGGGCCAGGACCCCCGCTTCAAGTATCTGCCAGAGACGAAAGAGACCCGCTTCCAGTCGCTGCTGGCCGTGCCGCTGATCAACCAGGGGCGCGTCATCGGCGCCATGAACGTCCAGACGCGTACCACGCACGACTTTTCTGCCGACGAGGTGGAGCTGCTCAGCCTGATCGCCGACCTGGCCGCGGGCGCGCTGGAAAAGGCGCTCCTTTACGAGGGGATGCAGCGCCAGATCGCCGAGTTGTCGGCCCTCGCCGAGGTGAGCGAGACGATCACTGCCCCTCTATACCTCGACGACATGCTCGACCTGGTCGTCGATATGGCTGCGCGGGTCATGAAGGCACGCCTCTGCTCGCTGATGCTCGTCGACGAGGCAACGGACGAGCTGGTTTTGCGAGCGACGCCGCGGATGGGCCCGGCATACCGCGACAAGCCGCCGCTCAAGGTGGGCGAGGGGATCGCCGGCGAGGTGGCGCGCGCAGCCAGGCCGGCCACGGTCCTCGACGTGACCGCCGACCCGCGCTACAGGCACGCAGCCATTGCCAGGCAAGAGGGGCTCTGCTCGCTGCTGTGCGTGCCGCTCTCGGTGCGCGAGCGCGTGATCGGCGTCCTCAACTGCTACAGCGCCGAGCCGCGCCGCTTTGGCGAGGACGAGATCGCGCTTCTGTCGACGCTCGCCAACCAGACGGCGCTCGCGATCGAAAACGCCCGCCTGGTGACCAACGCCGCCGTGGTGCGCGAGATGCACCACCGCATCAAGAACAATCTCCAAAACGTAGCCATGCTCCTGCGGCTACAGATGAGCGGCGACCGTCCTATCTCCACGCGAGAGGTGCTGCACGACAGTGTCAACCGCATCCTGAGCATCGCCGCAGTGCACGAAGTGCTGTCGGAGCGCGGCTTTCGCCTGGTCGACGTCCGGGACGTGATCGAGCGCGTCAGCCACGCGGTGGCACAGAATATGCACCGTCCCGACCTGGAGGTGGCGTTGACCGTCGCCGGTGACGAGCTGGCACTGCCGTCACAGGCTGCCACCTCGCTGGCCCTGGCTGTGAACGAGCTGATCCAGAACGCGCTCGAGCACGCCTTCACTGGCCGTGCGCGCGGCCACGTCGCCGTCTCGATGCAACGCACCCCTACCGCGCTGCGGGTCGAGGTATGCGATGACGGCATTGGCATGGGCAGCGATCCGGCACGGCGCCTGGGCCTCGAGATCGTCGACACGCTGGTGCGCGAGGACCTGCATGGCGCATGGTCGCTGGGCGGCACAGATGGCACCACTGTGCGCATCGAGATCCCGGTGGGCGACAGCCCGCTGACCGGAGCGAGAAGCATGCGCGCCAAGGAGGAGGCAGCGCATGAATGAGCAGCTTGGACTTCAGGTAGCGACCGCTTCTGACCTGGAAGAGATCCTGGGCCTGCTCGCGGCCCAGTTCGGCGAGCATGAAATCGAATTGCCCGCCAGCGTGCTCCGCGAGGCAGTCGCCGCCATGTTTGAGAGGGATGAGCTCGGCTTTTTCGTCGTGGCGCGCGAGGGGGGCAAGGCAGTGGGCCTGGCTGCCGTGTCCCTGGCCTGGACGCTGGAGCACGGCGGCAAGTCGGCGTGGCTCGACGAGCTGTACGTGCTGCCCGAGCGGCGCGGGCGCGGGATCGGCACCGCCCTGCTGCACGAGGCGGTGCGCCACGCGGCAGCCAGTGGCTGCGCGGCCGTCGACCTGGAAGTCGATCGCGGGCACACTCGCGCCGAGGCGCTCTATGCGCGCGCAGGGTTTCACCCCCTGCCGCGCTCGCGCTGGGTGCGCCATCTCGACGAGGACTAGTTTCATGCGCATCCTGATCGCCGACGACGAAGCACTGACCCGGATGGGGCTCAAGGCAATGCTGCACGACATGGGCCACATCGTCGTCGGGGCGGCCCCAGATGGCCGGTCTGCTCTGCGCCTGGCGTGCGAACTGCGCCCCGACGTGGCCCTGCTCGACATCAAAATGCCCGGCCTCGATGGGCTGGCCGTGGCACAGGCGATCGCCGAGCACTGCCCGCTGCCCGTCGTGGTGCTCACCGCCTACAGCGACCGCGATCTCGTGGCGCAGGCAGCCGCCACCGAAACAGTGCAAGGCTACCTCGTCAAGCCCGTGCGCGAGGCGCACTTGGGGCCGGCGCTCGAACTGGCGTGCGCCCGGTTCGAGGAGTGGATGGTGCTGCGCCACGAGGCAGCCACCCGGCGCGAGGCACTCGAGACGCGGAATCTGCTCGACCGCGCCCGCCGGCTGCTCATGGAGCGCGAGCATTTGACAGAGGGGGAGGCCTTTCTCCAGATCCAGCACACAGCGCGACGGGAGCGCCTGTCGATGCGCCAGGTATGCGAGGAGATGCTGGCGCAAGAGTAGGGCCGATTGGCAACCCGCCCCACGTCCAATACTTTTCAAACAAGCTCCCAGGCCCGTCTCGGGCCGCCCCCGGGGACGGGGGCTGGAGCCTTATTCGAAAGGTATTGGTCCTACTTCCCACCCCGACTCCTGGCGATGATACTCGGCGAGCCTATTTGACAAACCGTGGCTTCTAGAGTATAATCCTTCCTGAGGTCCGAGCCGCCTTGTGGCCCGGGCGAGACAATCGAATACCGGGCCGCGAAGCCCTTGGCATGGAGCGTAATGCTCCGTCCCAGGGGTTTTTTGTTGTTGGAAAAGTGGTAGATTGGCCGGCTGGTAGCGTATGCCCCCAATCTACTGATCTACCACCTGCGATAGAGGAGAAAAGGATGACCAGGCGCTATCAGATCACAACCAGCCCTGCCCCGGCCCCTTTTGAGTACCCTGCCAGGTTTCGGCTGGGGGAAGGGGATGATTACGTCAAGTATGGGCACGCACCATTCGAGCAGGGCAGGCGGGGGGGCGACGAGCATTGGACGGCCCAGGTGATCACCCAGACGTGGTACCAGGCCGAGACAGGGCGCATCCCGATCTCGGGCGCGGGCTATGGCGGACCTTTTGCCGGGCGCGGGTTCGACGCCATCTGGCTCGACATGTCCGAGATCGTGCGGCCCACGCGCGATGGCATCCATGGGCGCGAGCAGATCTCCACAGCAACGCGCATTGGCCGCCGGTTGCCGGCCCTGTCGTTCGACGCCTTGGGCACGCTGCGCTCCACCCTGCCGCCATCCATCGAACTCCCGATCCCCCTGGTTTTTGACCCTGTACCGCTGCCGCTGCCGGGCACAGGCGCGCGTCGGGCGTTCGTGCGCGCTGCACACCGCCTGGGCACGCTGGCACTGGTACGCCCGTCCGAATGGATCGAAGAGATGGCCGAATATCGCGACTCGATAGCGCCCCTCCTCTCGACAGGCGATGACTTGCCTGTCGATTGGGTAGGCGCAGCACGCCTGGTAGAGGTCGAGGCGAATCATCGGCAGGAGATGCCGGCGGCGCTGGCGCTGGCGGATCGGGTGCGGGCGGTGAATCCCAGGGCGGTGATGGTATTGCGGCTGCCGCTGGCGCCTGACAGCGCAGAGCGGGTTGAATGCGCCGCTGCGGCAGGCTTTGACGGGGTGCATTTGTGTGCCGACGAAGTGGGGTGCGAACAGGGCGGGGGTGACCGCCCGCGATTTCTGAGCCAGGCCCTGATCGACGTGCACGAGCGGCTGGTGGCGGCCGGGCAGCGCGACCGAATCGCAGTGATCGCCAGTGGCGGCATGGCCGCAGCCGAGCACGTGCCCAAGGCGCTGGTGTGCGGTGCCGACGCGGTGGCGGTCGACAACTGCCTCATCGTGGCGCTCGGCTGCGCGCTATGGGCCGATGTGCGCTACCCCTGCCCGGTCGAGGACCGTCAAGTCGACGCCGAATGGGGTGCGCAACGCATTGTCAACCTGATGGCTGCCTGGCGCGACCAGCTCCTGGAAGTGCTCGGCGCCATGGGCATGCGCGAGGTGCAGCGCCTGCGTGGCGAGCTGGGCCGCACCATCCTGCAGCCGGAGGAAGAACGCACATTCCGGGCCCTGATGGGCACCCTCTCGACAAGCCACCGGGCAACGATGCCCGAACCAGGCGCGGGCGAGATCGAAGGGGATCTACGCTGGCCTGCCGAGCTGATCCTCGCCACCGCCGAGCAAGCCCGCACCGGGCGGCCGCCCGAATCAAAACTCGAATACCGCGTCGGCCGCTCTGGCGGCGGCTTTGACCGGATGCGGTTCAGGTTCGAAATGCAGCCCGAGCCATGCCCGGCGCCAAAGGCCCAAGACGGCACAGACGCTATCCAATCCCTGCTCTCCAATCTCTCCCTCGAGCTCAATCGCCGCGACGCCACCCGCCCGGCCCTCTGCATCCCCCAGCCCTGGTACGGCGCGGGGATGTCATTCGGGTCGGTCAGCCTGCAGACGATGCTGGCGCGAGCGAGGGCAGCGCAGATGTGTGACTCGTTCACGTCGACGGGCGAGGGGGGGTACCCTGATGAGCTACTGCCGTACGCAGACCAGGTCATCACGCAGGTAGCGACAGGGCTATTTGGCGTGCGCGAGGATACGATCCAGCGGGCGCGCATCGTCGAGTTCAAGTACGCACAGGGCGCCAAGCCAGGGCTGGGCGGTCACCTGCTCGGCAGCAAGGTGACCCCTGACGTGGCCCAGATGCGCGAGGCAGTGCAGGGCACCAGCCTCTTCTCACCCTTTCCCTTCCACAGCGTCTACTCGGTCGAGGATCACAAAAAGCAGATCGATTGGATCAAGACCGTCAACCCACGTGCGCTCATCTCTGTCAAGGTATCGACGCCAACCGACGTCGACATGGTCGCCGTCGGCAGTTACTTTGCCGGCGCACACATCATCCACCTCGACGGCGCCTACGGCGGCACGGGGGCAGCGCCCGAGATCGCCAAAAAGAACATTGCCATGCCACTCGAGTATGCGATTCCGAAGGTGCATCACTTTCTGGAAGCCGAGGGGATCCGCGACGAGGTCGTGGTCATGGCCTCGGGTGGCGTGCGCACCGCCTACGACGTCGCCAAGGCGATCGCCCTCGGTGCCGACGGGTGCATCGTCGGCACCGCCGAGTTGGTCGCTATCGGCTGTATGCGGCTGGGGACGTGCGAGCGCGAGCGTGGGTGCCCGTTCGGGATCGCCACCACCGACCCCGAGCTCGCCGCCCAGATCGACCCTATCGTGGCGGCACAGCGCATCGCCAACCTCTATGCGTCTTGGCGCTGGCAGTTGGCCGACATCCTGGCCCGCCTCGGACTTGTTTCCATCACAGATCTACGGGGGCGGACGGATCTACTCGTCTACCTGGAGTGAGCCCCTTTTTATGGAGGAAACCGTGACCACACAGAACGTTATCACATCTCGCGGGCGCCTGATCGAGGGGATGCCCATGCCGGCGGTGCACAAGACGGTCGCCGAGGGAGGCTGCGGCGTGGTCGGTCTGGCGGCGTCGATCCCTGTCGCCGGGCGACACCTGGTGGCGCCGGCGCGACAGATGCACAACCGCGGCAATGGGAAGGGGGGCGGGCTCGCGGCAGCCGGGCTCGTGCCGGAGCAGATGCACGTGGATGCCGAGACGCTGCGCGACGCGACACTGCTCCAGATCGCCTACCTCGATCCTGATGTGCGCGGCGAGGTAGAAGCCGAGGCGATCCTGCCGGCATTCGACGTGCTGGGGGGGTATGCTGTGCCGACACTCGACGATCATCGCGACGTGCCGGGACTCCAAGTGCGCCCACCCGACGTGTGGCGCTACTTTGTCCGCGCCAGGCCCGGCGCACTGGACGAGTTTTCGGCACGCAGCGGCCTGGCAGAGGTCGGGGCGCGGCAGTTGGAGGATGAATTTGTTTACCAGAACAGCTTTCGTCTCAATCGCCGCTTTTATGCCACGGGCAATGGCGGGGCCGGCACGCAGCCGGGCAAGGAGCGCGCCTTTGTCCTGTGCCACGGGCGCGACCTGCTCGTGTTCAAGATTGTCGGCTATGCCGAGCAGGCAGCAGCCTACTATGGCCTCGACGACGTAAAGGCGCACGTCTGGATCGCCCACCAGCGCTACCCGACCAAGGGGCGTGTGTGGCACCCTGGCGGCGCGCACCCCTTTATCGGGCTGAACGAGGCACTCGTGCACAATGGTGACTTTGCCAACTATCACGCTGTCGCCACCTATCTGCGCCAGCGCAACATGATGCCCCTCTTTCTCACAGATACGGAGGTGAGCGCGCTCCTCTTCGATCTGCTCGACCGTGTATACGGCTATCCACTGGAGGCCATCATCGAGGCACTCGCCCCTACGACCGAGCGCGATCTGAGCCTCCTGCCGGTGGACAGGCAAGCGGTATACCGCGCCATCCAGGCGACGCATTTGCACGCCTCGCCCGATGGCCCCTGGTTCTTTATTATCGCCCGCAGCCAGCCCGACGCCGGCCTCACTCAACTGCTGGGCATCACGGACACGTCAATGCTGCGCCCCCAGGTATTTGCGCTGCACGACGGCAAGGTGCAGATCGGGCTGATCGCGTCGGAAAAGCAGGCCATCGACGCGGCGCTGGAGAGCCTGGCGGCAGAGGATGAGCGCATCTGTCCTGTCGCAGACCGCTATTGGAACGCACGCGGGGGGAGCCACACGGACGGGGGGGCGTTTGTGTTTACGGTGCGGGGGGAGCGCAGGAAGACGGGGTGCAGGGAGCGGGAAAGGAGGGAACCGGAGAGGCGGGAGTTGGTGGTGACCGACAAGTTTGGGACTGTGGTACGCCTGGCTGAGGGGCAGGTGCACAACAACCCCAGCACGGCAACCGTGGTGCCGCTCGTGCTGCCGTGGGTGGTGGGGGCGGCGGAGAGGCGCACGGCGATGGGGCAGTGGCTGGTGGCCGAGGCAGCCGGTGTTGGAGAGGCCTGGGCATGGCTGGCACAGGAGATTGCCTGGTGGGACTATGGGCGGCTGACGTGGTTCTGCCGCGAGATGGAGGCGCTGGCGGCGGACGGGGACGAAGGGCGGGCATTTGCCCTCGGGCTGCTTACCCGCCTGCGCGACAGGCAGTATGACCCCGGGCGCAAGCGACGTGCGTCGGTGCTGGCCCTCATCGATCGCACCCTGACCCACATCCTCGACGCGGTGCCTGCACTGCACGGCCCGGGGAGCGGCACACACAAGTGGATCGGTTGGGAGACGCGACATGCCCTGCGTGCACCGCGTGGCGCAGAGGAGACGCTGGTCGTGGACGCGGGCGGGTTCCCGCCAGAGGGTGACAACTCGGCGGCCCGGCTCCTGGTGGCGGCGGTGGCGCTCGGCTGGCGCAGGCTGGTGACGTTTGGCTGGCGCGGCGGGCGGTTTTGCGGGTGCGGGCTGGGGCCGGGCAGCGATGGAGTGCGTATCGACGTGTACGGGTCGAGCGGCGACTATCTCGCGTCGGGCCTGCAGGGCGCCGAGGTGCACGTACACGGCAGCGCGCAGGACCAGGTGGGGCAGATTCTAAAGGCGGGCAAGCTGGTGGTGCACGGCGACGTGGGGCAGACCTTCCTGTACGGCGCCAAGGGTGGAAAAGTGTACGTGCTCGGTAGCGCCGCCGGCAGGCCGCTGATCAACGCCGCCGGCAGCCCGCGCGTGGTCATCAACGGCACCTGCCTCGACTACCTGGCCGAATCGTTCATGGCGGGCGATCCGCTCGCCGGGGGCGGGTTCGTCGTGCTCAACGGCATTACGTTCGACGAACAGGGCAGGATGGTCGAACACCCCACCCCTTATCCGGGGGGGAATCTCTTTTCCCTCGCCTCTGGCGGCGCGATCTATATCCGAGATCCAAGAAAGCTGGTGGAGGAGGACCAGCTCAACGGGGGGAGGTTCATGCCCCTCAGTCCGGCTGACTGGGCACTGATCGAGCCGCACCTGCGTGAGAATGAGCGCCTGTTCGACATCCCCGTCGACGCGCTCCTCACCGTCGACGGCCATCCACTCGAGCCAGGTGCCGTCTATCGCAAAATCGCCACAGGCTGAGGGTAAAGAAGGTGCGCTCAGGTCGAGATTTGTTACCTCCGGCCCGGTCACTGCGGCCGGTGCCCGTGGCCCGGGGCCACGGGCACCGATTCCCCTGGCGCGTACTCTGGTTGAAAGCCGTCGGCGCCCAAGCTAGAGGCGGCAGACTCCCTAGTCCCTCACCACCAGCGGCAAAAAGACCTGGTAGCCGGTGCTGGTGCCGGTGATCGTGATGTCGTGCGTGGCGCTCACGGGCTGGCCACAGGGGCCTACGACGACCACCGAAACGGTCTGCAGGCCGGGCTGTTGCCAGGTCACACTGATGCTGCGGGTCACCCCCTCGACGGAGCGTTGGCCGGGCACATTGGTGACGTCCCACTGAAAGTCCAACGGGCCGGAGGCCGCGTCCGGGAATAGGGTAGCCACAAAGTCGTAGCTCACCCCCACCACGCCCTGGGTGGGGCCATCGATCTGCACACTCGACGCGGGCACACAGGCAGCGTGCACGTGGCCGCCCGCCGGATCTATCGAACGAATAAAGCTCCGGCCCTCGAGGGTCAGGCAGTAGTCGAACCAGCCCCAGGGGCCGCCGGCCGGCGTTTCGTCGGTCCACGCGCTGCCGTCGAATTCCCAGACGTGCGCATCGCCGCCCGCGTCGGTCAGCTCCAGGATCACCGTGCCGGCCAGCATGTCGAGCAATTCAAAGTAACGCCACGGGCCGCCGGACGGCGTCCTGTCGGTCCACGTGCCGCCGGCAGCCTCATAAACCTGCGCCGCGCCGTAACTCTCGGCCAGGTAGAAATAGGCGTTGCCCCCCAGTTCAAAGAGGTAGCCGACATCGTACCACGAGCTGCCCGGCATGGGACGCTCGATCCAGGTGGTGTCGTCCAGTTCGTAGAGGTGAAACTCGTAGGCTGTGTCTTGCAGGGAAAAGTAGCCTACGCCCCCGTGCTCGACCAGGAACGCGCAGCCGTTCCAGGCACCGGCCGGTGTCGTGTCTGTCCAGCCTCCGCTGCTCAGTTCATAGATGCGATTGCCATCCACCCTGAAGTAGCCCTGGCCGTTCAGGGCCGCCAGAAACTCGACGGTAGTCCATGGTCCTCCAGGTGGGTCGTTGACCGTCCAGTTGTCGCCATTGACCTCGAACAGGTGGTCATTGCCCAGATCATCCTCCAGGTCAAAACAGCCGGTGCCAGCCAGATTGGCCAGGAACCAGACGGTAGCCCACGGGCCGCCTGGCGGCGTCCTATCAGTCCACAGGCTCCCCTGCCGCTCATAGATGCGGTAGTGGTAGGTGCTGTCTCGCAAGCCAAAGTAGGCGCGGTCGCCCATCTCGGACAGAAACTCGATATAGTTCCAGTTTCCGGCGGCGGCCGGCCGTTCCGTCCACACCAGCCCATCGTGCTCGTACAGGTGATCGACCGCCGAGCTATCCTGCACGGCGAAATAGCCATTGCCGTCGACCACAGCCACCCAATTTACATAGTTCCACGGCCCGACGGGCGAGGCGATTTCGGTCCAGGACCCGCCGTCTACCTGCCACAGGTGATCCTCGTACAGGGAGGTATCCTTCAGGGCAAAATAACCGCGCATGCCGGCCGCGCCCAGAAAGACGACTTGTTCCCAGCCGGTGCCAGGCAGCGGCTGTTCCGCCCAGCCGCCGTCGCTCACCTCAAAGAGGTGATTGTGGCCCGTGTTCGCGTGTCGGGCGCGCAGGTAACCGCGGCCGTTGACCTCGGCCAGGAACTCGAAATCATCCCATGGGCCCCCTTCAGGGGTGACGTTGGTCCAGTCGTAGGCCGTCAGCTCGAACAGGGCATAGTGGGGTGCACTGTCCCACGTCATAAAATAGCCCCTGGTGTCGACGTCAAAGAGGGATTGAATTTGGGCTTTTCCCAGATAGGTGACATACTGCCATGGCCCTCCGGGTGGAGTCTGGTCGCTCCACTCCAACGCCAGGGCCAGGAGTGGGCTGGCGAGGGCCACGACCAGGGCCAGGGCCATTGCCCTGCCGGCCAGGCGACGGGTTCCCTTGCTTGTCTCCATTTGCCATCTCCTTTCTGTGCGGTACAGAATAATCACCCGCGGGCACCCGAGTGGGTGCTCGGCCACGGGGTGCGATCCCGTTTACAGTATAGCAGGGAGCTATCTCGCAATTATCTCAACTGTTGCCAACAGGGCTCAGACCAGGAGGCCATTTGGTGATAATCGGGCTCGCAAAGCACCGTTTTGACACGAGAAGCACGACGAGAGTGAGGACGAGGGGGACCCCGACAAATGGCACCAGGTGCACGCCCTGGAGTGGCACATCCGCCAGCATCTCTATCTCTGCTGGCGGAAGCTTCGTAGGCGACACGATCTCGGCCAGGCTCGACGGCACCAGCGTCACGATCGACGAGGCAACCATCGCGCCGAAATAGATCAGTGATGCCCACCAGGCCCACGCCTTCTGCCGCAGCAGGCCCCACGTGATGCCCACCAGGCTCCAGATCAAGATGGACAGCACGCCGAACCCTGGCATGTCCGAGAGCCAGGTGCCAAAGAAGGGCACGATGCCGTTAAAAAAGAGGGGAACGTGCAGGACAAGCGCATAGAGCACACACAGCGTGGCCAATACGAGCACCGGCAGCGGCAAGCGCTCGATCGGGTGTGGAGGGGTGTCTTGGGCCCCGAATGCTCGCCTCACGCCCTGGCTGCCGTAGAACCGGATCAATAACCCGGGCAAAATCAGGTAGGCCGCAGCCAGCGC
>JAFGIA010000003.1 GCA_016929795.1 Anaerolineae bacterium
ATGGAGCAGCAGGGCGACTTTATGCAGATGATCGAGAGCTACCCGCCCGAGTTCCTGGCGTTCTTTGGCGGCGACGCGGCGAGCCTGGCGACGCCGCAAGGGTACCTCGGCATGTATGGGTTCTCGATGCTGCCCGTCATCGTGGGCATCTTTGCCGTCATCGCCGGCAGCGGCCTGCTGGCGAGCGACGAGGAGAGCGGGCGCCTCGACCTGATCGTGGCCCATCCCGTGAGCCGGACCGCGCTCTTCTGGGGGCGTGTGCTCGCCTTCCTCGCCGCGACCCTGGGCATCCTGG
The DNA here is from genome assembly GCA_016929795.1 of Anaerolineae bacterium. The sequence continues at coordinate 296 of JAFGIA010000003.1, forward strand.
TCATCGGCTGGCTGGGCTTCTCCGTCCTGCTGGGCGGGTCGAGCCTGGACGTCAGTTGGGGCGAGATGGCACTGCCCTTCCTGCCCGTGCTGGCGCAGACGCTGATCTATGGCGCGGTGGCACTGGTGCTCAGCTTGCTATTGCCGTCGCGCCGGCTGGCGGCGGCGGGCGCCGGGTTGCTGCTCGTGCTTAGCTACTTTCTGACGTCGATGTCAGGCCTGAACGAGCAACTCGCAACGATCGCCCAGTTTCTGCCGTACGACTACTTCCAGGGTGCCGATGCCCTCCAGGGACTCGACCTGGCCTCATTCGTGGGCCTCGTCGCCGTGAGCGCGCTGCTGGCGGCGATCGCCTGGTGGCGGTTCGAGCGACGCGATATTCGCATCGCGGGCGAGGGTGGCTGGCGCCTCCCCTCACAGCTCAGGCTCAGGAGAGCCAGGAGCGGGGCACCCTCGGCCTGAACGCCTCACCGCCCGCATTCCCCACTCCCTGGCGCACGGGGCGCCAGGGAGTGGCTTTCCCGATGGTTGTTTCCCAGCGTCACGTGGACACACCCACTCCAGAGTCAAAGGGTCAAAGGGTTCCAAAGAGTAGATCGGACACCTGTCCGACAGGCTATTGGCCGGCTGGCGGATGCGCCGGGGACCAACCTCTGCTATAATGGGCTCGCAGGAAAACCATCAAGTACAAAGGTCGGGAGCAACCCGGTGAGGCCAGTTGTCAAGAAGATCACGCACTTTCGGAACATGCATGCCTGGGCGAACCGCTTGCTGCGCCTGGATCTCGACAACATGGACATTGACGTGCAGGAGACAGAACCCTACGTGCCCGAGTACCTGGGGGCGCGCGGGCTTGCCGCCAGGATCTGCTGGCAGGAGTACGCCGAGCCTGTGGAACCCTTCGAGCCCGCCAATCCCTTGATGATCTTTCCAGGGGCGCTCACCGGCTCACGTGCCCCCTACTCGGGGCGGACCAGCGTCTGCTCCTTCAGCCCACAGGCGGTTCCGCATCCCTGGTTCACGCGCTCGAACGTGGGCGGATTCTTTGGCGGCGAGCTCAAGCGCGCCGGCTACGATGGGGTCATCGTGACCGGCGCTGCCACGAGGCCGGTGCGGATACGCATCCGCGACGACGAGATCGCCGTGCTGGGAGCGAACGATCTGTGGGGGCTGGACACGCTCGATACACTGCAAGCGCTCGAATCGGTGGACGGCAAGGGCGTGCGCTCCCTGGCCATCGGCCCTGCCGGCGAGCGGTTGAGCCGCATCGCCACCATCCACACGGCCAGCTCTTCCGCCTGCGGCCAGGGAGGTTTTGGCGCGGTCATGGGCTCCAAGAAGCTGAAGGCCATCTCGGTCCGCGGCTCGGGGCGGGTGTCCCTCTATGCGCCAGAAACCATCCGCTCCATCGCCAGTGCCCTCGCCGCGGCGTTCGCCAGCGATGGTCAGACCGGCCCACTCAACTTTTACGGCGATATCAAGCGCCTCAACCGGCAACTGGCGGCAGAGGGAAGCGGCAGCGCCGTGTGCCGTGGCTGCACCGAGGGATGTATCACCCCCTGTGTAGCCCACTTCCAGGACGTGCCCGGCGTGGCAAACGACCGCACGTGGAGCGGGGATTGGGTCTGTGTAGGACGCGACTTTCTGGGGTACGCGGAGGGAGATCCACCCTCAAAGCGATCTGTCTACGACTGGCAGTTGGGCGAGCGCGCTGCCTTTGAGATGAACGTCCTCTCCAACCGCTACGGCCTGAACCAGTTCGACATCCTGGGCGGCATGGTGCCATGGCTGATCGCCTGCCAGAAGGCCGGTCTGATCGCCACCATCGACGGCCGCCCGATCGATTGGCGGTCGCCGACATTCTGGGCCGAGTTCTTGCGCACCATCGCCTATCGCGAGGGCCTGGGGGATGCCCTGGCGGGGGGGGGGTGGGCCGCCGCGAGCGCATTGCACCTGGGCGAGGGGCTGGCAAGGCAGCGCTATCCAGGCTGGGGCCACGCAGCACATTGCGACCCGTTTGGCTGGGGGGAAGTGACCTTTCCCTACTGGCTGGTGTCCGCGTTGCAGTGGTCGGCCGACACGCGCGATCCCTTTAACAGCGGGCATGGGTATCTGTGGGCAGCCGACGCCGCCGAGCGCGCTGCCCAACTGCCGAGCGACTCAGAACGGCAGATCGCGCTGGATCGCATCCGCGCCCTGGGGCAGCGCGTCTACCGCAGCGCGGATGCCGTGGATCCATGCAGCGGCTACGAGGGCAAGGCCTATCCCGGCTACTACCAGACCCTGCGCTCGGTGATCAAGGACTGCCTGCCTGTGGACGCCCATTTCCCGCTGATCTACCGCGAGACAGCGCCCGATCTCTATTGGCGGCTGCACGGCGTCGAGGGCCTCGGCGACATCGAAGGGCCTGCCGTCGAGTACCATCTCTTCTGCGCCGGCACCGGCGTCCCCTGGTCCGAGGAAGAGTTCGTGGCGGCTGCAGAGCGTGTCCTTTGCCTGGAGCGGGCCCTGCAAGTTCGCCATTGGGGGCGCGACCGCGCGATGGACGAGAACGTCCTGCCCTACTTTGAGCGGACCGAGCCATATCGCAATCCCTTCCTGGATCGGCGGGTTGCCCTCGATCGGGAACAGTTCAGGCCCGTCATGGACGAATTCTACACGCTGCAGGGCTGGGACGTCGAGCGCGGCTGGCCCACGCGGGAACGTTTGCGCACGCTTGGCATCGAGGACGTGTACAGGCCCATGATCGATGGAGCAAGCAGGGTCCAGTTGCCTGAGTGGAGGCTGTGATGATACCGGTGGAGTTTGTCAGCTCGGGAAGTATCGTGCAAGGATACCTCTTTCGATCCGTTGCTCATTCCGCCATCGCCACGGTGGTCTTTCTCCAGGGATTCCCGGGGATCGAGGGGGATGAGCTGATCTGTGGACGGCTGGCACGAGAGGGCGTCAACGTCCTGACCTTCAACTACCGGGGCACATTCAGGAGTGAGGGCCTTTTTTCGTTCAGCAATGCACTGTCTGATGCTGGCGCAGCACTCCAATTTGCTCAGGAACCGCAGAGCCAGGCAGCCTATCAAGTCGATCCTGCCCGGATCGTGCTCGGTGGGTGGAGTTTTGGTGGCGCCATGGTACCCGCCGCGGCCGCTCGGTTTCCCGAGTTCACCAGGATATTTATGATCTCGGGGAGGAACTTTGGCCGTGAAGCGCGGGAAATCGAACGAGACCCGGAATATGCACAGCAGGTGAGAAAAAACCTGGAATCGCTCCGTGCTCCCAACGGACCTGTCCGCTTTGGCGATGACTTGCTGGCTGACTTGATGGCCAACCAGGCATCCCTGGATCACGACAGACTGGCGCCGGCGCTCAAAGATCGCGACATCCTGCTGGTCGGCGGATGGCAGGATAGGGTTGTCCCGGTTGAGGAGCACATCCTTCCATTCCACCGCGCCCTCGTGCAGAATGGGGCACACCGTGCAAGGCTCGTGACGTTCGAGGACGATCACGAATACCTGAAGAGCCAAGACCAACTGGTCGCCACCCTTTTGGACTGGCTCACAGCCAGAGAGGAGGATCATCTTGCCTGAAAACCTATCGCTTGCGCTCTGTCACACGGTCGTCCGGGATGTCGCCCGGCTGGCGCGGGAAAAGTATGTGGTTCCCGCTGTCGGCGAGAAGCTGGCTGCGTCCATTGAGGCCAGGCTTGAACGGGGCGGCTATGACGACGCCTGCGAGGCTGGCGAGCTTGCGCTGAGGCTGACCGAGGATCTGCGCGCATTATCGAACGACAAGCACTGGAGCATCCTCTACGATCCGCACCGGCTGGCAGCGCGCGTCGATCCGGAGACAGAAGAGGAGGATGCAAAATTGGCGCGCTGGCTCGACGAGACGCGCCGCCAGAACTTTGGCTTTGAGAAAGTGGAGCGGCTGCGCGGGAACATTGGCTACATCGACCTGCGAGAATTCATCCCGAGTGAGCACGCTGGCGACACGGCCGTGGCGGCGATGGGTTTCGTCGCCCACTGCGACGCACTCATCTTTGACCTGAGGCGAAACCACGGCGGCTATCCGAGCATGGTCCAGCTCCTCACCAGCTACTTGCTCGATCCAGAGCCCAAACACATCAACACCTTCTACTACCGCCCGAGCGGCGAAACGCAACAATTCTGGACCTTTCCCCACGTGCCGGGCAAACGGCTGCCCGACGTTCCGGTGTACGTGCTAACCAGCCGCGCGACGGGTTCTGGGGCCGAAGAGTTCGCCTACAATCTGAAGCAGATGGGCCGGGCCACTCTCATCGGTGAAACGACGGTGGGCGCCGCCCATCCGGTCACTATGGAAGTGGTCCAGGAGCATTTTCAGGTACGGCTGCCCTACGGACGCCCCATCAACCCGATCAGCGGCGAGAACTGGGAGGGCACCGGCGTCGAGCCACACATCTCCGTTCCGCAGGAGGAGGCACTCAGGACAGCACACCTCCATGCCCTGGCACACCTGGCCGAGACCGGTCACGATGATGCGCACCGGCGTGACCTGGCCTGGGAGGCGGAAATCGCCGCCAGCCTGTACACGCCGGTGCACGTCGAAGAAGCGACGCTGAACCGTTACGCAGGCACCTATGGCCGGCGCAGCTTTGCCATCGAGGATGGGGCGCTGACGTACATGCATCAAGCGCAGGCCATCGCCTGGAAGCTGGTACCGCTCACCGAGACGCGGTTCCGGCTGGATGAAGACGTGAAATTCGAGTTCATCGTCGACGAGGAAGGAATTGCCACCGCCGTGCACGTCTTCTACCGGGATGACAGACCGGATATTATCGATTCCAAGGAGCGAACATGAAACCATACAATGAACTGACGCGCCGCGGGCGGCTGCGCCGGCTGCGGGGGCTGGCCGAAGCCGCGCTGGCAGCGTATGGCCTAGAAGGGGCACACTGCCGGCTCGTTTACGGCGGCTTCAACACGCTCTACAAGGTCACGGATCCCAGGGCACAGACCGGCTCGGTGGACGATAATCTATTCGAGCCGGGCCAATATCTGCTCCGGCTCCTTCCGGTGAGCTGGCAAAGCGCCGAGGCGATCGAGGTGGAGCTGGCGTGGTTGGCTGCCCTGCGCGGCGCCGGCTTGCCGGTGCCCGAACCGATCCCCAGGCTGGATGGCGACTGGCTAACGCGCATCGCCGCCCCCGGCGTTCCGGAGACACGGCTTTGTACGCTGCAGCGCTGGATCAAGGGGCGGCTGCTCCCCAATCATGGCCGCCCGGAACATTACCGCGCACAGGGCCGGCTGATGGCGCGCATGCACAACTTTACGCAGGGATGGCCGCTTCCTCCAGGGCATCAGGCCAAACGCCGCTACGATTGGGATGGCCTGTTCATGAACGACCCTGAAATCGGCCTGCCGCCGGGAGAATGTTGGGAGTACCTGCCGCCCAATTGGGTCGAGCCATTCAGAATCGTCACCCGGCAGTTCCGCCAACTGATCGATGCCTGGGGCACCGGACCAGAGGTGTATGGCCTGATCCACGCCGACCTGGGCCTGGACGCCAATCTCCTCTTCTGGCACGGCCGGCCCCGCCCGATCGACTTTGACGGTTCCGGGTTCGGCTACTGGATGTACGATCTGGCCGTGGCGCTGGCCCACTGTGTTGGCACCCCGGACTATGCTCGCTTTCGAGACGCGCTCTTTGAGGGATATGCCGAGCACCGTGCCCTGCCCGAAACACAGATCGGCCAGCTACCGCTATTCATCGCGGCCTTTTATGTCTATTACACGCTCTGGATGGTTGGCGTAGACCACCTCCACCCCGGATCCCTCGGCGAGGAGATGGAGGAAGTGATGTATCGAGGCGTAGCGTTGATTCTGAATCACGTGGTGAACTCCATTCATTAGGAAGGCACGATGAAACCCATTATGCGATGCTACAGGGACGAAGAGGACTACTGGCGCATCCGCGCCTTCTTGCGTGACGTGTTACTGCTGAATGGACGGCGCGAGCGGAGCTGGCACGTCGCCCGGCTCGACTACTGGCGCTGGCACTTGATTGCCAACTGCGAGAGCTGCGGTCCGGTTGAGGAGGTGACACGCCTGTGGGAGACGGGCACGGGTGAGATCGCGGCCGTGCTCCACCCTGTGTACACCGGCGAGGCGTTTCTGCACATGCATCCTGCGTTTCGCACCCAGGCGCTGGAGGAAGAAGTGCTGGCAGCGGCAGAAGAGCATCTCGCTGCAGAGACCTCCGACGGCCGGCGCTACCTGGTCGTGAATGGCGACCGTGACGACGAGGCCCGGCTGGCAGCACTCGGCCGCCGCGGGTACCGGAAATGGGGCGAGCCGGTACACCACTGGTCGCGGGACCTCGATGCTGCCATCCCCGTGGTGACGGTGTCAGAAGGCTACACCATCCGCGCGATGGGCGACGTCGACGAGCACCCGGCGCGCAGTTGGGCGTCGTGGCGCGCGTTTCACCCGGACGACCCGGACGAGGCGTACGAGGGGTGGGAGTGGTACCGGAACATCCAGGCCGCGCCTCTCTACCGGCGCGACCTCGACCTCGTGGCTGCCACGCAGGCAGGAGAAATCGCGGCTTTTTGCACCCTCTGGTATGATGATGTGACGCGCAGCGCCGTGTGCGTGCTAGTGGGCACTGCCGCCGAGCACCAGCGGCGGGGCCTGGGCAAGGCTGTGATCTGGGAAGGGCTGCGCCGCCTGCAGCGGATGGGCGGCACGCGTGCCTTCGCCAACGGGTACGACACAGCGGCGAATGCACTCTACGGGGCGGCACTGGGCACACTGGAGCTGTCCGATTCGTGGGTCAAAGCGTGGTAGTCCAAACAAAGCACCATCCATGGTGAAGATGAGCCCTGAACGCAAAACCGTTCTAAATGCCAATCTACGCTGGTTCCTGCTGGCCATGGTGTTGGCCAACATCGCCGGGCAGATGGGCTACAGCATGCTGTCACTCTACCTGGTCGACCTGGGGGCCAGCGTCGCCGAGGTCGGCCTTGTCTTTACCCTGGCGTCGCTCGTGCCGACGGGCCTGCAGATCCTGGGCGGCTGGCTGTCGGACACGATCGGGCGGCTGCGCATCATTGCCATCGGCAGCTCGATCTCGGTGTTCGGCTGGCTGATCTTTTTCCTGGCCCCTTCGTGGGAGTGGGTGCTGGTGGGCCTGTGCGTCGATTACGTGTCCAACTCGGTCGTCGGCCCGAGCTTTGGCGCCTACATCGCCGAGCAATCGTCGGAAGAGGAGCGCGGGCGGGTGTTTGGCCTGACCAAGAGCATCTATATGATCGTCACCGTCGCCGGCCCCGCGCTGGCGGGGTTCCTGGCCTACCGGGTCGGGTTCCGGCAGATGATGTTTGTGGCATTCCTGATCTTTGCCCTGGCGACCGCCGTGCGTGTCTGGATGGGGACGGCACGGCGTTTTGCCCCGCACGGCAGCGCCGAAAAGCCGACCGTGTCCGGGCTCAAGACGCAGTTGGGGGCGATGTTTGCGCTGCTGCTCGCCGGCGGCATCCTGACCTGGATCTGGGTGACCGACGCCATCGGCGACACGGCATTCAATCTGATCGGCCAGTTGTACCCCATCTACCTATCGGAAATCGGCGGGCTGAATGTGGAGCAGATCGGGTGGTTGAACGCCGCCTGGGGCGCGGCGACGATCGTCGCCTCGGCGCTGGCCGGCGGGGTGATCGACCGGCGCAGCGAGCGCGCCGTGATCGTCGCCGGGTTTCTGATCGAAGCGGCAGGGCTGGCCATCCTGGTGCAGGCGCGCACGCTGCCAGCCTTCCTGGTGGCGATGGCGACCTTTGGCCTGGGCGTCGGCTGCCTGATCCCGGCCTACGACTCGCTGATCTCGAAGGTGGTGCCCGAAGAGAGGCGGGGGCTGGCCTACGGCCTGTTCGGCACCTCGTTGGGGCTGCTGTCGCTGCCCTTCCCCTGGATCGGGGCGCAGTTGTGGGAGCGCATCAGCCCACAGGTGCCCTTCCTGGTCACCGTGGCGGCATGCCTGATCTCGATCCCGATTGCGTGGAGTAAGTTCGTCCTGCCCGCCCGCACAGTGGGCACCATCGCCGCGGCGACCGATGACGCCGTCTCTTGAGCGCGAATTCAGGCTCGCTGCAGCCAGGGAGGAATCGTCACCATGATCGAAATCCGTCCGTATCGTGAAGAGGATGCCGCAAACGTCGGCCTGCTCATCGCCGACACCTACGACAGGTTTAACCTGTCGTTCGCGCCGCCGGAAGAACGAGGCGCGTTCCTGGGCCCCTTTCAGCATGCCCGCTCGCCTGACCCGGCGCACCAAGAAGCGATCGCGCGCGTCATCCGCTCGGCGGTCGTGCTCGTCGCCGAAGAAGAAGGCGAGATCGTCGGCGTGCTGCGCGGCCGAACGGAGCGGCTGGGCAGTCTATTCGTGCGCGGCGACCATCACCGGCGGGGGATCGGCCGCCGCCTGGTGGAGCGCTTTGAGGAGGAGAGCCGGCGCCAGGGTGTGACCGTGATCCGGGTGGCGGCCACCCTGTACGGGGTTCCTTTTTACGCCGCCCTGGGCTACAAGCGGTCGACAGGCCTGCGCTCGGGCCGGAGCTTTGACGGGCACGGGATCCCGATCCAGCACATGCGCAAGGTGTTGGCCCGAGAGTATGGAGGGTCTGGATACGATGATTGACCAAGCAACCCTATCTGTGCCCGGCGCGCCGGCCATCCCGGGGCTGGTCTTTCGCCGCTTCCGCGGCGAGGCCGACTACCCCGGCATGGTCCGCATCCTCGACGCCTGTAACGACGCAGATCGTCTCGACTATATCAACACCGTGGAAGAGGTCGCCTGGGTCTTTGCCCACCTGAAGAACTGCGACCCCGAGCGCGACATGCTCTTTGCCGAGATCGACG
>JAFGIA010000163.1 GCA_016929795.1 Anaerolineae bacterium
GCGACGACATCGGCGTGGACACGATGAGCACCGGCGTGGCCATCGCCGTCGCCATGGACGCCGGGTATAGGCAGTTTGGCGACGCCGGGGCTGCCGTGGAGATGGTCGAAGAGATCGCGCACGGCACCGAATTCGGGCGGATTCTGGGGGGCGGGCCTGCTGCCGTCGGCAAACACTTCCATCACGACCGGGTGCCTGCCGTCAAGGGCCAGAGCATCGCGGCATACGATCCGAGGGCGATGCTGGGCAACGGCGTGACGTACGCCACGTCGCCGATGGGCGCCGATCACACGGCGGGCAACCTCGTCGGCGCCTACCTGACAGGCATGCTCAATCCGCTCAACCCGGAGGGCCAGGCCGATACCTCCCGCTTCCTCCAGATCGCCATGGCGGCCTTTGACACCCTCGGGCAGTGCTTCATGGCGAGCGTGTCGCTGCTGAGCGAGGAGAGCTTTGCGGTGGTATCGCGGCTCGTCGAGGCCAGGTTGGGCAGGCCACTTGCACCCGGCGAGTTCCCGTTCGCCCTCGGCACACGCGTGCTGTCGGCAGAAAAAGAGTTCAACGCCAGAGCGGGCCTGACGAAGGAGGATGATAGGCTTCCCCGCTTTTTCTACGACGAGCCGCTGCCGCCACACAACACGATCTTTTGCATCAGCGACGCCGAGATCGACAGCGTCTTGGATTTCTAGCGGCAATGAGCGCACGGACGGGGAGCAAGTGATTCAGGACTTGCGACCACGATTTTCCCAGTGACCAACACATCACGGGGAGGAGGCAAAAGTATGTAGAAATAGTGATTCTCTGGTAGCCAGGTGAAAAGCGCGTTTCGATTTCACAATGCGAAGAGATCGCAAGCGATTCGAAACTCACATCCAAAGGAGGAAGGAAATGTCGAACAAAAGTTTGACCCGCCGGGATTTTCTTCGTGGCGCGGCAGTGACCGGGGTGGGGTTGGCTGCTGCAGCATGTGGCGCGGCGCCCACCGCCGCACCCGCCGAGGCGCCTACCGCAGCGCCCACCGCAGCGGCGACCGTAGTACCTGTCAAAGAAAGCATCAGGGTCGGTATGTCCAGGCCTCTCTCTGGCTGGAATGCCGTCATTGGCGACTCGGCCTTCAGGCCCATCTATGAGACCTGGGTACCGATGGTCAATGAGCAGGGTGGGGTCTATGTGGAGGAATATGGCAAGAAGCTGCCGATCGAATTGATCGTGTACGACGACAAGAGCGACGTCGCCACCATGACGAGGCTGACGGAAAAGCTGATCCTGGAGGACAAGGTTGACTTTTTGTGGCCTGCCTCCGGCACCTCTTTTATCTTTGGCCAGGCGCCCATTGCCAACAAGTACGGCTACCTGCTGATCACGGCCGAGGGCGGTGCCACGCAGATCAAGGATATGCTTCCCAGTCTCCCCTTCGTGTTCGTCACCTTGAGTTTCTCCGATTGGTACCAACTGCCGGTCCTGGCCGAGCTTGTGGCCTCCAAGGGAGCGAAAACGGCCTACATATCCTACATCGCCGACCTGCACGGCATCGAGTATTCCGGCATAGCGGGGATCGAATTCCCCAAGCAGGGCATCGACGTCGTCGGCCTGAAGAGCCTGCCGCCCGACATCAAAGACCTGTCGCCCGTGATCAAGGGAGCCCAGGAATCAGGGGCCGATCTCTTTTGCTGCTTTGCCTATCCCGACCAGAACATGCCGGCCGTCGGGACGGCGATGGAGCTTGGCTACAACCCCAAGGCCTGGATCGGTGGCCCTGGGGTGAACTTTGGGTTCTACCATACCGCCTTTGGTCCCGCGGTGGAAGGGCTCATGGGCTTTTCCGCCTTTGCCCGGGGATCTTCGCCCGAGCTGGACGAAATGGCCGACACGCTCTACGCAGGCAAGCCCGAGGACGTCCAGGACTGGTGGGGCCATCCCTACTACTGGGCCGGGCTGGACGCATGGAAGGCCGCCATCGAGACGGCAGGCACGCTGGACCAGGCAAAGATCAGGGACGTGCTCGCCGCAGCCTCGAAGGATTCCCCTCTCGAGACGGTCCTGGGGCCGACCTGGTTTGACAACGGGCTCCTGTCGAAGGATTGCCATCCCGGCGAGATCGGCCAGTGGATCAATGGCGTGTTTGAGGTCGTCGGACCTGTAGACAAGGCCACCGCAGAGTTCGTATATCCGAAGCCACCGTGGCCAACGGGCTAGTCGGCAGGGTAGGTATTGTTCAGCAACGACGGCAAGGCGTTGCACAGGCTGCCTCGAGGGTGCAGAGCAGCAACTCTTGAGCGCGATTGTTCGTTGCCAATAGTCCTGTTGTGCCGTTGAGGCAGCCTGCCTTGCTCTTGTTGCCGAAGTAAAGGAGACGTCCGTACACACGATGGTGACATTTCTGAACATAGTAATCGGGGGCCTGCTGCTGGGTGGCCTCTATGCCCTGATTGCCATGGGTCTCAGCCTGCAGTATGGTGTCGCCCGGGTGCTCAACATCGCCCATGGCGAGTTCATCATGCTGGGCGCTTTGACCACCTGGATGTTGTACACCAAAATCGACCTCAACCCGCTGCTGGCGCTGGCCATCGCCGGGCCGGCTGCGTTTGTCCTGGGTACCATCATTCACCGGACCTTGTTCAAACGCATCAAGGACCTGGCCGCATCACCCGGTATCTTTGAGAGCAACGCAATGCTGGCTTCTTTCGGTCTCCTGTTCATTATACAAAGCCTGGCTCTGCTTACCTGGGGGTCCGAGACGAAAGGATACTCCTACCTGGCATTCCCCGTCGACATTCTGGGAGCTGTGTTTGGCGCCAACCGCCTGGTGACCCTCGGATTTACGCTCGCCATTGGCCTGGCTTTCTACCTATTTTTGGCCCGCACTCGCACGGGCAAGGCGATCAGGGCCGCGGCTCAGGACCCGGAAACGGCCGGCCTCATGGGGGTGAACATCAACCGGGTACTGGCCCTATGCTTCGGCCTCGGTGCCGCCATGGCCGCTGTCGCCGGCGCGCTTATCAGCATGTGCTACCCCGTTCAGGCACGGATGGGCATGGAGTATGCCATCATTGCCATTATCGTGGTGGTTCTGGGTGGCCTGGGCAGCATCCCCGGCAGTTTCGTCGGTGGCTTTGTCCTGGGCGTGGTAGGCAGCATCGTCACCTATATCGAGCCAGGACTGGCCCTGGTTGCCTATTATGTCATCTTTGTGCTCCTGCTCCTGGTCAAGCCGACAGGCATTATGGGAAAGTAGAAACATGAACATAACCAAGGTTCTCTCAAGGTTGTGGCTGCCGGCACTGCTTCTTATCGTACTGGTCTTGCTGATCACGCTCACGAGCTACGCCTCACCCTACAGGGTTATCCTGGTAACCAGCATCCTGATGTTCCTCGTCCTGACTGTGAGCTGGTCGATCTTTTCCGGTCCTACGGGCTACCTCTCGCTGGCCACGGCTGCGTTTTTCGGAGTCGGCGTCTACACCGCGGCGGTATTGGGGAGCAAGCTGCCTCTGCCTGTCGTCGTCCTGATTGGTGGCCTGTTAAGCTCTTGCCTTGCTCTTTTGGTCGGTGCTGTGACACTGCGGCTGAGAGGCACCTATTTTGCCATTTTCACTTTTGGACTGGTCGAGCTGATCAAGCACCTTCTCCTCTGGTACGAGGTCAAAGTGACCGGCACACGGGGCCGGTTCGTCATCGTCGCCGACAACAATACCATCTATCACCTCATGCTCATCATTTTTGTGACCCTGGTGCTGACCGCGTACCTCATCAGGCGCTCCAGGTGGGGCCTGGCCCTGCAGAGCATCGGCGAGAACGAAGAAGCTGCGGCACACATGGGCGTGAACGTGACGCAGGTGAAGGTGATCACCTTTGCCATCAGCGCGATCTTTATGGGAGCCGCCGGCGCCGTCATGGCCCCCCGGTGGACTTATGTGGATCCCTACATGGCCTTCCGGGCGGATCTATACTCGTTCATGCCCGTTTTGATGGCCGTCTTTGGCGGCCTGGGGCATCCCTTTGGCCCCATTCTGGGTGCTGCTGTCTTTAGCTACGTGGAAGAAATCTTGATCACCAGGTTTCCCGACCACTACATGCTCCTCCTCGGCGCGATATTGGTCCTTGTCGTCCTGTACCTGCCCAGCGGGTTGGTGGGGCTCGTGCAAAAGTGGAGAAATCGCAGGTCGGAGAGGTTGGAGAGGCAACAACATGCCATTGCTTGAAGGTAAAGGGGTAACCAGGTATTTTGGCGGGTTGGCCGCCGTCTCTGACGTGGATTTTTGCGTCGAGCCCGGTGAGATCGTAGGACTGATCGGCCCCAACGGAGCCGGCAAGACCACACTGTTCAACCTGATCTCGGGCGCGCTGGCTTCCAAAGCAGGTGTCATCAGATTCAAGGACCAGCAGATCAATGGCTTGACGCCGAACAGAATCTGCCGGCTGGGCGTGGCCCGGACGTTTCAATCGGTCCAGGTCTTTGGCGGTCTACCGGTTCTGGACAACATACGCCTGGGAGCGTTGTTCGGGATATCCGATCGTTTCCCCACCTCGGATGCTGCCAGGCAGGCCACAGAGTCGCTGGAGTTTGTCGGCCTGTCGACACTGCGCGACAAACCGGCCAAGGACTTGACCCTGGTTAATCAGAAGCGCGTTGAGGTGGCCCGAGCCCTGGCCACCAGGCCAGAGATGCTGCTGCTTGACGAATTGATGGCCGGCCTGAATCCCACCGAGGTTGCCCAGTCTATGGAGCTGGTAACCAGGATCCAGCATGAGGGGGTCACGATCTTGATGATCGAGCACGTCATGAAAGCCATCATGAGTATATGCGATCGCATCATCGTTCTCCATCACGGGAAAAAGTTGGCTGAAGGAACACCGCAAGAGATTGCCACCAGCAAGACAGTGGTCGAAGTCTATTTGGGGGAATAGGTCCATGCTGCAACTGTGCGATGTCAACACCGCATATGGTAAGTCTCAGGCCTTGTGGGATGTCTGCATACAGGTCGACGAAGGGGAAATCGTTGCCCTCGTAGGCTCCAACGGAGCCGGCAAGACAACACTGCTCAATACCGTTACCGGCCTGCTGCCTGTATCGTCAGGCAGCGTAGAGTTTCTTGGCCGGCGGATCGACGGCCTGCCGCCTCATGCCATTGTAGAGATGGGCATCTCTCACATTCCCCAGGGTGCGCGACTCTTCCCCGACATGTCGGTGCGCGAAAACCTGGAGATGGGCGCGTACCCCCTCCGGGCATGGAAACAAAAAGAGGAAACGCAGGCAAAGGTCTATCAGGTCTTTCCCTTGTTAAAAGAAAGGGAACGACAATTGGCCAGAACGTTAAGCGGTGGCGAGCGGCAAATGGTGGCCATGGGGCGAGGCCTGATGTCGAGGCCCAAGCTCTGTGTCTTTGACGAGCCCTCGTACGGTTTGGCGCCGTTATTGGTGAAGGAGCTTTTTCGCGTCATCCAGGACCTGCGCGACCACGGAATCACCATCCTGTTGATCGAGCAGAACGTACGGCACAGTCTAGAGATCGCCGATCGGGCCTACGTGCTCGAAAACGGCCGGGTCTGCCTACAAGGGGAGTGTGGCGAGCTCCTGCAGAGTGACCATGTGAGGCAGGCCTACCTGGGGCTGTAGTGCAAGTCGGAGTCGCACATGAAATTAGATGGCAAAGTAGCACTCATTACGGGAGCGGGCACCGGCATCGGCGCCGCGATTGCCGAGCGGTTTGTTGCCGACGGAGCCAGGATATGCATCACCGGCCGCCGCCAGGCGGTGCTCGACAGGCTGGCCCAATCGCTGCCGCCGGGCAAGGTGCTGAGATGCGCCGGAGATGTCACCAGGCTCCAGGACGTCGAGCGCATGATCGAGACAGCACTGGTATTCACGGGGAAGCTCGACGTGCTGGTGAACAACGCCGCGATCGATCCAGGCGGCACAACCGTCGTCGACATCGATCCGGAGCTGTGGCACCGGGTGCTCGAAACCAACCTCACCGGCCCCCTCTACCTGATGAAAACAGCCATACCGCACATGATCAAGGCCGGGGGCGGTTCGATCATCAACATCGCATCCCTGGCGGGCCTGCGCTGTCTGCCCGGTATGCCCGCCTACTGCGCATCAAAGGCCGGGCTCATCATGCTCACCAAGCAGGTCGCGCTCGACTTTGGCCCGGACAAGATCCGCTGCAACGTGGTCTGTCCCGGCGGGACAAGGACAGAGATGCTCGAGACATCACTCAATCCCCTAGCGGAAGCGCTTGGGACAGATCTGGACGGCGTGTTTACGCGCATCTCTTCGATGGTTCCGTTACGGCGGACGGCCGAGCCCAACGAGATCACCGGCATCTGCAGCTATCTTGCCAGTGATGATTCGACATTCATGACCGGGTCCGTTCTCCTGATTGACGGTGGTGCAGCGATCGTCGACGTTTCCGGCGCTGCCCTGACCAACGCCAACGTGAAATGGGGCGTCTGAGCAGCGATCGAGCAGCGATACTCATGACCATCACTTGTTGAGGAGAGGAGCACCATGCCACAGGAAGAAGGCACAACAGATTACACGTACGAGGACTATGCATCGAAAGTGGCGATCAACCGCCTCCCCTCGACAGGGGCCTTGGTGGGTCAGACGTGCAAGATCGTGCTCGGCTCGGGGACATCCTTCCAGCTCGAGTTCCTGGATCGTTACGAGGTCCTCTGGCAAAGCGCCAACGAGCGCGGCACAGACTGGTGCGAGGTGGTGGAAGTGGCACCACACACCTATTTCATCGACATGACCTTTGCCCATCGGCCTCGTGAGTCGCAGACATTTATCGTGAACGTAGACACACGCCGGGTGCTCGGGATTCGCACGATCCTGCGCGAGGGGGACGTAGGCAAGGAACCCCGGGCGGTGCACGAGTTCTGGCCCGGCGTGCTCGGCGATCCGGCCATTCCACCCACCGGGTACAAGCCGGCCCCCACGCGCGATCTCGTCGGCCTGCGCGGCGTCTATGACTATGGCCCCGAGCAGATCATGGAGCACATCTACCTGAACACCGAGCGTTACGTCTGGCAGGGCATCGTCGGGCCATTGCGCGGCCAGGGCGACGTCGATCACGCCAGCTATTACAAGTTCGACGATCGTCAATACATCTTTTGCTTTCGCGAATTCGGCCTGCCCGTGTCCACCGTCTTCTTCTATGACTGGGAGCAGATGAGAAGCACAGGCAAGTTTTTTGCGCTTGGCGAGGACGGTTCCATCGCCAACACGCCGGCCGGCGCCCATATCCACTACCTGTCCATGGCCTTTTATCCTCTCCATTGGCAGCCCGTATAAGAGGTCGAGGCTCAAAGGCAGAAAGGACGCGGATCATCATGGCCGAAGGCACGTGGAAAGATTATCAAGAGAACAAGAACTCCAGGCCGTTGCCGTTGCAGGGCATCCGGGTGCTCGAGGTGTGCACGCTCGTGCTCGGCCCTTCCGGACCCGGTTTCCTGTCGCGACTGGGGGCAGAAGTGATCAAGTGCGAAATGCCGCCCCTGGGCGATACGCTGCGCAGCCTGGTCCCCTTTGGCTACTTTTTTAAAGAGCAGAGCACGTCTTTCTTCCGGCCCAATCCGAACAAGTACTGGCTGGGCCTCGATCTACACCGCCCCGAAGGGCAAGAGTTGTTTCTCGAGCTCGCAGCCGAGGCCGACATCATCGAAGAAAACCTGAGGCCTGGGGTGATGGAACGCTGGAACGTCGGCTACCGGCAGATCCAGGAGATCAACCCCGGCATTATCTATATCTCCAAGACCGGCTTTGGCCAGTGGGGCCAGTTCGCAAGGGAGAACAGGCCCAGCAACGACGGCGCGGCCCAGGCCATGACCGGCTACTCGTCGGTGTCGAGCTTTCCGGGACAGCGGCCGGTCAAGAATCGATTGTACATCTGCGACAGCTATGGCGCACTGCTGGGTGAGGTGGCCGTTCTGGCCGCCCTCCATTACCGGGATAGAACCGGAAAAGGGCAGTTCATCGAGCTGTCGCAGAGCGAGAGCATCATGCGGACCATGTCGTGGATCTGGCCCTATCAGCAGATCACGGGCGAGCCGGCCATGCCGGCGGGAAACAGGGATGTCTCGATCTGCCCGGCCGATACCTTCCGCTGCGTCGACGACACCTTCCTGGCACTGGCTGCACCCGACCCCGAAGAGTTCAGGGGGTTGTGTACCGCGATGGGCCGCCCCGAGTTGGCCGAGGATCCCAGGTTCAAGGAGCACCTGACCCGGCTGCAGGAGGAAAACGCGACCGAGATTCTGCGCATCATCGCCGCCTGGGTCAGAGCCAGGACGGCTGCGGAGGTCGAGGCGCTGGCCGAAAAGCACGGGTTTGCCGCGTCGCGTGTGCGCAACATCAAGCACGTGATAGAAGATGAGCACTTGCGGGCGCGCGGCTTTGTCACGGAGGTCGA
>JAFGIA010000164.1 GCA_016929795.1 Anaerolineae bacterium
CGGCGTGCAGCTCGGTCAACTGGCCACGCGCACGGAGACGGGCGACAGGGAGCGGCGGGTCGGCTCGGGTGGCGAGGACCAGGTGCACGCCCTGGTTTGGAGGCGGCAGATGGTCGAGAAAGAAGGAGAGGGCATCGTGGATCGCCTGCGACTCGATGGCGTGATAGTCGTCGAGCACCAGGACAAAGGGCTCGGGTGTGGCAGCAATGTCGTTGACCAGGTTGGTGAGGAGCGACTCCATTGGGGGCCCCTGCGCAGACTGCAACATTACCCGCGCTGTTTGCCCGAGCGATGGGTTGACCTTTTGGAGCGCGGCAACGACGTAGGTGAGGAATCGAGCCGGATCGTTGTCTCCCTCGTCGAGGGACAGCCAGGCAGCGGCCCTGTCCACCTGGTGGAGCCAGTCGCTCAGCAGCGTCGTCTTGCCAAATCCAGCCGGAGCGGAGACGAGCGTCAGCCGGTGGGCGGAGCGCAGCCCGTCGTCCAGTTCTCCGATCAGGCGTGGGCGCCTTACCAGCCGGTGGCTCACAGGCGGCATGTAGAGCTTGGTGATCAACAGCGTCATCAGCTTTACCCCGGTACAAGTGTACCACGGTTCAAGCCAGGTGCCAAGTTTCCACGCTGCAGCTTGTTCGAGGAGCACGTCTTTTGGCTCATCAACGTCGCGCGTGGCTGTGATGAAAGCAGGGTCGCGCGGGTGGAATCGGTATCCTGACTGCGAGTCGAGCGGGCTGGGAACACCAGCAGTGAGGACGACGAATTCTCGTTTCATCTTGGATCGAGACGGGAGATCGTATCGAGGTTGGGACGGTGCCTGTGGAGGTGGGCCGGAGCAGAGAGGATGTCCAGGTCTCTCTGCCCCGATGCCCGTGTAACGGAAGAGACAATGCGTCAGAATATGTCCTGTGTAGCGCTCAGGCTCGCGGTGGGTGTGGAGCTACCATCGCACGTTTTGTGATGGCACCGCGTGATGGTATTGAGCAAGCGTTCGGGTGGATCGCCTTTGCTGACGAATGCGTCGGCACCGGCGTCGAGCGCCGCCTTGCGGGCTTCGGCGCGTCCGCTGAGGGCGATGACGGATACGTCCGGGCACGCTCGGCGCAGGGAGAGAAGGGTGCCGGCGCCCATGGGCGCAACCAGGTCCCAGTCCAGCAAGATGAGCTCGGGACTATCTATGGTTGCGTGGTCGAAAAGGTCCGCAGCGTTTGCCGCCTCACCCACGACCTGGAATCCAGGTTGGCGTTCTAGCAGCACCCGCAGTGCGAAGCGGACCTTTGCCTGGCGATCTGCCACCAAGATGCGCATAAGAGTCACCTCGTTATCGTGTCTTGTGTTCATCTTGGCCCATTACACAAGAAGAATCCCCCAGGCGCATCGGCTGCCTGGGGGATTTGTGCCTGGTCAGATGGCTACTCCTGGCAGCCGGTGGCTGCCTGGCAGGTGCGGGTGGCGCGCTCGTGCGATGGTAGAACCGGCGCGACGCCAAGGTCCTCAAGCCGCCTGCCGATCGCGACCAGCGCCTTTCCCAGGTGCGAAAGGACCCAGCACGCCAACCCAACGGCTTGTCCTTGCCCGTGTCCGCGAAGAGGATGGAGCAGAAGGTATGCCTCGCCATGGCGCTTGGCCTCGACACGGCCGGCGTCCATTATGGTTGTCGCCAGCATGTGTTCCTCAAGCATCGTTTTTCCCTCCTTCGACCCAAGTATATGACAAGATCCCCCTGGCGGGATCGGCCAGCGGGGGGATTTCGATTAGCCAGGTGATCAGTCTTCAGGGTGCGCGGTGGTCGTGAGGAGCTATACGCCTTTCGTGGAGTCGTATTGGCGGGCGAGGGAGATTGCCTCGGCCCGGTTCGAGGCGCCCATCTTGGAGAGGATGTTGCTGACGTGGGCTTTGGCGGTGGACCGGCTGACGACGAGGCGGTCGGCGATCTCGGGGTTGGTCAGGCCCTCGATTAGAGGGGCAAGTACCTCCTGCTCGCGCGGAGTGAGAACAAACGCCGCGACGGCGTCGATGTCGGACAGGGCGGGCGCAGGATCGATGTGAATCAGGGCCTGGATCGCTTCGGGGGCGAGGGTGGAGCGGCCGGCAAATGCCTCATGGACGGCAGCGTCCAGGTCATCGTCGGTGATGAACCAGAGCGCGCCTAGCCGGTCGCGATAGCATTGCTCGATCCAGTTCGAACTGAGACTGTGCGGGTCGTCGGGGTTTTGTTCATAGACTCGAAAGGTGTAACCGTCGTAGCGGTTCAGACCATCCTGGGTGCCGAACCACATAAAACCTCGCGTGTCCTGTACGATGCAGTTGGCTGTGCTTTGTGAGAGGCCGTCTTCTACCGTGAGACGCCGGAACTCGATGCGGCGACCTGCGCCAGGAGGGGGCACCCTCGGCTCGTCCGCGCCAGATGCGGTGCCGGGTGCTGCGGGACCGGAGGCGGATCCGGTCGCCACGCCGAGGCGCGCTGCCACAGGCGATGCGCAACTGCACGTCAGCACGAGTAGTGCCGCCGCGACCAACCACCCAGGTCCCGGTCGGTCCGGGCCTGCCCCGCTACGTCTATGTCTCAACGTCATCTCCCCTCGGATCCGACGCGAAGGGATCGAGCCTCGCTATCCTTTCGCCCCTCTATCTTGGCACAAGTTGGCTATTCTTGCAACGAATGATGCATGATTGTGTCACTCCGGAAAAACTCATTTAGAGCCTACCGGTCTGTTCAGTTGCTCGATACGAGTCGCGAGCGCTAGAAGCGGACGGCGGCGAGCAGAAAGCAGGCGACCACCAGCGCAAGCAGCACACCGGCGAGGATCAGGGCAAACAGAGTAAAGTCAATCGATAGCCACTGCTCAAGCACGTCGCCACCATTCGGGATCACGCTGATCAAGATCATGGGCACGATCTGCACAAACATGATCGGCACAAGGAGGACCGAGATCAGCGCCTGCTGGGCGCCCTGGGCCGTGGCTGACCGGAGCGAGATGAGGACGCCGAGACTGGCAATCAAGGCGGACATGAGCAGGCTGACCACGACGCCGGCGATCAGGATCTCGGGTTCGTAGAACAGGATGGTACCCTCCCAGTGTACCAGGTTGACGACCACCGGCATGATCGCCAGCGTCACCAGTGCGGCAAGCCAGCCATAGGCGACGGCGATGCCGACCTTGCCAAGAAAGATGGCGCGGTCCGGCAGGCGGCTTGCGAGCAGTGTTTCGAGGGTGTGATTTTCTCGCTCGCCGGCAAAGGACTGTGGGACCGTGATGCCGACCAAGATCAGGGGCACGATGAACGCGCCGACGAGCGGCCACGCGTCGTGCAGCGCGTCGGCGCCCATCTGGATCGGCAGCACGATCGAGATCATGATCATCGGGATCAGCACAGACACGATCGTGCGCCATACACTGCCCTGGGTGCGCAACAGCCCCTTTCTTTCCTTCCATATCACGGTCGAGATGTCGTCAAGCATGCTCTTCCTCCTGCATCAGGGTGAGGAATACGTCCTCGAGGCTTGCCTTGCCGCGGCGCACCTCTTCGACCTGCGCGCCTGCCGCGACCAGCGAGCTCACCAGTGGCGCGGTGTCGGCGTCGGCGTGGAGGTCGATGGCCAGGTGCCCATTTGTGGCCGACACGGCGGCTACCTCGGGGCGCGCTCGAAGCGACGCCAACACGGGCTCGTGAAAGTCACGCCCCACGATTTCGACGCGCGTCCCGCCAGCCCGCGCGCGCAGCTCGTCGGGATGCCCCAACGCGACGATGTGGCCCTGGCGGATGACGGCAACCTGCTGGCACAGCCGCTCGGCTTCTGTCATGTTGTGTGTCGTCAAAAAGACGGTGACGCCCTCACGGGCGACCAGCGCGGCAAGGTCATCGCGCACGGCATTGGCCGATGGCACATCCAGCCCAGCCGTTGGCTCGTCGAGCAGGAGCAGCGGCGGGCGGTGGATCAGGGCGCGCGCAAGGGCGAGTTTCTGTTTCATGCCGCGGCTCCACTTGCCCGCCTGCTCGTCGCGCCTATCCCACAGGCCCATCTCGCCGAGGAGCGCCTTGATGCGCTCGTGCCTGTCGCTTTCTGACAGGTGCCAGATACGGGCATAGAATTCCAGGTTGTCGGCGGCGCTCAGGTGCTCGTAGACCCCGTCGTGCTCGAGGAGCGCGCCGGTGCGGGTGCGGATGTCGTGTGCCTGTGTGCGGGTGTCGAACCCCAGCACCTCGGCGCGACCGGCAGTCGGCTCGAGGAGGCCGAGGAGCAGGCGGATAGTGGTCGTCTTGCCGGCGCCGTTCGGTCCCAGGAAGCCAAAGATAATGCCGGCGGGAACCTCCATAGATAGGTTATCGACGGCACGGACGGTGTCAAAGTCTCGCGTCACGTGCTCGGTGCGGATGGCCGGTTGGGTCATGGTTCGTCTCTCTCTTTCTCTCAGGCACGACTGTGGACGTTGCGCTTGATGATCGTGTACTGAGAAGAAACCGCGCTGAAGCGCGTACGACAAACGGGTTCTGTTAACTCGAACGGAGCAATGCGAGTACTGTCAACCCGACGACGAGTAGAAGGACGGCGACGCCGATGACGACCAGGATGCCAAGCGATATGCGAGCGGAAGCCGGGTCGCGAGATGTGACAGGGTTGGTCCGCATGCCGAGCGCGGCGCCCACGGCCATGCCCATCCCGCTGCCGATTGCGATACCAAGGGCCAGGTTGTCGAGCACGAGGCCGAGTGCGACGCCAAAACCCGCGCCGATGCTCAGGCCAAGAGCGATCCACGTCCCTGACTGGTCCTGCTGCCTATCGTTGTCCGAGTTTTCGTTCATAAGGTTTCCTCCCAACGCCAGTATATCATGCGTCGGGCAGGGGCGCATTAGCCAGGGGAATGGTTTGTTGTAGGCCGGGTGGGCAATATCTCGTATCGTCCGTCAGCGCAATCCCGCCGCTGCTTCGCCTGGC
>JAFGIA010000165.1 GCA_016929795.1 Anaerolineae bacterium
AAAAACTGCCACTGGCGGAACTTTTGGCTCCGGATCTCGTAAGCGAGCGTCCGCCGCACCTCGTCCAGCGACCCCGGCCGGCGCCGCGCCAGGCCCTCGGGCCAGTCGACCCACGGCCGCAGCCCCTGCGCTTCCTTGATCGCCATAAAGAGCGCCACGTCGTCGAGCCAGAACGCCTGCTCCTGCTCGAAACGAGTCAACGCCGCCTGCTGCTTCTCCGTCGCCTGCAGAGCGAAATTCGCAAACGCCCTATCCAGCAGCTCCTCTTTGTACCGGATCACCGGCCCAAAGTCTACGCACTCGACAGGAAAATCGGGCACGTCCTCGAGGTCGGCCGGCCACAGGTAGCCTTCCGCCACCAGCCTGTCCGGGCTGATCAACATCGGGTTGCCGGCAAACGCCGACAGCCCCTGGTAGGGGGAATCGCCATAGCCCGTCGGGCTCAGCGGCAGCACCTGCCAGTACGTCTGCCCTGCCGACACCAGGAAATCGACGAACCGGTACGCCTCGTCCCCCAGGTCGCCGAGCCCAAACCGCCCTGGCAGTGAGGTTGGGTGCATGAGGATGCCACTCGCGCGCGGAAACTTCATCGACCGTCCTCCCTCCTCCACGTGTTCAGTGCCGCCCCATTATAACAGACCTTCCGTGTCCAGGAAAATCGTGAACGGTCCGTCGTTGTCAATCTCAACCAGCATCATTGCCCCAAACGCCCCGGTGCCCACGTTCCGCACCCCGTTCGCCCGCATCCGTGCTGCGAAGGCGTCCACCAGCGGTGCCGCCACCTCAGGCGGCGCCGCGTGGACAAAGCTCGGGCGGCGGCCCTTCCTGCAGTCCGCGTACAGCGTGAACTGCGATACCACCAGCGCCTCGCCGTCCACGTCCAGCAGCGACAGGTTCGTCTTCTCCTGGTCGTCCGCGAAAATGCGCAAGTGCGTCACCTTATCCGCCAGCCACTGCGCCTCCGCCTCCCCGTCGCCGTGCCCCGCCCCCACCAGGATCACCAACCCCTGGCCGACCTCACCCAGGGTCTCCCCCTCCACCGACACCCGCCCCCGTCTCACCCGCTGGATCACCGCTCGCACGTCCCCACCCCCCTTTGCCACGCCGTATGCCGGGCCGCCCGCCCGGCGCTTTAGCGGATTTTGGCCCGAATCGCTGCTCGCTCTTGATCGAGGGTTGCTTGCCGGCGGAGCACCGCCCGAGCCATTTCCAGATATTCCCGCGCCAGGTAGCCGATCTCATCCCGGCGCTCGGCCAGCAATGCCATGGCCGCCTCGTCAAATCGCTCCTGCCGGATCGTTTCCAGCCCGTCCGTCATCCGCCGCAGCGGTATGTGGATCTGGCGGGCAACGGTCACCGCGACAAACAGCGCCACCACCAGAAAAATCGGCACCGCCACGATAGTCGCCAGCCACGCCAGGTCGGCAAAGGTGCTCACTTCATCGTATAGATCGAACAGCGCATCGCTGCGTGCCAGGGCCAGGCCGTCGATCTGCTCGACAATCGGATCGACCAGGGCGTAGGCCTGGTCGTCCAGCCTGAAGACGGCGTCCCAGTCCTCCTCATCTACGGCCTGGATCACGACATCGAACTGCTGTCGCAGCGCCGTGATGTCTTGAGCCAATGCATTCAGTGCCGCTCGTTCCTCGGGCAGCTCGGTTTCGGCCGCCATGTTGGAGAGCGATTGTTGCAGGCGAGCGTAACTGCTCTGGTATTCACTCAGTGCATCATAGTCAGAGGTTAGCTCGTACCTGTTGAACGCCTTTTCCAGGTTCTGCAGGTAGGCTTTGGCCTGGTAAAACCGGCGAGCTTGGGTGTACGTGTCGCGCGCCTCGGCATTGTAGCCCATGGCATCGATCGACGTCTTGATAAAGCTGGTCAGGATGATCACACCGAGCACGAAAAGCAGGGTGAACGCCACATTGAGCCGGCTCTGAGTTGAGATGAATCGACTCTTTCTCATCGTGATGCCCCTCATCGATTCAGGTCCGTGATTTTCAGGCGGCGCCGGCGCGACTCGTACAACCGTTCGCAGAGATCGTCGATCTCTTTTTTCAGCGATGCGTCGCGCCCTTCGATCTCCCTGGCGAATGCGTCCAGGGCGCGTGCAAACCGGCCGGCAGGCCCCCCACTCTTCAGCAACGCGCCCGGCAGCTCTGGCCGGTAGCGGTCGCCGCCGATGGCAACCACAGTGTTTGTCAGGTCGACCAAAGGCTGCCCAAGTTGTGCGATCGCGCGGTAGCCGGCCAGCGCCAGCACCAACAGGGCCACCAGCGCCACGCTTGCGCCCAGGAGAGCGAAGGCGATCTCTTCTGGAAACACGAGCGCCGCTTCCAGGCGGGCAGCATCGAGGTTGCCAATCATCGACTCGAGTATCGATAGCAGCTCGTCATTCTCCTCCTGGATCGAGAGAGCGTCCTCGATGGCAGCCTCCAGATCCCCCGATTCGTAGGCGTGCACCACCGCCGCAAACGACTGGCGGTGCTCGTCCAGGAGCGCCCGGAAATCGGCCAACAGATCGATCTCTTCGGGGTAGTAATCGAGCTCTCTGCTAAAATGTCCTCCGGCGACCAGATCGTCCAGGATCAGATCGATTTGGCCGGCGTGGTAGGCGGCCATCTCCACCTCATCCTCGACGGGTGCGCCATAGTCGATGGCGTAGACAAAGTAGAGCTCGTTGAGCTGCATATCGCGCAGGTGAACACTCACGTCGTCCTCGAGCACTGCCAATGCCTCAATACGCTCCCACGTCACGGTCAAAGAGTCGAGGTTGCTGGCCGCGGCGTACGACCCAACCACGACGGCCAGTGTCATCAACAAAAAAACCAATCCCAAAAAGCCCATCGACACCACAGAGGCCATCACGTGCTTCATCGGCGGTCCTCCTGCGTCCTATTTGTCGGCCATCACGAGTGCGCCATCCCAATCTGCCGGGAGTGTGCGCTCGTGCCATTCGAAGCACCGCTCCCGGTAGTAG
>JAFGIA010000166.1 GCA_016929795.1 Anaerolineae bacterium
AATCTACCAATCTACCAGCCTACAGCATCTCCACGAACGCTTCCAGGCGGGTGCGGAGGGCCTCCAGGCTGGGGGTCTGCTCCATCTCGAGCATCAGGTGGGGCAATCGTGCCTCGTCGAGTGCCGGGATGGACAAAGCGTAATCGAACGCGTGCGGCTCGCAGAATTTTTCGACGACAAACACCACGCCGCCGGCCTGCACCGCGCGCGCCTGCTCTACTACGTGGCGCGCAGGGTCGTGCACCGGATGGTACTTGGCCGGGCACGGGGGGCGGGTCAAATAGTACTCGGCCAGGGCGCTGAGCGGCTCACCGTCCGCGCCCACCTGTCCGAAAAAGTGGCGCGAGCCGGTGCAAAGATCATCGCCAACGACCGCGGCTCCCAGGTCGTCGATCACGTCGAGCAGCCGTGGCTCATCCAGCAGTGCGCCGGTCAAGAAGAGCCCCGCTCCTCGTCCTGCCTGCCGCTCCGGTGCGTCCTCAAGCCGGGACAGCAGCTCGACGAGCATCGGGTTGAACAACTCGCGTGGCACGACGTGCGCGGCGTCGAGCACGGCAAAGGCTTCGGCGGCGCTCAGCCTGCCGCGTAGCGAGCCCAACGACTGCACCAGCCGCCTCGTCTCGTCGTACAACACGATGCTGGCGTGCAATGCCTCGTCGTCCACCGGCTGCCCTGCCCACTCGCCCAGTCGATCGCGGAAACGGGCCAGCTCGGCCACGAGGTAGGGCCTGGCAGCCGGCGTGCCGAGGTGTGCCGGCTGCATCACCACGGTGACCCGGTGGTCGTGAGCCGCGTTGATGCGCCACAGGTCCGCCTGCGCCTGTAGCGCGTCGCACGTGTGCGCAAACACCGTGCCGGCCATGAACGCCAGCTTGCCCGCCAGGAGCTGATCGAGCGTGCTCCTGCACAACGCGCACGTGAACGATTGCAAGTGCGCATCCACCTGGCGCAGCGGCTCGGCATTTCCGCGCACCCGCACCGGCACCAGCCCGGCGGCGTGGATCATCTCTTCCGGCACGTAACTGCACAGATAACCCACAGCGCGCCGGTCCGGGTAGCGCGCCGGCCACTCGTCGAGGGGAGCGCGCGCTGCGTCAGTCAAAGATTTCAAGGGCTCGTCGCGATGCATGACTTCTCTGTCCATTCTATCTCGGCTCGGTCCAGCGCGTCGAAATTGCCAGGCACCGGTGTGAGATTACAGCCCAGGGTCGAGAGCAGGTGCTGCGCCTCGACGCTCGACGCGTCGTCCGGGCCCGGGTGCACGATCCAATCCCCCACGTAGAGATCGAGGTACCTGGCAACCAGCACCACCTGGCCTGCGGGCGGCCCCTCTCCTTTCAGCAACACGCACCACACCTCGGCCGGCGGGAAAGGCAGGGGCGACAGGCTGCCCTCGTCCACGTCCGACGCACCAAGATCGGTCTGAAAGTGCACGTTGCTCCCAAACGCCGGGCCGGCTATCTCGGCCGTTAGCCGCGACGGATGCGCCGCCCGATCGATGGCCCCCACTGCTATCCCCCCGCGCGGAAAGGCGTAGACCAGGTACTCATCCAGCTGCGCCTGCCCCCGAGCCGGCAGCTCCCTCCCCCCGTGCAGCAACATCGCACCGAACCAGATGCCCGGCACGAAGAGCAGGAGCAGGAGCCATATCAGCAGGCAGCCCCTTCTGTTGCGAGCGGGCCACCTGGTGCCCCGCAGATCCCCTGGGATCAGAAACCACGATGGCGGCCAATCCTGCTCACGCCCCATCGTTCTCATCTGGAGTCAGCCAGCCGACGTTCATCTCGCGGTACGGCGCCCGCCGCGCCTTGATCTCGGCCCGGCGCGCCATAAAGCGCGGCCCGGTGGCCATCACCCACTCTTCGATGTGCTCGCGCAACGCCTCTGGTGTCCAGCGGCTTGACGCCAGGCCCCCGGGCTGGGACTCGAGGTGAATTCCGGCCTCATCGTGTCGCACCACCGCCTGGCGCCCACAGATGGGACACGAGGCCGTATCGCCGTGGAGGGTGAACGCGTCGTTGTGGCAGGTGGGGCAGACGCCCGGCGGCGCCGGCTCCGGATCGAGCTCCCCCCTGCCCAGGCGTCGCCCCGCTGCCAGCAGGCGTGCCATCAGCTCGTCATCCAGCAGCACCTCGCCCGGGCCGGGTGCGATCGCCGCCAGGCTGGCGATCGGCCGGTAGCCGAACGCGGAGAGGAGTGCATTCAGGTAGGGAAGGGTGATGCCGCGCCACTCGTCCAGCCCGGCAGTGACCACCGCCACGGCAGGGCGGGGTGAGGGAAATCCATTTGCCAGGCGTGCTGTCAGCATCAACAGCCTGTCGAGCACCAGCTTTACCGCCGCCGCCGGCCCCAGCCAGTACGTCGGCGCCGCGAGCACCGCTCCATCCGCCGCCTGCAAGGTCTCTATCAGCCACGCCATGTCGTCGTCGACCGGGCACGGCTTCTCGCCGATGGTACATCTCATGCAGCCGGTGCACCGCTCGATCCGCAGATCGGTCAGGCGCACCAGCGCGATCTCGGCGCCCTCCTCGCGTGCGCCGCACAACACCTGGCGCACCACCAGTTCCGAGTTGCCCCACCGCCGTGCCGAGCCGACAATGCCGAGC
>JAFGIA010000167.1 GCA_016929795.1 Anaerolineae bacterium
AAGCCGAGGTTGACGGCCAGGATCGACATGCCCAGGCCGGTGAGCGCATCCCAACCGAGGGAATAGGCCAGGGCGATGGCAACCGGCACCAACGGCACGACCTCTTCAAAGATGCCCAAGAAGGCGCCCATCAGCATAAAGAGGAAAGAGATGACGAGCAGGAGGATGTACTTGTGTGCAGCAAAGCGGGCGATGATGCGCGCCAGGAGGGCGTGGATCAGGCCAGATTTTTCAAGGATGGCAAATGAGCCCCCGATGAAGAGCAGAAAGATGATGATGGCGATCAGGGTGACGTTGCCCGGCGCACCCAACACCTCGAGTGGGGCCAGGAACCAGCGCCAGATGGGATAGTCGGGGTGGGCAAGGGGGCGGAAGGAGTTGGGATCGATCGTTTCGCGGCCGTCGACGGTGATGCGCGTGTAGGCGCCGGCCGGAATGATGAGCGTCAGGACCCCGGCGACGATCATGAGTAGAAAGAGGATGACCAGCGACTGGATGAACATGCGCCGGCCGATCTGGATTCCAGCCCTCCCGTCCATAGCACATCTCCTCGCGTTGACCGAAAGGTTGAAAGGCTAGCTCGCTCTCCGGGCTCTTAACCTTTCAGCCTTCCCTTCTGTCGGGTACCATCGTTCAGTCGTATCTGCTCAATAATCGGGGGTTGGGGTGTGTGCGAGCACCGCACACACCCCAGCGTCCCGCCCTTTGTTGAGATGATACGTTCAGTTTCCATATTGCTGCAGGAGCCGGTAGACGCAGTCCGTGCCAAATTCGAGGGCGTCGACGGGGACGCGCTCATCGGCGGCGTGGATGAGCTTCCAGAAGTCAAGGGCGGCGGGCAGCTTCATCGGGGTGTAGCCGTAGGTCTGGATGCCCAGGCGGGCAAAATGGCGGGCGTCGGTGACGGCGGGCATGAGCATGGGGACGGGCGTGCCGCCAGGGTCGGCCTGGCGCAGGATCTGGGATAGTGTGTCAAAGAGGCCCATGTCAGGCTCGGGCGGGCCCGGCTCGTAACGGGTGACCTCGATCTCGACGCCGGGGACGACGGGGTCGAGCAATGCGTGCAGCTCGCGCAGCATGTCGTCGGGCCCCTGGCCCGGGAGGAGGCGGCCGTCGAGGAGCACCGCCACCTCGGATGGGATGACGTTGATCTGCTTGCCGGCGTGGACGACGGTGGGGCTGGCGGTGTTGTGCAGGAGGGGAGAGAGGAGGGTGCCCTGGGCGCCGATGAGGTCGAGGATGCGGTCGGTGAGGCGCGGACGAAGGAGCAGGCGGAGGATGCGTGCCTGGACGGAGGGGAGGACGGATGCGAACCCTTCAATCATCTGGCCGACGGTGGGCGTGAGGTGGACGGGCAGCCGGTGGCGGTCGAGGCGGCGGAGCAGTGCTCCCAGACGGGCCATGGCGCCGCCGCGGACGGGGACAGAGCCGTGACCACCGGGACCACGCACGGTGGCGCGGAGCGCGCACGTCTGTTTTTCGCCCACCATAACCGGGTAGAGGGTGCCGCGACCCAGCGGCAGGCTGAACGCGCCCGATTCGCTAACAGCATAGCGCACACTCTCGAACAGTCCCGCGTGCTCGTCGACCAGGTAGCGGACGCCGTAGCCGGTGTCGACCTCTTCGTCGGCGGTGGCGGCAAAAAGAAGATCGCCGGCAGGAGCGAGCCCCTCGTCGACGGCGCGCAAGAGCGCGGCGGCGTACATGGCGACGGCGCCCTTCATGTCGAGCGCGCCGCGGCCCCAGATGCAGCCGTCGGCGACGCGCCCTTCAAAGGGCGGGACGCTCCACGCCTGGCCCTCGGTGGTGACTACGTCGACGTGCCCGTACAGGAGGAGGGGCGGGGCCCCGCCGCGGCCGGGGAGTCGGGCGAGCAGGTTGGGACGGGCAGGGTCGCGCGCCAGGATGGTGGTCTCGAGGCCGGCAGCGGCGAGCATGTCCGCGAGAAAGGCGATAATCGGCGCTTCGTTGCCAGGCGGGTTGGTGGTATCGAAGCGAATGAGCTGCTGGAGCAGCTCGGCAGGTGGGCGAGCGTGGCGGATAGCGCTCATGGGGAAACTTCCAGGGTCGCTGTCGAGAGGATGATGGGATTGTTGAAAGAGCCCAATCGCATCGCTACCTCCTTCGTATAGGCCGTCCAAATGGTGGGCCCGTCCGCACTGTCGAGAAACATTGCTTGGGCAGCGCAATGCGCTAGGCGCGGCGGCCGGCGGTGAGACGGTCCTTGAGGGCTTTTAGCCCCTCCCAGTTGCCCTCCGCAGCGAGCTGGGCCTGTTCGGGCCAGGTGGTGGGGTCGAACAGGCGCGCCAGCTTGGAGTCGGCTTCTTCCAGGATGGCTCGCAGGCGATCGGGATCGGCCGCGGCGAGATCGCGGTAGGTGTTGATGCCGGCTGCGTGGAGCACCTTCTGGATGGCCGGGCCGATGCCCTCGACGATGGTCAGGTTGTCGGGGGCGACGGCGTCGAGGGCGGCCGCCTCGGGCTGGACGATGGGGGGCTCGACCACCTCAAGCTCGACGGGCTCGAGATCGAGCGCCTCGGCCCTGGCAGCCAGAGTCTCCTCGGTCTCCTGGTGATGGCGCGTAACTGTCGCTACCTCTTCCTCTTCCGGCTCGTGCAGCCACCACCAGAGCATAAAGCCGACAAACAGGGCAAGGACGGCAAAGACGATCAGCCACAGCCACCAGGGATTCCCGCCTTCCTCGGCTCGCGCAAGGGGGGCGGCGAAAGCGGTGGTGTTTACCATGACAAAGAGCAACACGAAAAGAATGGCACCCTTACGAAACATAACCTTTCTCTCCTGACTGAAGTATCACGTTCACGAGTCGGCTTGTGCCAGCGGCTTTCTGGAGAGGCGCTGGCAGGTTCAAGGTGCGCGCTTGGGTGCCGGAGAAGGCACTCAAGCGCGCACTACAAAAGGCTTCTCCGGGAGGCTGCCTGGACGGATGCCAGGGTACAGCCTCTCCCAGGCGTGAGGCACCTGGGCGTGCGGATGTTACCCTCGACCTGCGCTAGTATTCGATGGCGCGTGGCAGTGTGCGAGCCTGCTCGATCCAGGCCGCGACCTCGCTCGCGCCAGGCAGGCGGCGGACAAGTTTCTTTTCTGCGTTCACCTCTTGCAGGCGTTGGTAGAGGTTCTCCGCATTGCGCTGGGCCAGTTCGGGCACCGTGTCGACGCCCGCTGCTTCTAGCAGGTCCGAGTACTCGGACCCGATGCCCTTGACGCGGAACAGGTCGGCACGGTTGACCCACTCCAGGACCCGTTTGGTTGTGACGCCAATGCTGTCGGCGATCTCTTGTCTGCCGGCAGGCGTGCCACCACGCTGCAACAGCTCTTCGGTGGTGGTCAGCCCAATGCTCTTGAGTTTTTGGGAATAGGTCTCGCCGATGCCCTCAATGTCGATCAGGTTTGCCATGTGCAATCTCCTTTCTTGATCCAGTGTTTGATATCTGGTGGTTCTCATTATACCTCAATTCACCGACAAGGCAAGTCACAGGGTGCGGTACTGCTCGATCCGCTCTTCGAGCACGCCGAGGCTGCCCGACCAAAAATCGCGGCGGCGCAGGTCGATGCCAAAGCGGGCGGCGAGGTCCGCGGCCGTCGCGCTGCCGGTGCTGCGCAGCAGGTCGTCGTACTGGGCCAGGAATGCCTGGCCGCGCTCACGATAGACGGCGTAGAGGCCGAGGCCAAAGAGCAGGCCAAAGGCGTAGGGAAAGTTGTAGAAAGAGAGGTTGGGCCGGTAGTAGTGCGGCTTCCAAGTCCACATATAGGGATTGAGAAAGCGCTCGTCAAGACCATCGCCATAAGTAGCCTGCTGCGCGCGGGTCATGATGTCACACAGCTCGTCAGCCGAAAGCTCGGCTTGTGCGCGGCGCTCGAACACCTCCTTTTCAAAGAGGTAGCGCGAATAGATGTCGACAATGACGCCTGAAGCGCCGATCAGGTCCGCCTCGAGAATGGCGCGCGTCTCGTCAGCATCGGTGGTATGTGTAAGCAGTGCGTCGGTGATGATGGTCTCGTTCATGATCGACGCCGTCTCGGCCAGAGTCATGGGCGTGCGCTGCTGGAGCATGGTGATGCCCGCCTTGCATTCGTTGTGGTAGGCGTGGCCCAGCTCGTGGGCGACCGTCTTGACCTGATCGAGCGAGCCGTCAAAGTTGCACAGGATGCGCGATTCTTCAACAGCGGGCAGGCTCATGCAAAAGGCGCCACCGCGCTTGCCAGCGCGCGGCTCGGCGTCGATCCAATGCTCGTCAAACGCGCGCCGGGCCAGGCCCTCCAGGCGCGGTGAGAAGGTGGCAAACTGGCTGAGGATAAAGTTGCGCGCTTCGTCGAAGGAAAAGTGGCGCTGGACGGTCGCCGTCGGCGCGGCGAGATCCCACCAGGCCAGGCGATCCTTGCCCAGGAGCCGCGCCTTGGCGTGAAAGTAGCGGCGAAAGGCAGGGAAAGAGTCGTGCATCGCGCCGAGCATGGTGTCGAGGATGTCACGATCGATGCGTGCCTGGTCGAGGGCCTGGTGCAGGGCATCCTCGCGCCCGCGGCGGCGATTCAGGGTCTGCACCGCCCCCTTGACGCCGTTCAGGCAGGCGGCGAGGGGTTCGCGCACAGCTTCCCAGGCTGCCCGCTCGGCCTCGTAGGCGCGCCGCCGAATGCTCTCGTCGGGGTTGTGGCGCATGTTCTGGAGGACGGTCATTGGCAGCTCTTGCACCTGTCCAGTGCCGGGATCGAAGGGGACCTTGATCTGGGATGTGATGACCCCCTGGAGCTTGCCCCAGGCGCGGGCGCCACTGAGCGATAGCTCGGAAGCGAGGTCCTCCTCTGCCTCGCCCATCAAGTAGCGGCTCTGCTCGGCCATCTCTTTGAGGTAGAAGCGGTGTTCCTGGACAGGGCCGGCCGTGTCTAGCGCCGCGTGGAAGGCTTGCGGCGCCTCGCCTGTCAGGGTGCCGATCCATCCCTGGAAGCGGACTTCTTGCTGGCCGATGCGCACCTCGAGCGGTTCGAGCTCGGATGCGAGGCGGCGTGCCAGGGTGTTGTATGAATCGGTGCTGACAAAGGCGTGGATGTAGGCGCGCAGGGTGCTGCCAAGGCGCATGTTGGCGTTCATCCGCTCCAGGTAGCCGGCAATGGTCGAGGCGAGCGCGTGTCCGTCGCCCGGGGTGATGCCGCCAGGCGACACACTGCTGCCCTGGCGAATGCCCTGGTCGTCCAGGTAGCGGTCCAGGTCATCGAGGTCGGCGCGCAGTGTACGAAAGGCAGCTTTCAACTCCTCGGACTCGAGGCCAGGATAGACGTTCGATACGTCCCAGTGGGGCATGTGGTTATCAGCCATTGTTCGGTTTCTCCTTTGGTTTCTTGGACGGTTCCGGGCACCAGGCATCGGATATCAGGGAGTGGGTATCGGGCATCAGAAATGGGGGAGGGGGAGGCACGTCAGTAGCCTCGTGCTTTGTCGACGAGGTTGAGGAGAGGGCCGCCAGCGGTATAGCGGGTGAGGTTCTCGGCAAAGAGCTGGGCGGCGCGCTCGTCATAGCGCGGGGTGAACCCGGCGACGTGGGGCGAGATGAGAGCGTGATCCATGCCC
The DNA here is from genome assembly GCA_016929795.1 of Anaerolineae bacterium. The sequence goes on from JAFGIA010000167.1 coordinate 5,582, forward strand.
CACAGGGGGCTATCGGCTGGCAGAGGCTCCTGTTCGAATACGTCGAGGCCCGCGCCGGCGATCCATCCCTCTCGCAATGCCTGGATGAGCGCCATTTCGTCGACGATGGCGCCCCGGGCGATGTTGACGAGGTATGCACCGGGTTTCATTGCCCGTAGTTCACCGTCGCCGATGAGGTGCCTGGTGTGCGATGTCAGCGGCAGGGCAATCACGACGTAATCGCACTCGGGCAGCATCTCGTGTAACTCGGCGGGACCATAGACACGCTCAGGGATCATGCCACTCTGGTGGGCAATGTGAGCGCCGATGTACCCTTTGATCGGCTCGCCGGCAGGCGGGTTCGCCTTGTCGGCGGGCAAGCGGCGGAAGGCGAGGACACGCATGCCAAACGCTTGTGCCAGGCGCGCCACCTCGCGGCCGATGCTGCCATAACCGAGGATGCCGATCGTGCTCCCGAGAAGCTCGGGCCGGGCGTAGAGGTCCCAGCGCCCCGAGGGCCATTTCGCTTCACGCTGGCACGCGGTCCAATGTGGCACGCGCCAGCGGTGGGCAAGGATGGAGGCCATGACGTACTCGGCGATGGGAGTGGCGTGGATGCCGCTGGTGGTGGTGATCAGGACTTGGCTATCCATGATCGGCGCACCGAGGATGTGGTCGATGCCGGCGCTGTGGAGCTGCACCCACTTGAGATTGGGTGCGATCGTGAGGATGTCGTCAGGGACGTGAAAGGTATAGAGCACCTCGACGTTGGGGCGGGTGACGAGGGCGGCAGCGACCTCGCGCGCGTCGCGACAGGTGTACTGCTCGACGTGCAGCGTGGCAGACATGGCACTTAACTGATCGAGCAGTTCTGTGCTAAAGCGGAGCGTGCATAACACATGGATCCTATCCAAGGCTTCCTCCTCTCGTCACGGCTGGTGCTGTCGGGAGTATTATACCACAAGGGGGGGCGGGGTAAAAGCCCTGAGGGAGCCCTTGCCACCTCGAGGAGGATTTTGACCGTTAGCGCGTTTGCGGTATAATCTTGGAAACGGCTGTTTCTTTGGGTTGCCGGGCTCGATCATGGGGAAGGGCGGTAAAAGTAGTGTGGGGATGGCTTGACATGGTGGTTGCTGTCCAGAAAGGTGGAATTGTGAAACAGAGACGCCGTTTGCTGTTTATCCTTGTCGTCGGCGTTTTGTTGATCCCTTCTGCTTGTGACCACCCTGGCAAGCTGACAGAGGAGGCAGGATCACCTCTCATCCTCCGCAACTGGGAGGGGGATATTTCAGCCGAAATCCTCGAGGCGTTCCAGGCAGAATATGGCATTGAGGTGACCTATCTGCCGTACGATTCGCAGGAAGAGGCGATAGCGGACCTGCGCGCCGGGAAGGCCGCCGACGTGGTGGTGTTTGAAAATCAGCTCATCCCGGCGCTCGTGGCAGATGGGCTGCTGGCCGAGATCGATTATCACAACGTCCCCAACTTTAAGAACATTTCGGCCAACTTTCGCGACATGGCATACGACCCCGAGAACCGGCATGCGATTCCATACAGTTGGGGCACCACGGCGCTGGTGGTGCGCTCGGACCTGGTGGCACAGCCGGTGACGAGCTGGGCAGATCTGTGGGACCCGCGCTACCAGGGCAAGGTGATGTCGTGGCCGCTGTCGCGCTATCTGCTCGGCATTGCGCTCAAGTCTCTGGGATATTCACTCAACTCGGAGAACCCGGAGGAAGTGGAAGCGGCACTCGACAAGCTGGTTGAGCTAAAGCCACACTTGATCCTGCACGAATGGGAACCGGCCGTTGCTGCACCCTACCTGGTGAGCGGCGAGGTGGTGATTGCTGTAGGCCAGGCGGATGACGTCACGGCGGGGAAGGAGGAGAACCAGGCAGTCGACTATGTGATGCCAGTTGAGGGGGCGATCCTGTGGGGCGACAACTTTACGATCCCGGCGGCGTCGAAGCAGAAGGAAGCGGCAGAGAGGCTGATCAACTACCTGTTGCGCGCCGAGGTGAGTGCACGGATCATGAACGAGACCTACTATTGGCTGCCGAACGACGCGGCGATGCCGATGGTGGACGAGGCTTTGCGTGAGAATCCGGCCATCTTTCCGCCGGCAGGCAGCCTGTACGACGCCGAGATCATTCTGCCACTGAGTGCTGAGGGCGAGGCACTCTATGAGCAGGCCTGGCAACGCTTTTGGGCAGCAGGCGAGTAGGGAAGGCAATGCACCACGCACGAAAATGGCTGCCGCTGTCACAAAGAAAAAGCCTGCGCCACCGCCAGGGCGTGATCCTGACGGGAATCATGGTGATCGTGTTTGTGTTCAGCGTCCCCGGCATTGTGCGCTTTGTCCATAACACGGAACGGGTCGTCTGGGAGAGCCGCCAATGTGAGGCGGCGAGGAACGCGGTGCGCACGGTAGAGAGTTTTCTCCGGACTGTGCAAGACTATATGGCACTGGTGGGGGTGCTGGATCGCGCCTACCTCGAGTCAAACCCAGACGCGATGTACGAACTGCTGCACAAGAACGAGGCGCTGCTAGAGGTGGTGCGCGTCGATGCAGGAGGAATGGTTTTTGCGAGCGCATCGCAGGGGGATGTGCCTGTGCTCGGGAACCTCTTTACGGTGCCCCAGTCGAACTGGTTCCTGACTGCCATTGACGGGCACTCGTACACAGGAGATGTGCAGATCTCGTCGACAGATCAGCCCTACCTGATCCTTGCCGCGCCGGCAGGCGACCGTGGGGTCGTCGCCGTACGCGTGCGGATGAACGTGCTGTGGGATGTGGTGGCAGGGATCGAGTTTGGAGAGACGGGGCAGGCGTACGTGGTCGACGCCGAGGGTGACCTGATTGCACACCCGGACCCGGACCTGGTTCGGGCAGGGACGAGCATCGCGGGCCGCCAGGAGATGGAAGCGGCCGCTGCGGCCCTGGACGGGATGTGGAGCGGCCAATACCAGAATTTTGAGGGCCGGGAAGTGACCGGCACCTCGATGCCAATCGACAACAGCCGGTGGTTGGTCTTTACAGAAGTGGCATACTCGGAAGCGTCTGCCGTGACACGGCAGGCGCTGACGCTGGCGGTTGTCCTGGGCATCGTATTCGGCGTGGCGGTGATCTGGGTGATCAACCGGCTTTTGCAGCAGGAGATCCTGGAACCGGTGGAAAAACTGCGTGATGGAGCGCAGCGCATCCGGCAGGGAGACCTGGCGTACCGGATCGACAGTGATCGCGAGGACGAGATCGGCCAATTGGCAACGGCGTTCAACACGATGGCCGCGGAACTTCAGCGGCGCGAGGCGTCGTTGGAGCAGGCGCGCGACCAGGCATTGGCGGCGAGCCGTTTCAAGAGCCGCTTGCTCGCCAACGTCAGCCACGATCTACGCACGCCGCTGAATGCAATTCTTGGCTTTACCGACATGCTGACGCTAGGTATCTATGGCCACCTTGCGCCGGCCCAACAACGCACGGCAGAGCGCATCCTGGCCAATTCCAGGCAGTTGATGGTGCTCATCGAGAGCTTGCTGGACCAGGCTCAGATCGAGGCGGGCAAGATCGAGATCTATCACGAGCCTTTTGAGCTACGGCGTCTCGTGGATGAGATGGCGGCGATCATGATGCCCTTCGCCTCTGAAAAGGGGCTGGGCCTGACGACAGAGATCGATGAGAATCTACCGGCGTGGCTCATGGGTGATCGCCAGCGCCTGCACCAGTTGCTGATGAATCTCGTAGAAAACGCGGTCAAGTTCACGGAATCGGGCAGCGTGCGGGTGTGCCTGCACGCCAACCAGGAGCGGTGGACGATCGAGGTGTCGGACACAGGCCCTGGCATTGCCCCCGAGTTGCAGGAGACGATCTTTGAGGCCTTTCAGCAAGTGGATACCTCGTCCACGCGCTCGCGGGCCGGCGTGGGCCTTGGCCTGTCGATCGTGCGCGATCTCGCGACCCTCATGGGAGGCACTGTCCACCTGTCGAGCCAGGTTGGCGCAGGAAGTACATTCACCGTGTCGCTGCCACTTGTCGTTCCAGAGGTAGAGGATGAATGAGGGCCTGAACCTGATGGGACAAGCAGCTATTTGCCTGGCGCTCGTGTCAGACGTGCATGGCAATCTGCCGGCGCTCGAGGCAGTGCTGGTCGACGCGCAGGCACAGGGTGCCCGGCAGATCGTCGTGGCGGGCGACAGCACCGGTGGGAGTCACTCACGGCAGGTGGTCGAGCGGCTGCGCGACCTGGGGGCGATCGTCATCCGGGGCAACAACGAGGACTATGTCCTGGATTATGACAGAGGGAAAGCGCCAGCAGATTGGTACACATCGAGTCGCTGGGCGCCGATGCGGTTCGTGCACGATCAGTTCGACGCGGCTGGGATCGAGTACCTGGCATCGTTGCCACACCAGGGGGTCGTCGTCATGGACGGGGTGGATGGTATCGTGCCGATTCGCGTGCTCCATGGCTCGCCGCGGAGCACCCGGCAGCACCTCTTGCCCGACGGGGAGGAGCAGGTGACAGGGCACTTTCAGGATGCGGGCATCGACTTGGCGAGCTGCATGCCGTTGCACGAGGCGATGTCGAGCATCGACGAACCAATCCTGGTGTGCGGTCACTCGCACATTCAATGGACGTGGCAGTTGGATGGGCGCCAGGCGATCAACCCGGGCTCGGTGGGCGGGCCGATCAATTGTGACTGGCGTGCCCAGTACGCGCTCCTGACGTGGCAAGAGAATCGGTGGCAGGTCGATCTGCGAGGAGTAGAATACGACCGTACAGAGTCGTGGACAGCCGCGCACGAGAGCGGCTTTTTGGAAATGGGTGGTGCGTTTGCTCGCGCGTGTCTGTTGAATATCGAGCAGGGGCGAAACGTGCCCGGGCACCTGGTGGCGCACAGCATCCGCCTGGCAGCGACGGCGGGCCACACATGGGATGACATGCCGGAAGAGGTATGGGAACGTGCGGTCGATACGTTCGACTGGGCTTTGTATCCGGCAGGGCACGAGGGGGTGCGAGGGTACTTGAAGGAGGGGCGGTGATCCCGGCAGTTGGTGTGATGCAGCCGGCCGTCGGGGAGACAACCCCGGGGGTGACCAAAGTGGCGACATTTATCACGCGCGCCGGGCCGCGGGGTGACGAGCTGCTCCTGTTTTGTCACCCGTTCGCCGGAGTGCAGATCCCGGCGGGAACGGTGGACGACGGTGAGACGCCGGAAGAGGCCGCGCTGCGTGAAGCGGCAGAGGAGACGGGGCTGGCAGGGTTCGATCTGCATGCCTACCTGGGCCATCGCGACTGGCATGTGCCAGGCGACCTGCGCCTGATCGTCGCCAGGACGACGGTGTATGCCCGGCCAGACACGAGCAGCTTTGACTGGGCGACGCTGCCACGCAGTGCCGTGGTGCGCGTCGAGCGGGCCGAGCCTGGTTTTACGCAGGTGATGTACGAGGAGTGGGATGAGGAGCCGGACAGGCATTACATCACATACCGGATTGAAGGCTGGGTGCGCGACGAGATGCTGACGACGAGTCTACGCCGCCACTTCTACCACCTAACTCACCCCGGCGACACGCCCGAATCGTGGCTCGTGGAGATCGACTATCACACGTTTACCCTCTTCTGGGCGCCGCTCGACGACCTGCCGCGGCCGATTGGGCCGCAGGCTGCGTGGCTTGACGTGCTGCGCCAGGTGTACCCGGCGCTGCAGGTGACACCCGCCGAGGGTGAGGAGGTTTGAGCCATGCACCTTCTTTTATGGGCATCGCCTTTACGCCGGCCGATGTGGCGCGTGCGGCCCATGGCTGTTTCGTCGCCACGGCGTTTCGTACTTTCCTGATCGCCACGTTGTTTCACATGGCGGCGGTGCTGACCTCGGCGCGCTACCCGAACCGATATGCAGTGGTCTATGGCGTGTTCGCCCTGCTGCTCGCCGGCTATCTGTGGCTGCTCTTCCAGGGGCCGGGGTTTGGCAATGCCAGAGGGGTGATGGTGCAGGTGATCGGGCAGAAGGTGATTGCCTATGCCGCGATTGTGACCGCGCTGATCGAGGCGTGGGGCGCGGCGAGGGTGCGCAAGCGTGCCTTCTGAAAAAAATGAGGTTGCAAGTCTGGTGGCACAAGACAAGATCATCAAGGGGGTTCCATGACAGAGAAGGCGTTCCAGGACTATTATCCCGACGAGGTGGCTCACTGCTACGGCTGCGGGCGGCTAAACAAGTATGGGCACCAGATCAAGAGCTATTGGGATGGCAACGAGGCGGTGGCCCGCTTTACGCCTGAGCCGTATCACACGGCCGTGCCGGGGTACGTGTATGGCGGGCTGATCGCGTCGCTGATCGACTGTCATAGCACGGGGACGGCCGCGGCGGCGATGTATCGCGACCAGCGACGGCCCATGGATAGCGAGCCGGCACTGCGCTTTGTGACCGGATCGCTGCACGTAGACTATTTAAAGCCGACGCCGATCGACGGAGTGTTGGAGCTGCGCGCCACGGTGGAAGAGATCAAGGGGCGCAAGGTGGTGGTAAACACGGATCTGTGGGCAGGCGGTGAGGTATGCGCGCGCGGCCGGGTGGTGGCAGTGTTGGTCCCGGAGCAGATGTGGGACGAGTTTCTGGGGCGGTAGGTCGGGAGATTGAAGGGGTAGGTGGATCGTTATCCGACCAGCGGCTCATGCCGGGGGTTGTTTTGTTGCTTGCGCTGGAGGCGGGCGAGACGGTGTTCGAGGGCGGCGAGGATCTCACGCCGGCTGGAGCCCGGAGACCAGGCACGGGCGAGGGTGAGCGCGCGCTCGGTCCAGGCTGCCGCCTGCGGCAGGTCGCCGGTGCACCACTCGTGGTGCTTGGCCAGCTCCTCGCAAGCCTCGACGCTGTCGTGGGCGGTGGCGAGCGATGCCCACCAGGCGGCGGCCTCGTCGCGCCGCTCCTGGCGCTTCAGGAGGGTGGCCAGATCGTGCATCGCCCGCTCGCGGACGTGGGGGCGGCTCCCGGATGCGGCACGGGTGTAGGCCGCCTCGGCGCGATCTGTGTCGCCCAGGTCGAGGAGCAGCCGACCCAGGCCATACAGGTCCTCGCCAGGCAGGATGTCGTCGTAGGGAGGCGATGCCGCGACCAGGTCGCATAGGCGCGCCGCCAGGGTGACGAGCGACAGGATGTCCTGCGCATTGTGGTAAAAGATACGCGGCATCTCGCATGCGTCGCCGGTGCGGGCGTATTCGGCATAGAGTGACGGAATGACCCAGCCAGGCACGTCGGCTTGAGCACGCTGCACGCCCAACACGGCAAGCTCGAGCGAGGAGAGGGCGCACGATTCGAGGCGGTATTTCCAGAGGCGGCGGGCGACAGGCAGCAGGTCGAGGTGGGGCGCGCCGACGAGGCGCGGCGGCTGGCGGACCATCAGGAACCTGGTTTCGAGCAGGGGCAGGTCAAAGCTTTTGCCGTTGAAACTGACAATCCCTTCGAGGCCGTCAAGCAACTCGCCTAGTGCCATGATCTGGGCTGGCTCCTCGGCATAGTCGCGCATGAAGAACTGGTGGATCTCAAAGGTGTCGTCGCGAAAGAGGCCGACGCCGATCAGAAACGCGTAGGTGCCGGTGCCGCCGGCCAGGCCGGTGGTTTCGGTATCGATGAAGGCCAGGTGGTGCAGATCGACGGCGGCGAGCCGAGTGTCGCGCGCCAGCAGGGCAGGGCGGACGGGCGAGTGCGGTGCGAGGGCCGAGAGGCTGAGCCGCCCATGGGCATGATCGAGCGGATAGCACTCGCGGTGCACAAAGCAGGTGCCGTGGCGGGTGTGCAGCAACTCGCCCGATAGGAGCTCCTCGATGGCCCGGCCCACGCGAGGAGGATAGGCGGTCGGGCGCACCCTGGGTGCTGCGGCGTCAGGGGAGATGGATGCCCCGTGGCGCGGCCCGCGCATCGAACGCAGGCGGTTCAGACGATGACTCAAATGAGCGCTCGTATCAAGGCTCACTGGATCTTCCCGATCGTTGTCCCCCATCTCAGAACATCTCGATCAATGTGCCGATGGCATTATAGCCGGCGTGGACGAGAATGGCCATAGTCGTGTTGGTGCGGGCCCGGACAAGGCCGAGGATCAGGCCGATGAAGAATACTTCGGCCGTGGCAGGGGTCACGCCGTATTGGATGTGGCCGATGGCAAAGAGCGTGGTGGCCAGCAGCAGGCCGAGGCGCGGCTGCACGGCTCCACGAAAGAGGATCTCCTCACTGATGCCAGCCGATAGCCCGAGGACCAAAGCACCCGTCGCGGTAGCCAGGCTGCCATACAACTTTGCGGTAAAACCTTCGAGCAGCGCATATCCGGCCGGGTCGAGCGCAGACCAGGCCTCGGCCACAGCATAGTCGATGGCGATAAAGAGGATGATCAGGATCGGCACGGCGAAGATCTGGCGCCACGTAGGGCGCACCAGCCCCAGGCGTTGTGCCGTTCCGCTGCCGGTGCGCCGGATCCAGAGGCCAACGCCGAGCAGAGCGAAGACAAAGAGGGGCACGCCGCTGAGGAGGACATCCCACTCGTCGAGCACGAGGTCGGTGGCTGCGAGGGTCTCGATGTTGCCGATGAGGGCGAGCTGGCTGAGGCTGAGGCCGATCTGGTAGGCGGCAAAGGCGAGCGCCGTCATGTGCATGTCGGAATCAGGGTCGATGTCGAGCCAGCGGGCAAGCCAGGCACGCACGGGGCGGAGCAAGGGCAAGAAGGCCAGGGCGCCGGTGAGGAACATGGTACCGGCTGCGCCGACCCAGTTGACGTCAAGCAGGGTGCCCTCAGCCCCAGGCGCGGCGGTGAGCAGGCCGACTTGACCGGCAAGGGCGGCGATGATGCCCAGTCCCATGAGTGACACGTTGACGAGGGTGAGGAGCGCCTCCGGCGCGTAGCGAATCACGGCCCTCGCGAGCTCGTCGAGCTGCGGATCGGCGACGCGATAGGGAGCCACCCTGTGGCGCTCGGCGACGTTGGCCACGACGACGAGGGCCAGGAACGGCAGGTAGATGAGTAGTTGTTCCACCGGTTCTCCCTTCTCCCGGCGGGAACGAGCCCGCTCGATGGCGGGCATTATACCACGCTTCTTCTGCTTGTGCAACGGTGAGGATCGGAGTACTGGAACAGGTGTGCCACTGAAAGCACACGACCGGGCGGGTTGTTGGTCGAGTAGAGGGTATGCAGCGCCCGTGCACCTGGGCGCGCGGAGTGCGGTTGACACAGTGGGCCAAATATGGTATAATATAGTCGAGCTCATAATGTTGGATCGAGATATGCGCGCCGGTACGGTGAGCCTTCGCCATCCTGTTCTGGGCCTGCTGACCTGACAGACGACGTTGGGTTCTTGATATATGCCTGTGTTTGTGAGGCACATAAGAGCCGGCCAAGTCACCGTTGATAGGTGTGACACCGGCGTGCGGGCCTGGTTTTGCCGGGGGGGCAAGCGGCACGACCAGGTTTTTTGTTGTGCCGGCAAGGGATCCAAAAAAAGAAGAGCGGAGGAGGTGAGTTAAACTGGCGACAGTCCAGCTCAAGCCTGGCGAGTCACAGGAGGCACTATTGAAGCGGTTCCGCAAGGAGGTACAGCGGGAGCGTGTGCTAAGTGAAGCCAAGAAGAAGAGATTTTTTGTATCAAAGAGTGAGCAGCGGCGAATCGCCCTGCGCAAGGCAATGAGGCGCGAGCGTCGACGGCGATGGCGTTCTCAGCGACGGCGCAACCAGCGGTAACCAGCCGGTGGTGTCAAGCCGATTGGGTTTAGAATGGAGTGAGATATGCCGAAAATCAAGACGCACAAGGCCACAGCCAAGCGCTTCAAGGTGACAGGCACGGGCAAGCTGCGGCGGCTCAAGACAGGCCGCAGCCACCTGCGCCGCAAGAAAACAAAGCGACGATTGCGATCGATGGATCGCTACGTGAAGGTAGATCATGCGGACCGCAAGCGCGTGCGGCGTTTGTTGGGCTTGAAGAAGAGAAAATAAGGAGTAAAAGTATGGGTTCAGTACGCAAGTGGCGCAAGAAGCGGATGGCCAAGCACAAACATCGCAAGGCTCTGAAGCGGACGCGCTGGCAACGACGCAAAAAGTAGGCGCTCTGGGGCCTGGGAGATCGGCCAGTAAGAGTGTCTATCTGACCGGTCCGGCGATGTGTCCACAGGAGCATATCGCCGGACCCTGGGGGGAGAATCATATGCACTTTTCCGTGGGCGACAAGGTGGTACACCCATCTTATGGTCCCGGCGAGATCGTAGGCGTCGAGCGCAAGGCGCTGAGTGATGAAGCAAAGCGGTACTATGTGATCGAGATCCCTGCGTGCGAGCTGACGGTGTACGTACCATGGCGCACCGCTGGCGATGTGGGCGTACGGCCGGCGATGTCGGGTGACAAACGGTCGCGCATGATCGATACCCTGCGCACCAGGCCTGAATTGCTGCCCGACGACTATCGGGAGCGGCAGGAGCAGGTGTGGGCAAAGCTCCGGACGGGGCGGGTATTGCTGATTGCCCAAGTGGTGCGGGACCTGACCTGGCACAGGATGCGCGAGCACTTGACCAAGAAGGACAACGAGTATCTGGAAAAGGCCCGGGCGCGCCTGGCCGGCGAGATGGCGTTGGTCTCGGGTGTTGATCCGGATGATGCCGAGCAGACGATCGACGCAGTGTTGAGCGAGGGTCTGCTGATCGAGGAGAAAGAAGGCGCCGGCATAGGCGGCGTGTGAACAAAACATAACTTGCCCAAACCCGCATGGTTCTGGGTGCGGAGGGCTTTCGAGGTAGGAATGATCCAGGAAGTTGCTCCAAACGTGCTGGTCGAGAATTCATTCCACGGAGCGAACGTGGGATGTATCATTACCGGTGAGGGCGTGATCCTGATCGACACGCCGATGCTGCCTGAGGACGCGCGCGCCTGGCAGGACGAGATCGAACGGCGCACCGATGAGCCGATCGTCTACATCCTAAACACCGATCATCACCGTGGGCACGTCATCGGCAACCAGTATTTTCCACAGGCGACCGTGATCGCACACGAGTTTGCGTGGAAGAACATGAAGAGCTATGGCGATAGCTTTCGCACGCGCCTGCTCAATCTCTATCGCGACAGGATCCCCGAGGCCGTGGACGAGTGGAAAGAGGATCTGAACATTGTCGAGCCCGAAGTCACATTCAACGATCGGATCATTCTCTTCAAGGGCGACAAAGAGATCCACATGATCCCACTTGGGGGACACACGGAAGCGACGACGGCCATTTATCTGCCGGAGGACCGGGTTCTCTTCACGGGGGACCTGGTGGTGACGGACCGGCCGCCGTTCCTATCGCAAGCGGATACAAAGCAGTGGCTCGACGCGCTGACCTACCTGCGCAAGCTGCGCTACGACGTGCTGGTTCCAGGGCATGGCGAGCTGAGCGGCAAGGAAGCGACAGCCAAGATGTCCGAGTTCTTGCGGCTGGTGCGCCGGAGGGTGCGCAGTGCCTACAAGTCGGACCTGTCAAAGGCCGACACGGCGCGCAGCCTGAAGCACCTCATCGACTTTTGGCCGATACCTGCTTTTGAAAAGCCCAAAGCGGATCGGCGCTTCAAATCGTCGCTGAGCAGGGTGTGGAATGAGATGCGCGCCGAGGAGACAGCCAAGGCGAGAGCGAAGGCGAGAAAGGCGAAAAAGAAACAGCCGGCGTAGCGGTTCAGGCGCCGTCCGGCTGCTGCGAGTTGTTTACGAGTTTGTAACGGTATAGAAGTCAGGAGTAGAGGACCATGTTGCGCCAGGTACGCAGTGCCACCTGCCAGCGGTGCGGAAGTGGGTTCGTGTTAACAGCCACGTACGATGACCTGCTCGAGCGCCGGGGCATCAAGGTGACCACCCCGTTGTTGTGTCCAACCTGTTTTTTGACCAAGGGGCCAATGCCAAAGAAGCACGGCGAAGTCAAATGGTTTAACCCACGCAAGCGGTTTGGTTTTATCGTCAGTGACGAGGGGGAAGAGCTCTTTTTTCACGAGCGCCAGCTCGTCGCAGAGGATGACAGGCATCCCCGTGAGGGCGAGACGGTTCGATTCCACGTCCACTATCCGATCAAGGGACCGGAGGCGCTGAATGTGGAGTTAATCTCCGACTAGACGGTGCCGGGCAAACAGTAATCCCTGATATAGCGCAGGATCGCCTGCCTGCACCATCCGGTTCCTACCACCGTTGGCCATTTTCTGCTGTGAGCAGGCCGTGGCTCGGACCAGGATGGAAGGCCGGACTTTTAGACGAATGGAGAATCGACCAACAATGACAAGGTCAAAGAATTTTTCCCGGTGGCTGTGGGTCGTCGTGCTGGTCATAATGGGTACGCTGAGCGATGGACCGGTGTGTGCCGGGGATGTGGCGAGGGGAAACCAGGGCTTCGCCGGCCCTGGATGGGAAGTGACGGCTGTACGATCGACTGCCGCGCTGTGGCCCGAGGGCGCGCGCGTCCAGGCAACGGTGCACGTGGCGACGACTGGCACGGACGATCCCGACTGCGGCTCGGCGGCGGCGCCGTGTCGCACGCTCCAGTACGCGGTGAACCTGGCCCAATCGGGGGATACGATCTTGGTAGCAGCAGGAACCTACACCTACTCGGCCCCCCCGCCAGACTCGCTGTGCAATCTTTTTTCTGCTGCCGCAGAGCCGATTGTGTGCGTGGTTAGCAAACACCTGTCTCTGATCGGCGGCTACCGTGCCAGCGATTGGAGCGGACCCAACCCACAGGCATATCCGACCATCATCGACGGTGAGCAGAGCCACCGAGGTATCACCGTAATAAGCTCCAACCCCACGACGCCGGCTTCCAGCCTGCGGCTCGAAGGGTTCACGATCCAGAACGGCCTGGCACAAGGGGCCACGCAGGGCACGGCGGATGCTCTTTCCGGGTATGGCGGTGGGCTGTACACGGTGAACGCGCCTGTGACTGTGCGCGACACCCTGTTTCTCAACAACCGGGCCGTGGGGGGCGACGCGGACTATACCTTTGGAGGAACTGGCTCGGGGGGCGGCATCGCGCTGCACGGCGTACCGGCGGGCAGCGTATGTGTATTGGAGCGGGTCACCTTTGAAGGCAACCAGGCGGTGGGCGGCACGGGGCGTGACCGCGGCGGCCTGGCAGTAGGCGGCGGGCTGTCGGTCGACGTGGCGGCGGTAGAAGGTCGATCGGTAACCTTTACGAACAATGTGGCCCAGGCAGGTAGCTCAAACGGCTCGGGCAAGGACACAGTCTATCACTACACGGCCGACGCATTAGGTGGCGCCATCGGCTTGCGCATGTACATCGATGCCACGTTTACGAATTTCATCGCCACAGGCAACAGGGCAATGGGGGGCAGCGCGGGGGTACAGGCCGGCGCGGGCTTGGGTGGAGCGGTGTACATCGAGTTCAGTGCGCTGCGCGTGGTCGATGCCCGATTGGTGGGCAATGAAGCAGTGGGAGGCAGCAGTCCGAGCGCATGGTTTGGTGGTGGGGGCGCGATCGGTGGTTTCGCCTACGACCTTGTCATGGAGCGCAGCTATGTGCTAGAGAACGTTGCGCGCGGGGGCAATGGTACCACCGGCTGGACAGGCGGCGCGGCCGGTGGGGGTCTCTACCTGGTTAAGGGGAGTGAGCAGGCACGGTCGTTGACACTGGTGAACAGTGTCCTAGCGCGCAATGAGGTGATTGAGGGCACGGGCACGAATGTGATGGGCGGCGGTGGTGCCGGGGTGTGGCTCGAAGGGGTGGAAGGCCATATCTCGCATACTACCTTTGTCGATAACCGGCTGGGACCGACGCTCCTCTACGGCCCGGCCCTCCTGTTACAGCAGTACCAGTCCCAGCAGCCCGTGCGCACGGATCTGCATTACAGCATTGTGGCAGATCACACTGGACAGTGGCCTGCTGTCATGGTGCAGGTGGGGAATGTGCTGAACCTGAGCGAGTGCCTTTTTGCAGGTAACAGTGACAACGTGTGGGGCGAGGGGAGTGTTGAAGGGGAGTGTACAACGGCCGAGTCGGCTGGGTTTGTTGGCGACGAGGATTATCACCTACTGGTCAGCTCACCGGCTGTTGGGTTGTCGATCTCGAGTCAGGAGCCTTTCGACATAGATAGGCAGGCACGGCCGTATGGGAGTGGGCGGGACGCAGGTGCGGATGAATATTGGCCGAGTGAGTCATCCGCCCGGGTGTACCTGCCTCTGGTGGTTAGGTAACCGCTTGTCGGACATTGAGGCACACGAGCGGGAGATCGAGGCCGGAGCCGATGAGTGTTTTTGAGTCACCTCTTTCCCGTGGTATAATCGTGGCAACACCGGTGGAGGTGAGAACACGATGAAGCGACTCTTGTCAGGCAACGAGGCAGTGGCGCGCGGCGCCTGGGAGGCTGGCGTCAAAGTGGCGTCTGCCTATCCCGGTACCCCGAGCACAGAGATCCTCGAGAATTTCGCGCGCTATCCAAACGTATATGCCGAGTGGGCGCCGAACGAAAAGGTAGCGCTCGACGTGGCGATTGGCGCCGCGTATGCCGGGCGGCGGGCCATGGCGGTGATGAAGCACGTGGGGCTGAATGTGGCCGCCGACGCGTTTTTCTACGCGTCGATGACGGGCGCGGAGGCAGGGCTCGTCGTCGTCTCGGCCGACGACCCGGCGATGCATTCCTCGCAGAACGAGCAGGACAACCGCTGGTATGCCCGATTTGCGCGCGTGCCGTGCGTCGAGCCGTCGGATAGCCAGGAGGCAAAGGACCTGGTGGGCACGGCGCTGCGCATCGGCGAGGAGTTTGACACGCCGGTGCTGCTGCGCCTGACGACGCGCCTGTGCCACTCGAGCACGCCTGTAACTCTGGGAGAGCAAGCGGCGCATGTGCCGACGCGCGACACCTTTCCGCGCGATCCGGCCAAGTATGTGATGGTGCCGGGCAATGCGCGCACCAGGCATCCGGTGATCGAAGAGCGGATCGGGCAGCTCGCCGAGTTTGCCGAGACGTTCGAGCTTAACCGGGTGGAATGGGGCAGCCACGACCTGGGGATCGTGACGTGCGGCGTGGCGTACCAGTACGCGAAAGAGGTCTTTCCCGAGACCTCGATCCTGCGCCTGGGCATGACCTATCCGCTGCCGCCCGGGCTGGTGCGCGATTTCGCGGACAAGGTAGAGCGCCTGATCGTCCTCGAAG
The DNA here is from genome assembly GCA_016929795.1 of Anaerolineae bacterium. Next base: position 20,706 of record JAFGIA010000167.1, read on the forward strand.
AGCTGGACCCCTTCCTGGAAGAGCAGATCCGGCTGATGGGCATTGAGGTGGAAGGAAAGAGTATCTTTCCACTGATCGGTGAGCTGGATCCACGGGTGGTACGCGAGTGCGCGATCGAGGCTGGGCTGCTGCCCGAATCGGAGCACGTGCCGGTGGCACTGGACGAGGCACTGTCCGATGGGCTGGAGATGCCCGCGATTCCACCGCGCCCCCCTGTGCTCTGCCCTGGCTGTCCGCACCGTGGGCTGTTTCACATTCTCAACAAGCGCAAAGTGGCAGTGGCGGGCGATATTGGTTGCTACACGCTCGGGCTGCTGCCCCCGCTGTCGGCCATCCACACCTGCGGGGCGATGGGGGCAGGTATAGGCCAGGCACACGGCGCCGCCCAGGCGGGGGTGGGAGAGCGGATGGTGGCGGTGATCGGAGACTCGACCTTTTTCCACACAGGCATTCCCGCGCTGTTGAATGTGGCCTATAATAGGAGTAACGTGGTGACGATCATCCTCGACAACCGGATCACGGGCATGACGGGGCACCAGCAAAATCCGGGCACGGGCTATACGCTGCAGATGGAAGAGGTGCCGCCGATAGAGCTGGAGCCGCTGGTGCGTGCGCTGGGCATCGAACGGGTGAAAACGGTGCCGGCCTATCACGTCAAGGAGATCGACGAGACGATCAAGGAGTACCTGGCGGCAGACGGCCCAAGTGTGCTGATCACGCGCGAGCCGTGCGCGCTACTGCCAGAGGCGCGGCGGCGGTGGGTGCCGCTGAAAGTGCTGGCAGACAAGTGCAACGGGTGCACAATGTGCTTCCGGATTGGCTGCCCGGCGATTGTCAAGAGCGACGAGCTCGACGAAAAGACGCGACGCCCGAAGGCGCTGATCGACCCGTTGCTGTGTACGGGCTGCGAGGTGTGTGCGCAGGTGTGCCCGCGGGGTGCGATCTTGTTCCGGGAGCAGATGACGGAAGCTTACGAGGAAAGGTGATCAGGAAATCAGGGATTGGGGAATAGGGCGCGGGAATCGGTCCGAATTCCCTAATCCCCAATTTTCTGTTTGCGTGGAGGGCACAATGAGCAAAGGATACAATTTCCTACTCGCGGGCGTCGGCGGCCAGGGGACGATTCTGGCGAGTGATGTGCTGGCCGAGGTGGCGCTGGCGGCCGGGTATGACGTGAAAAAGTCGGAAGTGCACGGTATGGCGCAACGAGGGGGTAGTGTCAACACCCACGTGCGCTGGGACGAGGAGAGGGTCTATTCACCGCTGGTGGGGCTGGGCGAAGCGGATATTCTGCTGGCGTTCGAAGAGGCAGAGGCGCTGCGTTACGCCCGGTTCCTCAGGCCCGGCGGCGCGGTGATCGTCAACCAGCAGGCGATCGAACCGATCACGGTCACGTCGGGCGGTGCGACCTATCCGACAGAGGACGAGGTGTTGAGCACATATCAGGCGCTGACGGACCAGATTCACCTCGTGGCCGGGATGGAGATCGCGCGCGAGCTGGGCAACGCGCGCGCTGCGAACGTCGTCCTGCTCGGCGCGCTGTCGGCGCTGCTCGACGTGCCGCCAGAGACGTGGCTGTCGGTCATCGAGGAGCGGGTGCCGGCCAAGTATGTGGAGCTGAACCGGCAGGCGTTCTGGCGGGGAAGGGAAGTGGCAAGCAGCGACTGACAAGCAAGCGATGAATAGGTCGTCAAAAGGCCCCGAAAGCCTGCCTGGCTTTCGGGGCCTTTTGGGTGGGTGGGACTACTGCTGGACGATCGCCTCGCTGGGGCACTCGTCGAGGCAGCTCAGGCACTCGATGCAGATCTCGGTATCGATGTAGTAGCCGCCCTCGTCGCGCTCTTTGATCGCTTCTTCAGGGCAGATCTCGACACATGTCCCGCACTCGATGCACTCGTCGGTAATGACTACGGCCATGGTTGCAGAAACCTCCTCATCTCTTTGATACTCGCCTAGGCGGGCGGTGTGTTTATTATACCTTGATTGGGGTAAGCGTCAACTTTGATCCCAACGCTGGAAGATGGGTAACCCCAATCTACCAGCGCCCACAGTTGCGCGTTTGGAGGTTTTTTGGTAGAATGTGTTTTGCTGGCGAAAGGAGGTGGACCCCCAGGAGATATCGGCCGGACAAACGGGAAAGATAGCGCCTGGACCTCGCCGCAGAGTTGGCGGTGAGGTTGACGAGGAGGAGGTTCCCTGCCGCGAGGCAGGGCCAACGGGTAACCTAAAGGTTACCCGGAAAATCGAACCATCGGCGGATGCCTCCCGGGCCTGGCCACGGCCCGTCTCTTTCCCTCCAATGATCGAGCGCAGTGGATAAAACCGCCGGGCAACCGGCGCGACAACTCCCTGGCGCTGTGGCGCAGCAAACAATAAGTAAAAAGTCGCAGCGTGCACGGGTGATGGGACGTGACCTGTCGCTTTTCACTGGTGCACTCTTCCTGCTGACTTTTCCCAGGAGGTAATGATGTGTGGCATCGTGGGGTACGTGGGGTGGCAGAATGCGACGCCGATCGTGTTCGATGGGCTGAAGCGGCTGGAGTACCGGGGGTACGACTCGGCGGGGATCGCAGTGTTGAGCGACGGCCGCCTGGAGGTGCGCCGGGAAGAGGGCAAGCTGGACAGGCTGGGGGCACTGCTGGCAGAGCAGCCGCTGGCAGGCTCGGTGGGGCTGGGACACACGCGCTGGGCAACGCATGGCCCACCGTCGCGCAACAATGCTCACCCGCACACGGACTGCTCGGGGCGCGTGGTGGTGATCCAAAACGGGATCGTCGAGAACTATCGCCCGCTGCGGCGTGACCTGATCGCCCAGGGGCACCATTTCAAGTCAGAGACCGACACTGAAGTCATCGTCCACCTGGTGGAAAGCTACCTGAACGAAGGGTGCGATCTGGCAGAGGCAGTGCGGCTGTCGCTCCACAGGATCGAAGGCGCACATGCCATTGCGGTGCTGAGCACGCTGGCGCCGGACCGGATCGTCGCGGCACGGCTGGGCAACGCGGGGGGGGTCACTGTGGGTGTAGGTCAGGGGGAGATGTTTCTGGCGTCCGACATCCCGGCGATCCTCGAACACACGCAGCGCATTGTCCACCTCGACAGCAAGGAAATAGCCGTGATCACGGCCGATGGCGCCGAGTTTTTTGATATAGAGGGCCGGCGGCTGAGCAAGACGGTGCACGACGTCCCGTGGGACCCGGTGTCGGCGGTGAAGGGCGAGTACCGCCACTTTATGCAAAAAGAGATCCACGAGCAGGCAGAGGCAATTGCCCACACGATTGGGGGGCGGGTGGACCTGCAGGCTGGCCGGGTCGCACTCGATGAGCTGAACCTGTCGGCGGAAGAGGTGCAGCGTCTGGAAAAGGTAGTGATCGTGTCGTGTGGGACGTCGGCCTATGCGGCGTTGGTCGGCAAGTTCATGATCGAGGCGCTGGCGCGTATCCCGGTGGAAGTCGATTATGGTAGCGAGTTCCGCTATCGCGATCCTCTGATCGACGGGCGGACGGCGGTGCTGGCGATCACGCAGAGCGGCGAGACGGTGGACACGCTGGCAGCGATGGAAGAGGCGAAAGGAAAAGGTGCGACGCTCTGGTCGATCGTGAACGTGATCGGCAGCCAGGCGGCACGCGTGTCGGATGGGGTGATCTATATGCATGCCGGGCCCGAGATCGGCGTGGCCAGTACCAAGGCGTTCACGACATCTCTGGTGGATCTATACCTGCTAGGGCTCTACCTGGGCCAGGCACGGGGGACGGTGCCCGCGGGGCGGTTGAATGGGCTACTCGACGACGTACTGGCACTGCCCAAGCTGGTGGGGCAGGTGCTGGATGGTGATGCGCTGGACGAAGGGGCTGACATGTACCGTGTGCTGGCGGATGAATTTTTTCGCCATACGAACTTTCTCTACCTGGGGCGTGGCATCAACTACCCGATCGCACTGGAGGGGGCGCTCAAGCTGAAGGAGATTAGCTACATCCATGCGGAGGGCTATCCTGCAGGCGAGATGAAGCATGGGCCGATTGCGCTGATCGACGAGCGCATGCCCGTGGTGACGATTGTGCCGCAGGACAGCGTGTACGAAAAGATGATCAGCCAGGTGGAGCAGGTGAAGGCACGCGGCGGCAAAGTAATCGCAGTGGCGACGGAGGGGGATACCTTTATCCGGCAGAAGGCGGATTACGTGATCTCTGTGCCGGCTACGTCACCTCTGCTCTCGCCGGTGTTGAATGTCGTCCCGCTCCAGCTCTTTGCCTATCACGTGGCCGTGCGGCGGGGAGCGGACGTAGACCAGCCGAGGAACCTGGCCAAGAGTGTGACTGTGGAATAAAACATCTACCGGCAGAGGGCCTGCACGTGCCCTCTGCCGGTAGATTCCGAACGGTGGATGGCCACCGCGCCACTGTCATCTCTGTTGGTGCTACTGCTCTCAACCGCCCACTTCACTCTACCATGATCATACCACAAAACGGCGTTTTTACACGCTGGAGTGGGTTGGAATTGTGGGGGAGTTGGGTTGGTAAAGTTGGATGTGACGCCACTCGTCACGGCGATGATGTGATGAGGGGACTACCCTTTGAACGTGTACCCGACGCCGCGCACGTTGAGGATGTAACATGGATGCGAGGGGTTGGGCTCTACCTTCTTGCGCAAGCGATGGATGTACCACTTGATCACGTCGCGCGCCTCGTTCAGGTGATCACAGTCATAGCCGCGTACCTCTCCTACCAACTCGGTGGGGGATATGACGCGACCGGCATGCTCCATGAGGTAGGCAAGGAGCTGGAACTCTGAAGGGCTGAGATTCAGCACCTTGCCATCGAGCATTACTTCGCGCCCTCGCAGGTCGACCAGAAAGGGGCCACGTCGCAGGATCTCGGACCCGGCGCCTTCTGGGGCGCGCCTGCCACGGCGCTGCCGGTGGAGTAGGGCTTCGCAAGCAGTCTGTCGCAACTGCCCGGCTTCAATCGGCTTGAGTACATACGCATCGACCCCCTCGCGGATCGCGGCCATGGCAGAGTCGAGGGAGCCGTGCGCTGTGAGGATGATCGTGGCCGTTTCAGGCCAGCGCCAGGCAACCGCCTCGAGGACGCGCAATCCGTCGACGCGACCGCTCAGATGAAGATCGAGAATCGCGAGGTCAAATGGGGTGGTGCGCAGTTGCTCGAGCGCTTCCTCGCCGCTGGAGATGGCTGTGACAGCGTGACCATCGCGGCGGAGCGCCTCGCTTACGAAAAAGCGCACCGCCTCGTCGTCGTCTACGACCAGTGTTCTGACTGGTTCGGCCACAGAACCATTCTCCATTGAACGATCGCCAGCACAATGTGCTGGCTCGAACGTCGATCTACAACAGCACTATACCACAAAAGGGCCGAAATGTGCAAGCGACCGGCTGCGGCTCTCGGCATTCTGCAATTCGGGCCAACCTTTCAGGCTCGTAGCCCTGTCTCGGGGCGCTGTGTGCAGCGCAAGCCACTTACCCAACAAGCTGGCAGACACTCGCTGCTACTGCCAGGACGTGTCAGATCCGCGCCAGTTCACCATAGACATCCAGGCGCCGGTCGGCAAAGACGTGGTTGCGGGGCGTGATCTCTTTGTCACGGGCAAGCGACAGATCGGCGTCTGCCCAAACCACCTCCTCCCTATCTGCCCCTGCCTGGGCGATGACGTTCCCCTTCGGATCGGCGATGGTCGACAGGCCGGTGAAGGTCAGGTTGTGCTCGGTGCCGATGCGGTTGGCGGTGGCCACATAGACGCGGTTGATGACGGCGTGGACAGGCACCGCCCGCTGGGCCAGGCCCGGGAGGACCAGGTTGGATGGATGGCAGATGACGTCGGCTCCTCTGAGCGCAAGCACGCGCCATGCCTCGGGAAAGAGCCAGTCGAAGCAGACCAGCAAGCCCACGCGCCATCCCTCTGTGCCGGCCGAAATGTCAAAGAGAGGCAGGCCTTCGTCACCCGGCTGAAAAAAGTCCTTCTCGTTCATGAACAGGTGCAGTTTGCGGTAACGGCCCACATACCCCTCGGGCCCGACGAGCACGGCCGCGTTGTAGAGGCTGTCGCCATCACGCTCATTCAGTCCAGAGACGACGTGAAAGCTGTGAGTGTGGCAGGCGGACGCCAGAAAGCGGACAAAGGGGCCATCGATCGCCTCCGACGTGCTCCACGCCTGCTCTTTGGATTGAAAATTGTAGCCCGAGTTGCACAGCTCGGGCAATACGACAAGGTGCGCGCTGACTGCTTGCGCGAGCAGGCGTGCCAACCGCTCGATCGTCGCCTCCACGTTGCCCAACAGAGGGGCGAATTGTATGGTCGCGATGCGCATTGGATCCCCCATGTCACGAGGACCCCACAGCCAGTAGTGCCCTCACGATTTCCTTTCTTTGTCTGGCGGCGAGTGCACGTAGTTGAGAAAAAGCAGCGGCCGCGTGACGAACAGTTAGCGCAGGACGCTCAGGTAGGCGCCGGGACGGTAGTGGAGCAGCGAATGGCCCTTGCAGGTGAGCACCAGAGATGCCGGCCGCGAGACGCAGCCGTGCACGGCTCGGTCACAGGGCGGCAGGTTGTGCCTCGCCCATGGTGCCTACCCGCCCATGGCAGCTACAAGTCGCCTGTATTGCTCCGGCAGCCGGCGGCAATGGTCCAGCAGCAGCGTGATCTTTTCATCCTTACGCATCCCCCGGCTGAACCTATCGTACACCTCAGGAAAGTGGTCGAAACAGAAAGCATCCAGGTCAGGGTCGTCGAATCGCTGGGTGAGCCAGCCTCGCCAGGCACCCCAGTCTTTCTCGATCTCTGATCCAGTCGTGATGCTGCCAAGCTGTTCCTGAAAGCAAGTGTACTGTCGTGGATTCACAGCTTTGACCGCGGCCAGCAGCTCGTTCAGCAACAGGTGTTTGCTGGAATAGGTGACCACCTCGTCGACCATGTCGTTCAGGCCGTGCGCCGGCCCGAACTCGTCGACGATGGGTCGGAAGAGGGGGCGATCCTCGCAGAAGCGGCGCAGGTCCTGCGGGGTAAAGGCTGCGCGCAGCAACGCACGGATCGCCGCCAGGTGGTCGGGGCGGGCATCGGCCGGGGCGATCCCGCCGCGCGCAGGCTCGGGCTCTCCAGCCGGCTCGACCTCGCCGGTAGTCGCTCCTTGGCGCTCGTTCAATTCTTGGGGCTGACCCACCAAGGTGTGCACCAGATCCAGCGCCTGCCAGTCAATGGCATGCACATGCCGGTCCTCCCAGACTTGTTTCTGCGCCTCGGTCGCGCCGGGCCAGGCGGCGTAGGCGCCGATGGCGAACTTGCCGGCCTTGTCGAGCACCTCGCGCCAGAGCAGATGAAAGTCGGGGTCGGCCAGGTTGTAGCCGAGAAAGAGGACGGCATTCTTTTTCAGGGCCGCGCGCACCTCGTCGAGCAGCGCCTCTTTCTCCCTGTCGCGCCACAGTCCATAGTGGTCATCCTCGGTGACGACCAGGGTGTCAGGCTGCGCCAGGTCGCCGTACAGCTTGTACAGCGTCGGGGTGCGAGGGTTGGCAAACATCACGTCGCCGCCGCGCACCACGACGTTCAGGCCGGTGTGTTCGTCCTGGAACGCGCGCTTGAGCAGATCGTCGTAGGCGGTGGTCACGAGGGTGGCAATCTGGTACCGCTGCACCAGGTCGACGACGTGCCGGTGGAAGGGCTGTGGTGATTTGCCGGTCGTGTCGAGCCGGTCGCGGAGGAAGGCAACGATCTCAAAGCGCTGCCCGTGCCGGCCCACCTGCTGGGCCACGGCCGCCAGCGAATCCGATTCGGCCAGGCCGTGGCGGCGGGCCAGGGCGCGGGCCAGGTCGGCGCGGCTGGGCAGTCCGGTGACGGCTGCCGGCAGGTCGGCGCCGAGGAACAGCCCCAGGCTGCCGCGCTGTAAGGCTTCGGTAAGCTGTGGCATGTGGTTGGTCACGCTCTCCTCCGAGGCTTTTTTCTGCCGGCCTCATTATACCACCAACCCGTTTATGTGACAATCGGCTCGTAATAGCTATCCCCAGGTATCATCTCAATAAAGGGGGGGGAGTTGGGGTGTGTGCGGGCACCGCACACACCCCAACCCCCGATTATTGGGCAGATACATCCCCAGTAGCCCAATGCGTTGTTTCCAGCACCACGCTTGGAATGGCTGTTTTCTTGCCAACGTGCGTTGACATCCCATCCGATCAATGCTATAATCATGTATGCTCAGTGGTTATAGCTTCAGACCCTGGGGCATGACGGTGCTATGCCAGGGCAAATCCACAAGGAGGTCGTGTATGAACGAAGGGGCAGTATCATGCGTTCAGACGGCGCGAGGACCACTGGCGTCCCCGGCGCCCCCACAAGATGAACCCCAAGCACAAAAAGAGGAGGTCCAAATGCAAGTAGCACGTGTTGGCAAAGAGGCGCCCGATTTCGAAGCAAGCGCCTATCATGAAGACAAATTCAAGAATGTCAAGCTGTCCGACTATCGTGGGCAGTGGGTGGTGGTCTGCTTCTACCCCGGTGATTTCACCTTTGTCTGACCGACCGAGTTGGCGGCAGTTGCCGCCAAGTACCCCGAGTTCCAGAAGCTCGGCGTTGAGTTTCTGTCGGTGAGCACCGATAGCCGCTTCACGCACAAGATCTGGGTGGCCGAAGAACTGTCCAAGATGGTCGAGGGTGGGATTCCCTTCCCGATGCTGTCGGACGCCGGCGGCAAGATCGGCCGGCTGTATGGCGTGTACGATGAGGAAGGCGGGGTCGACATCCGTGGTCGGTTCCTGATCGATCCGGACGGGGTGATCCAGGCCATGGAAGTGCTGACTCCGCCGGTGGGCCGCAATGTCGCGGAATTGGTGCGCCAGGTGCAGGCGTACCAGATGGTGCGTGCAACCGGTGGCGCGGAGGTGGCGCCGTCCGGCTGGAAGCCGGGAACCCCGACGCTGAAGGTTGGGCCACACCTGGTGGGCAAGGTGTGGGAGGTCTGGAACCCGAGCATGGTCTATTAGGCCATCACGACCGAATTCTGCTGCTGAACAGTGGCCCGGGCACGCATGTGCCTGGGCCACTGTTGTGTATGCTGCGTAGCATAGCCCTTGCCGAGGCGATCGCTGTCGCCTTGGAGGGCCTGGCAGGCGATTTGTGTTATAATGGGCCTGCACGAGATCGGTGGCAGGACGACCGGCGACAACGGGATTGGCTGTTTCAATTAAGACGATCTGGCCTGTAATCTCGAGGGATAGGTGGCCCTGAAAGGGCGGGGAAATGGAGTAATTGCTGTGGACGTGGTGCTTCCTGAACGAGAAGAAGTACGCGCGATGCTGGAACAGGCTGTGGCGTACGCAGAAGCGCGCGGTGGCGGCCAGATCAGGCGGCTGCACGTGGAGTTGTTCAGTGCCGAGCCGGAAGTCGAGCGCACCCTGTGCGATCTTGTCCGCGAGATGAGTGCCGGCACGCTGGTTGACGGCACGCAGGTGGTTACTTTTCTCGCACCCAGCCGCTTTATCTGCTGGAACTGCTGCGGGCTGCGTTTTGAGAGTGAGGATCAGGAAGCGATCTGCCCGAACTGTGGTGAGCTTGGTATGCTCGTGCCCATCGATGTGACGTTTGCGCTTGACCGCGTAGAGACGTAGAGTCCTGGCAGGGAGCGCCAGGACAGCAGGCGGGGTGGGTCACTTGACCCACCCCGCCGTGTGCTGTCTGCAGGCTAGGGCACGTCGAACGCGTCGACGTCATACGACGACAGGCCCAAGGTGCTGCCGTCAAAGTAGAGGCCGGGGCCAAAGGTACCCGCGGTGGTCGACCCCAGGGCAGTGGGGTGGAAAACAAAGATGTCCTCATTTGCGCCCGAGACGCCGGTGACGGCAAAGTTGCCGATCGTGCTGAGGTACACGTCAGGGTAGGGCAAGGCCGAGGTGTCGAGCCACAAGGCGTCGACGTCCTCGTACGACGAGGTCGACAGGCCGACGTCTGACCCGTCAAAGTACCAGCTCCATGTCCCTGCTGTGGTCGAGCCCCATGAGGTGGCGGTGAAGCGGATCAGGTCCTCGTCCTGGCCCGAGGCGCCGGTCACGCTGAAAGAGTTGCGGAAGGAGACCAGCAAGGTACCATCAGGCAGCATGTATATCGCGTCAATGTCCTCGGTGCTGCTGCTCAGCCCCACGTCAGAGCCGTCGAAAAACCAGGAGAAGGTGCCGGCAGTGGTGGCACCCAGTGAGGTGGGCGTGAACTCGATGATATCCGAGTCGTACACCGTGCCCAGGCCGCCCACAGAGGCGGTCGAGTCTAGTGAGATCAGGATGTGGCCATTGTCGAGCACGTCGAAGGCGTCGATGTCGCCCGTGATGCCCACGTCAGAGCCGTCAAACACCCAGGAATAGGCACCAGTGTCCAGGTCGAGTGCGACAATGTCCTCGTCGTTCACGGTGCCAAGCGTGCCCAGCGAGGCATTGGCGGTCAGTGACAGCCAGACCACGTCGCCAGAGGGAGGCGATGTGGGCGTTGGGGTTGACGTCGGCGGCTCGCCGGTAGGTGTGTTGGTTGGGGGGACGGGCGTGTTGGTTGGCGGGATGGGTGTGTTGGTCGGCGGCGTAACGCCGCCATCCAGCCAGGTCAGCACGTTGCCCATCACCGTAGCGCGTGTGGCCGCGGCGCTGATCGCCTCAAAGCCAAACGAAAGGTAGACGACCTTGTGGGTGCCTTCCCAGCGCAGCGCGCCCCACGTATAAGTGGTGCCATCATAGTCATACAGGCCGACGGCGCCAGAGCCCAGCCCGATGGCCGAGGGGTAGCTCTGGTTACTTGCGCCATCACCGCCTGTGATCGTCACGTTGACACCGGCCATGATGTCAGTGCCGGTCAGCGTCGTGACGTTGGTGTCGTCGGCCACATAGCTGGCGTGCAGGTAGCTGCCATAGAAGGCATCGGTTCTGATGTCGTAGCCAATGTCCTGACCGGTGATGAACAGCTTGCCGCCGCCATTCAGATAGGTGGTCAGGTTAGCAATGTCGGTGCTGGTCAGCGTGGTGGAATAGTCGTTGCCAGTGAACCAGATGACGATCGGGTGTGCCTGCAGCGTGGCTGCTGTGGGCGAGCCCTGGCTATAGACGGTCCAGGTGTCATAACCCTTGCCCAGGCTATTCAGTGCCGCCGCGAAATAGGACTCGTAAGCCGACCCGTTGTCGTCGTCCACCAACAGGATCGGCTGGACGGGAGCTGGCGTGGGCGTGTTGGTCGGCGTAGAAGTCGGGCCTGGGTTGGCGCAGGCGTTGACCGCTGCCAGCACGTCGATCCGGCCATAGCCAAAGGCATTGTTGGGGATGTTGCCAGATCCTTCGTTACCGCAGCCCGTGGCGTAAGCGATCTTGACCGCCGAATCTTTGAGCAGTTGCTCCGTCGTGTCAAAATTGCCGACCAGCGAAGGGCACGCCGACCAGATGAGGGCGAGAGCGCCCGAGACGTGGGGGGCGGCCATCGAGGTGCCGCTCATGGTATAGTAGGTGGTATCCCCGCTGTAGTAAGCCGAGCGGATGGTAGAGCCGGGGGCGCTCACTTCGGGCTTGATCGCGTTTGGCTCTGTCGGGTCCTGCGAAGGCCCCCACAGGCTAAAGCTCGAGATCGCATCGGTCGACGTGGTCGAGCCAACTGCCGTCACCTCCTTGTAGGTGCCGGGGGTGCCCACCGAGCCACAGAACGCGCTCGAGTAGCCGCAATTCGAGGTGTTGCCGGCGGAAAAGACGGGATAGATGCCCGCTGCCTGCCAGGCCGTGACCTTGGAGCGGTACCAATCGTCGTATGTGCAGCCGCCCCACGAGTTGTTGACGACGTGCGGCCGCATGCTCGTGCTGCCGCCAGGCGCCAGCATCCAGTCGGCGCACGCATTGAGGGTCGAGTCGGAGCACGAAGTGCTGCTGCAGCCCTTGCACGCGATCCACTGTGCCCCCGGTGCCACGCCGATCTGGTTGCTACCGCCATCGCTGCCCACCATTGTGCCCATGGTGTGACTGCCGTGACCGTTGTTGTCGCCAGGCGCGCTCGGATAGGTGCCGGTGGGATCGGACCAACTGTAGGTGTGGTTGTAGCTGCCACCGCCCAGGTTGCCCCGATACTGATTGACGAGTGCCTGGTGTGTGTAGCGCACACCCGTGTCGATGTTGGCGACGACGATGCCGCCGCCGGTGTAGCCCAGCGCCCACACGTCATCGGCATTGATCTTGGATAGGCCCCACTCCACACTCTCGATGCGCGGCATGTCTGGCTCCAGCCTGACATCGGGCACAGGGTAGATGCGTTCCAGGCGCAGTTGGTTCACGTCGGCAAAGAGGGTGAGATCATTCACCGTGTTGATTCCGGCACCAGGGATATAGATCGAGTTGTCGATGATGAACCACTGGTATGGAATGCGCCGGGCGTCGAGGTAGGCTCGCACCTGTGCCTGGCTGCGCTGCGCCGTTGCCAGCAGGGTTTTGTACACAAAGTCGCCGCGCTCGGCCCACGACATGCCGTACGCGGCGCGGAGATCCGCCTGGCTGCGGAACATCACAAAGAGGTTGGCCGTACCCTCCGTTTGGAGGGCTGACAACACAGCCGGCTCAACCTCAACCGTTGGTACTTGCCCCTGCCGGTTGGGTTCGGCCAGTATGGCCGTCCCACCGTTTGGCAGTACCAATGCGAGCAAGACAACGACAAACACCAGAAGCTTTACGGGTTTCATCGCCTACTCCTCCTGCTCTGTATTGAATTGTGAATTGGACCCCGGCTAGCTGCGTGGCACACCGCAGTTCGCGCGTTTTTCGATCATATCACATTCTGCGGGATGTGTCAATTCTTGGAGCCAATGCTCAGAGGCGAGGAGGTTAGAAGAATTTTTGCCGGCGAGGACGGGTGTGCAGGTCCCAAACAAGGCCGGCGCTGGCTGCGACGAGGGCAGTCCCGAGCAGCGCCACCAGGAGAGTTGGAAATGCAGGGGGCCGCCCGGCATTCACCGCGAAGGCATCCACGTTGCCCATGGTCCGTTCTCCCTCGCTCACCGACAGTTGCACGACGTGCTGGCCGGATGCCAGTCTGCTTGCGATCGGGTAGCGCACCTGCCACTCGACCTCGGGAGCGTGCAGGTCCAGGTAAGATCGGCCCTGTCCGCCCGTGGGCAGTCCTGCGACGTTGTGCCCGTCGACGGTGACGAGCAGGCGCCCATCCTCTGGTCCGCGCCGCGCAATCAGGTCGACAGAATGGCCGCGGAACGTAAATGTCAAGGTGCTGCCTGCCACGTCACTTTCGTACAAACCCTCGCCGCTGGCTTCAGGCGCGATTACGCCGTGCCAGGTGGGGTCACTGCTGAGGGCGGGATTGGTCTCCTCGAAATGGCCGGCGGTTGCCACAAAGAGAGAACGGGTGGCCTGCTGCACTGCGTCGTACACGGGCCGCGGGGTAAAGTCGACGTCGACCAGGCGAAAGTAGTAGGCCGCGTCGTCGGGCGTGTACTGCTGGCCGGTCTGCCGGAAGTACCAGATGTTGAATGCCCCGGCCCACGGCCACTGCTCGCGTGCCAGCTCGACGCCGCGCAGGGTGTACTCGGCCTGCTCCTCTTCGCTCACCCGCTCCCAGATGAGCGCTTTGTCGGCGAAATACTCCGGGGCCGCGTTCCAGCCGTACTCGTTGAACCATACGGCCTTCTCCTCGTCGCCATAGCGCTCCATCATCTCGCGCTGCAGCTCGACGCGGCGAAAGTTGAGGACGTCAGGGTGGGGCGGGTCTTCGGGCGGCAGGTCGAAGCCAAACGCATTCGCAGACAGGATGTCAAAAGAAGCGGCGGCGCCTGCTTGGTACATCTCTTCCAGAAAGAGCAGATCGGGCATCGAGCGCCAGCGCCCGGGCTCTGGATGCGGCTCGCCCAGGGTGATGGCCAGTGGTGCGGCCAGGACATAGACATTGGGATCGGCCTCTTTGGCGCGGCGGTATGCGATCTCGAGCATCCTGGTGTAGGCAGCGGGGTCGACGGCTTGCTCGCCCCACTCTGGATAGATGTTGGGTTCGTTCCAGATCTGGATATATTGGATGCGACCTTTGAAGTGACTTACAAAGGCGTACACAAAGTCGCCATATTGCTCGAAATCGGCCGGCGGCGTCTCGGCGCGGGTGTCGGGCAGGCGCGCCCAGGCCGGCGCGCGGTCGAGGCGCGCGATGACCTCTATTCCATTTTCCCGGCACAGGTCCACCAGTTCGTCAAATTTGGCCCAACTGCTCTCACCGCTGGTCGGGTCGATGAACTCGCCCTTGCGCAGCGGCTCGATCTCGGCCCATGCAAACTGCTGCTTGGCCCAGCCGAGGCCCGCCTCGCGTGCCATCTCGATGGTGCGCTGCCGCTTCCACATCTCCACTTCTCGTGCCAGGAAAAAGTTCGCGCCAAAGGGGTTCACATCGGTATTGGGGATGGTGCGTGCCGGTACCCACTCATCGGCAGGGGCGTCGGCCAGCACGACGTGGCGAATCAAGATCACGCCGAGGGTGATACTCAAGGTGGCCACGACGCCCACCAGTATCAATGTACGAAGCCGAAACATTGCTCTCCTTGTTGCATGGGATCCCCACCTCTAGTAGGGGAGAGTATACCAGAAATGGGTGGAAAGCGCAATGACGCAAGGTGGGGTGAAAAACTGCGCATGTGCGAGCCCCCTCTGATCGAGGTGAGCAGGGCCACACCATGCGGACCTGCTCACTCGACTCGGCTCAACCACTCTCTGGCAATGTGCGCGGCTATGGGGTCCCTGCCTCGACAGGCAGGCCGGCTGCCTGCCACGCGGCGAACCCGCCGAGCAGCGCCGATACACGCTCAAAGCCATGGTCTATCAGCGTTTGTGCCACACGGGCACTTGAACTTTCCTGGCTTCAAGTTCAGTAGAGGACGAGATCGACGTCGCGCGGCAGTTCGTCGATCCGCGCCTGGATTTCTGTTTCGGGCACAGAGATGGCCCCGGCGATGTGCGACTGCTGGTAGGATGCAGCGCTGCGCACGTCGACGAACAGTGCCTCTCCCGCCGCCACGCCTTGCTGCGCGTCCTGGAGAGGGGTGCGCGGCACATCGGGATAGGGGATCGAGGCGGTAGAGAGGGGCGCTGCTGTGGGCACCGACGCCAGGCTGGGCGTCGTGCGCCGGTTTTCGAACGAGGCGATCACGGCAATGATCACCGCCATGAGGACAAGCCCCACGAGAACCGGGATGGCCAGAGATCCAGACGGCTGTTGTTCTTGCCTGCGGCGGGATGCCGCCGCCTTTTGACGTCGCTTTTTCTTGCTCACGTTTCCTATTACTTTCTAGCAAACGAGGCGGCGTCCCGGCGAGGCGGGACGCCGCCGGAGGGTATTCCGGTCTGCCCAGATCCTTGATCGCGTGCCTAAGATAAAAAGTCGCGCAGCTTGCGGCTGCGGCTGGGATGGCGCAACCGGCCCAGTGCCTGGGCCTCAATCTGGCGGATGCGCTCGCGGGTCACGCCAAACTTTTTGCCCACCTCTTCCAGCGTATAGCTATAGCCGTCGAGCAGGCCAAAGCGGAGCTGCAGGATGCGCACCTCGCGCGGCGTGAGCGAGCCAAAGATCTCTTCGATCTGGTCGCGC
>JAFGIA010000168.1 GCA_016929795.1 Anaerolineae bacterium
GCGATGTTGATGGCCGCGGGCTGCTGATTCAGGACTGCGAGTCCCCGCTCGGTGATCTCGAAGTGTCCCCGCCGGGGTGAGCGGAGAAGGCCGGCTCTGGATATGTAGGTTCTGGCCCACCCGACGCGGTTATCAAAGGTTGCCTGGCGACCACTTGGCAGAAGCTGCCTTCTCTCCTCGTCAGTAAGGCCAAACTCGTCGGCCAGTGCGTCTATCGTTGTTCTGAGCGAATGCTCCCGGTGGTCACTGGCGAGCTTTAGCAGAGGGAGCATGAGTGACTGAAAGTCCGGGATCGACATTTCTTTTTCCTTTCCTTACAGCGCCTCGAAGAAGGGGTCGATGAACTCGACACGCACCTGGGTTTCTTTGTAATCGGGGCGGGCATAGAGGGCGCGGTTGCGGTCAAAGCGCTCGATCAACTGCTCGATTTGTGTTTTGGCTTCGCTGTACGTTTGGGCTATGGGCATGGTCGTCGCCACCAAGATGTCTCGTGCACGTTTCGTGCCTGGATGGTCGCGTGTGTAAAAGTATACCACCGGTCCATCGGAAACGCAAAAAACGATTCTGGGCGTTTGCCGCCAGGGCCCATCGTAAATCGAACCCCCTACCTTTGTTTCAAGTTTTCGTGCTTCTCCCCCCCCCCCCCTGGGCAAATCGCCGCAGAGCCGCAGAGTAAGCTCAAAGACCTTATTTACGGGGCCGGCTCAGTTTCCTTGACAAAGTGACCGCGCCATGTTATACTGTTTTGGAAGCCGTACAGCATTGTCGTAGCTGACCCGTTGGAAGTCTCCAGCTCGCGCCAGGAGGATGGACGTTGAGCAAAGCGGTTGCCGGAGCGCCTGTGTTCATAACATTCCTGGCATTGATCGCCTGCTCGTGCGGGCCGGGTGTCACACCGACCCACGATCAGCAGACCGCGACGCCCAGGGCACCGAGCGCGGCTGCCGGCCCCGAGTCGACGGCGGCAACGCCTTCCCCTGAGGCTGCGCCCACGATGACGCCGGTGCCTACCCTGCCCTCGCCGGCGACTGAGACTCTTGCCCCCGGCACGACCGCGGAATCGTACATCGCGCTTTACAAGATCGTCGTCGCGGGGGATTACTATGCAGTGCACGTCGCGGCCGACGGCCACGCAGAGTACACCAGGCACTCGCGGAGTTATGAGATTCTGGAGCGCAAGGAAGGGAATCTCGGCCGGGAAGGGGCTGCCGAGCTTTGTGCTCAACTGCGAGAGCTGGGGTTGTATGGGCTGGAAGCAAGCTATCCGCTCGAACCCGCGGGTGAGGGCACACCGGAAGAAGAGTACGAGGACGTGTACTATTGGATCAGGGTGGTTGACGGCGAGCGGGAAAAGACGATCCTGGCCCATGAAGCGGCGAGCCCCCCCGAGCTAAAGCAGGTGATCGGCACGCTGATGGACACAGGGTCGAACCTGCCCGAGGGAGATGGGGCAGGCAGATACCTGTTGGCCGCCGGTTACGACACCCTCTCCTATCTCCGCCGCGAGGAAGGGATGGCCAGCCTGGTGCTGGACGAGAGAAGCCGGCAGATGTATCCTGCCGTGGAGATGGCAGTGCGCGGGCCTTGCTCTTTGGTCTCTTGGCAGGAGCAGGCCGGAGCGGACGCGGGGCAACTCTTCGTGCCCGGCACCCACATGATGGAGGTGATGCTTAGCGACGAACGCTTTATCGTGCTATTGTTGACGCAGTAAAAGCTGGTCAAGGCCACGGCCCTCCCCACTGTTATCGTGTATTTTTCAGCAAGCTCTAGCTTGCGCACTCTGAGGAGGAAAGGAATGAAGAAGGGATGTCGCTGTTTCGTATGGGCGTGGATGGTATTTGTTTTGATCGTGGCGTCTGCGCCGGCCGTGCAGGCGGGTGACGGGACGTACACCGCAGGGACGCCGGACGAGATCGTCTTGAATGTGGCTTTTCAATATGACGAGCCGTGTTTCCACACCTCTCCCGTTTCGTGCCCCGCATGGGAAACTTTATTCAAGGAAGGCTCCAAGCTGCTCTACGACGGCACGGAGAAGCAGGTCCGGATATCGAAGGTGCGTTTTTACAATAATTGCCTCGAGGCCAACGCCAAGGCCGACGTGCATATCTACAATGACACGGAGGGGGCCCGCGCACACGTGGGTGGGCTGGGTGTCAGTGGCACTCGCATCCGGCTGAGCCAGACGCACAAGACGGTGACCACCGGGACGGGGACCGGAAATAGGGGCCAGTTTGGCCTGGTGCATGAAATGGGGCATTACGTCTTTGGCCTGCTCGACGAATACCAGGATAAGAGTGGCAATACTACGAGCGACGCCTACTGCATCGACGAGACCGGGACGACTGCCTCGATCATGGATGGGGGCACAACAGTCAACCCGACGAACCGCAGGACCGAGTTCTGCTGGTCGGGCAATCATCGCACCGGGCACACGGAGCAGGACAAGAAACGGACGATCGGGGGGGTCGATTACGAAGACACGGACTGCTGGACGTTTCTTCGGGCCTACATCCAGGATCGTTGGGGGGCGGCACTGACGCTGCCGACCACGGCGCCTACCAGCGATGTGAGTGGACACACGGACCCGACGTTCGAGTATTACAACTGCGGCGTGCGGGCGGTGACGTGCATCGACCGGTCGGGGAGCATGGCGGGCGACCCTCTCAGCCTGGCCAAGATGGGGGCCAGCACGTTCGTGAACCTGACGCAGAGCACAGACGAGCTGGCAGTCACCTCCTACAGCGACTACCCGCGGGTCGACTTTGCGATGGCGACGATGACCGACGCCAACAAGACGGCAGCCAAGGCCGCGATCGATGCCATCGTGTATGACAATCTCACCAACATCGGCGGTGGTTTGCAGACGTCGCTGGATCAGATCACGGCGGCAGGCTCACCGTTGAGCAACGAGGTTATTATTCTGCTCTCGGATGGGATGCACAACACCGGCACCGATCCCGATCTGGTTCTGCCGGCGATCAAGGCGCGAAATGTGAATGTCTATACGATCGGCCTGGGCAGTGCCGATGCGTCGTTGATGCGGCGCATCGCAACAGAGACCGGTGGGAACTATATCTATGCCAGCAACAACGCGGAGCTACAAGGGCACTTTCAGCAGATCCTGGCCGAGATGCGCAACAATGGCTTGCTGGAACGGGTGGACGGCACGCTGGGCGGCACGGCTGCCGGGGGAAGGACGGCAGATACGTCGGTCTTGGTCGATGCCTACACGAGCGCCGCGGGCCAGGTGACTTTTATCCTGGCCTGGAATAATCCGTCGGAAGAGGCAGATCTCGTCGTTCGGCGCCCCAACGGCGTGGTGGTGAGTTCAACCGATGCAGGGGTTCAGTTCGTTTACGACTCGGCCAATGCCAGCAAGTACTATCGAATCACGTCACCTGAAGCGGGCGAGTGGTTAGTGTCGGTAAGCAACGCCGGCACCACCTCGCTGAATTATAGCATGCAGGTTCATGGTGCGCCTTCCCAGGTGCTGGTCAGGGCGTCGGCCAGCGAGGACACGTACACGTATCCTGAGCCGATGCTGATTCAGACCACGGTCCTGGCGGGCGAAGGTGTGATGGGGGCTGCTGTGACTGCTGAGGTGGTGAGGCCGGCACTCGGCACTGTGAACGTGCCGCTCTTTGACGATGGGCTGCTCAACCATGGAGATACCCGGGCGAACGACGGCGTGTACAGCAACTACTTTTCCAACTATGCCGGCGACGGCAGTTACGTATTCAACGTGACGGTGGATGCAGAGAACGCGTACACAAATGCCTACGTCGAAGAAGGGGGCAGCTTCACCAGGCAGTCTCTGGAACGCTTTGTCCGTGAAACGCAGGTGACCAGCGTTCTATCCGGGTCACCGTCTGTGGCATATGCTTACGTTTATCTGCCGCTCGTCACCAACCGCTTGAGGACAGTGAGTGGCTTTGACTCGCAATTCAACGGCTCGGCCGACGGCTGGGAGACTCATTCTGGGACCTGGGCCGTCGACAGCAACTACTTGTACACCTACGGCCTGTATGAGAGCTCCTCATCGGCCAGTTATGCCGCCGACTATGTCGACGTGGATTACTCGGTGAGCATGCGGCGTGCCGGGTGCTCGTCGTGCGCCAACCGCATCTACGTCAGGGGCACTGTCTATCCTCTGAGTGACAACTACTGGAATCAGTACTACAGCTTTCAGTACAACATGAATGGATCTTATTCGGTCTGGGCGCGCGTGGGTGGGGTGTCATATGCCCTCCAGCCGTGGACTGACACTTTGGCCATCAACCAGGGAGAATCGTGGAACACACTGCGTGTGGTGGCCGCGGGCGGCAGCCTTTATTACTACATCAACGGCAACCTGGTCTGGTTGGGCTCTGACTATTCCCTGTCCGCCGGCCGTGCGGGTCTCGGCATGTATCGGGACGATACTTACGATAGTCTGCTGCAGGTCGACTGGGCGGTGCTCTCTACCCTCAGTACCACGCAGTTGGAGACGATCCGCGCCGATAGGGTGAGTGCCGAACAGCAGGCGCTGAACGATGCGGCCCTGCAACAAGCAGGAGGCGACGAGAACATGGCCGCACCGACGGCACCATAACGTGGCCTGACCCGAGGTGCTCTCGAGTGCCCGCCTCCGGCTCGGAGGCGGGCACTCTGTTTGTTGTGGGATGGCATGGGCCTCGACTGGAGGGTGATAGCTCATACCGGGTAAATTGCCGAAAGGCAGCCGCGAGGCAACGGCCCGGTTTACGGGATGTCGAGCAGCACACTGGCGCTGTGCTGGCCGGCCAGCGCGCCGGGCACCAGCGCATAGAATTCGCTGCGGGGCGAGATATCATAGACGACCACGATGTAGGCGCCTGTACGCGGGGCGACGTCGACGGCCAGGCTGGTGCGATGGGTGGATTGGGCGTAATGGGTGGCGACGCTGTGGGCCGGGTAGCGCCGGCCCTCGGCATCCTGGATCTCCAGGGTGGCAAAAGCCACAAAGGTGTCGGGCAAGCGGCCCTGGTTGGTCACGGTCATGAAGAGGAGGACAAAGCGGCCGGCCGCTTTTTCGATCCCATCCCCGTAAGCGGATGAGATCGACTGGGCGACCAGGATCTGCCGGACCTGGATCTGCCAGTGGCCGATGACGATGGGGCTGCCGGCGGGACAGGGCGTGGGGGTGGGTCGGGGGGGCGGAATCCGGGTAGCCGTCGGAGCCGGCACGGGGGTGGGGGTCGAGGTGGCGGTGGCAGAGGGAAGCAGAGCTACTTCGGTGGGGGCCCCGGCGGCGGGGGGGGCGGGGCCCAGGCCGATGCCGGGCATGATCATCAGGAGCAGCGTACCGGCCAGGCAGATGCCGACGGCGATGGCCGAGCCCACGACGAGGGGGGATAACTCTTTTATGCGCCAGAGGGCAGCCAGCAGGGTGCGCGGTGCTGCCTGTGGCGCGGCGACGGGTGTGGCGAGCAGTTGCCGCAGTTGAGTCCCCGTCAGTGGACGATGGAGGAGATCCGATTTTCCCCCGCCCCCGATTTTCTTATAGACCCACCGCCCGTGGCCGATGCTGAGCAGGTCCGAAGTGCATTCCCGGCACGTGTACCAGGTAATGCGCTCGCCGGCCCGTTCAACCGTCTTCAGAGAGAGGCTGTTTTCAGCCAGGCAGATGGGACATGCGGGCAGGTCTAGTTCAGGCAAGGTGAGCGCATCTCTTGCAGGCGCGCGAGCGCCGCGTCGACGCGGGCCTGGTCCGGTATGGCCTGGGCACGCCACAGCAAATAGTCCCAGTCGAATTGGGGGCTGTGGGTGAGCATGGCCGCCACGTCTTCCCAGTCGTGCTTGCCCTCGTCGGCGCCGCGGCCCATCATCGCCTTGAGCAGGACGTTGTCTTCGACAGGGATCACGGGCACGGACACGCCCTCGATCTCGTGCCGCTCCACGCGTGACAGCATCTCTTCATCCACGTCGAACAGGCCCAGGCCCGGGACAATGTCGGCGCCGGGCAGCTTGATGCAGAGGAGCCGACCCTCGTCGGTGTACACCGGATCAGCCAGGAAGAGATGGGCTACCTTCTCGCCCTGGCTGGCGGGCACCAGCACGTCGACGTCGGTGAGCGGGCGCTGGGCGCCATAAATGGCCGCCGCCGCGCCGGCAAACACCATCCAGTCGACGGCCTGCTCGTCGAGGCGGCGGGCGATCATCTCGATCGTTTCGTACACTTGGGGATCGGCCATTCTTTTCTCCTATTCCTGGTTGCGTTTGGACCAATCGCCTGGAAACCGGGATAGGGCCAAATGTCACTAGTGAAAGAGCTCGGCCACTGCGGGCTGGATCAGCTCCCAATTGGGAAGCTGGACGGCGGCACCGTCAGCGCGCTGGTAGCCATAGACGTAGGGCTGCTCCAGCACCAGCCGCTCCACCGCTTCTGGGTCGACGCGCGCTCCACAAAGGGCGAGGGCGGCCAGTTCTGCAGGTCCCAGGCCGGTTTCCACCGAGTCGAGGACGGCGGCTGCGACGGCGGGCCAGCGCAACAGCGCGTCCAGGCTGAGCGCCCTGTCGCGGACCGCGACCATGATCTCTTGCTGGCGCCTGGCGCGGTCAAAGTCGCTGGTGCTCATCCGCGAGCGGGCGTACTGGAGCGCCCGTGCGCCGTCCATCTGGTGCCAGCCGGGGTCAAAGTGGATCGTCGTGTAGGCGTGTGGATCGCCCGGCCGGGGATCGGGGTAGTGGGTGTCGTGCAACGTCTCGGACACATAGACGTCGATGCCGCCGAGGGCGTCGACGATCCGCTCGAACGCGTAAAAGTCGAGCATCACGTACCCGTCGATGGCGATCCCAAAGTTTGCCTCGACGGTCGCTTCAGCCAGCGCCGGCCCGCCGCCCGGCATCTCGTGCAGGTAGCCCCACACGTTGGCGGTGTTGATCCGGTCCTCGCCATAGCCGGGAATGGACACCTGCAAATCGCGCGGGATAGAGAGGAGGCCGGCGGTGTGCAGGGCAGGATCGAGGGTGACGACGATGATCGTGTCGGTGCGGTAGGTCCAATCGTCGCCGCTGCGCCTGTCGACGCCCAGCAGCAGGATGTTGGTCCGCCCGCCGTCGCCGGGCAGGAAGAGGCGCGGGGCGTCGACCGCCACGGAGCAGAGGCAGGCGCCGATCCCCAGTGCGGCGACGATCAGGAGCGCGAGCAGTGGGGGGGCGCATCCAGCGAGCCGCCGGCGTGGGGCCTCCCTTTTCTCCACCGCCCTCGTCTCACGCCACTGCGCGCGCGGCGACGGCGGGGGGACGTATGGCGTACCCTGTCTCTTTTTTTCGTCCACGGCTCTATTGTAACGCAAGGGCGGCGCTTGTCAAACGAGGGGGCGGCCCTCACTCCTCCAGGTGGTAGGGCACGTCGACTACGACCCGGTCTTTGCGGTTAAAGCCACGGCGGTAAACGAGCGCCCGCTTGATCAGTTGCGCATTTTGATTGTGCAGCAATGTCTCCCACGGCTTGGCCGGCACAAACTCGGGCAGCACGACCACGGCCAAGCCCCGCTCAGGGTCGCGGCTGTCCACCTCGTCGAGATAGGCCAGGAGGGGGGTGACCACCGAGCGATAGGGCGAGGGCAGGATGACGAGGGGCACGTCGCAGCCCCACACGGCCCATCGCTCCTGGACGCGCGCCGTCGCTTCCGGTTCGACGTCGATCACGATGCCATGGACGTCTCGGGAGAGGGAGCGCGCAAAGCGCAGCGCGGCCAGGGTGCCACGGTGCACCCCCGACAGGGGCACGACCACCTTGAGCCGGTCGAGGGTGTCGGCAAAAGCCCACGGCTCGGGCGTCAGCCCTTCGAGTGAGAGCTGGCGTGCCACGCGCTCATAGTGATTGTGGATCTGGTGAAAAAGCCACACGAAAGCGGGCACGACGATCGTCACGATCCACGCGCCGTGGATGAACTTGGTGGAGAGGACGACCACGAGCACGATGCCCGTGGCTACTGCGCCTACGCTGTTGATCGCCGCCTTCCACTGCCATTTTTCTCCACGCACTTTGCGCCAGTGCACCACCATGCCCGTTTGCGACAGGGTGAAGGAGAGGAACACGCCGACAGCGTAGAGGGGGATCAGGCTGTGGGTGCGGCCGCCGAACAGGATCACGAGCAGGGAGGCGAGGATGGCCAGGATGAGGATGCCGTTGGCGAACACCAGCTTGTCGCCCAGGTTGGTGAGCTGGCGGGGCAGGTAGCGGTCGTGGGCCAGGATGGCCGCCAGGCGTGGGAAGCCGGCAAAGGAGGTGTTGGCTGCCAGCACGAGGATCAAGGCCGTCGCCACCTGCAAAAAGAGGTAGAGCGCGCCTGGCCCAAACACGATCCGGCCCATCTGCGACACTACTGTCTGCTCCTCGCTGGGCAGGACGGCGAGCTGGTGCGACAGGATGGTGGCGCCGAGAAAAAGGGTGCCCAACAACACGGCCATGGCCACGAGCGTCAGCCCGGCGTTGCGTGCCTCGGGCGGCTTGAAGGCGGTGGTGCCGTTGCTGATGGCCTCGACGCCTGTCAAGGCCGTGCAGCCCGACGAGAAGGCGCGCAGCACGAGAAACAGGCCGACACTGCCCAGGGCGGTAGCCGGCGAAGATGCGCCCCCCACCTCACCTGGCGGCAGGTTGCCGGTCATCAGACGGAAGAACCCCACGCCGAGGAGGGTGAAAAAGATGGCGACAAAGGCATAGGTGGGCACGGCAAAGAGGGTGCCCGACTCGCGCACGCCACGCATGTTGAGCCACGCAACCAGGGCGATGGCCACGAGGCAAATCTCCACCCGCCAGGGCAGGAGCTCGGGAAAGGCCGAGGTGATGGCGGCCACGCCCGCCGTGATGCTGACCGCCACGGTCAGCACATAGTCGGTCAGCAGCGCCGCCGCCGCAATAAGCCCGGGCCAGCGGCCGAGGTTGTCGTAGGCGACGATGTAGGCGCCGCCGCCCGACGGGTAGCCGTGGACCGTCTGGTAGTAGGAGCTGGCGACGATCGCCAGCAGGGCGACGATGGCGACGGCGATGGGGATCGATAACCCCAGCGCAGCCGCGGTGCCCGCTGCGGCCAGGACCAGCAGGATCTCTTCCGTGGCATAGGCCACCGACGATAGGGCATCGGACGAAAAGACGGCCAAGGCCCTGACTTTGTTCAACCGCTCCTCCGCCGCTCGCGCGCTCGGGATCGGCTCGCCAATCAACGCTCTACGAATGGAAAACGCCATCGATTCTTGGTACTCTCCTGATCTCTATTCTGCCAACGCTCGCACCAGGTCCGTCGTGGACGCCAGGCGCTCCGACAGGTGCTCTGCTACGAACCGGTGAAAGGCGGCCGCCAGGGCCGGATCTTCCTCTTCCATGCGCGCCAGTGCAGCCGCGTCCAGCGCGTACAACCGTGCGTCCTGGTCGACCATGACTGTCGCGGAGGCCGGCGTACCCAGGTAGAGACCGACCTCGCCCACCAGTGAGCCTGCCCCACAGGCACGCAGCCGCGTCATCCGGCCCTCATCGTCGTCGTGCTCGATCTGGATCGTGATCTGGCCCGACTGCACAAAGTAAAGGCAGCGCGGCGGATCGCCCTGGCGAATCAGGCACTCGCCGGCTGCCACCTGGCGCTCTACCAGGTAGGGCTGGAGGCGCGATACCAGGCCGGCCCGCTCCTGCGCCGCCCCCGAGGCGGTGCCAGGCGTAGGCGGCGGTCGCTCATCGGCCAGGCTGTCGAGCCAACGAGCAAAGGGGCTGTCGGGGGCCAGCGCAGCGAGCGCGTGGTCGAGCCCGCGCCGGGTCCTGGTTACGACCCCGCTCTCGCGCAGGTGGGCGATGCGCTGGTCCTCGCACCATTCGACACCATGGTCCAGATCGGAAAAGGCGCGCCAGCCGGCGCCCTCAGGGGGCAGCTCGCGTTCGAATTGGCGGCGCATGGTGGGCGAGATGTGTGTGAATAGCAGCAGAAAGTGGTTGGCCTCGGCGAGCTGGACCAGCTTGACAAAGCTGAGAAGGGCTGATCCATCAAAGCCACTGACCCGTCGAAAGTCGAGGATCACAAAGTGGGGCTGCTGCCTGGCCGGATCGGCGAGTCGCGAGCGAACGTGATCGAGCAGGCTGTAGACGGTGCCGAAAAAGAGATAGCCTTGCAGCTCGACGACGTACAACCAGTCGCCGCGCTGGCGCATCAGGCGCTGATAGATGCGCGGCCTTTCGACGTGGCTGGTACAGCTCGCGGCCGATCGGGTGTGGCGTACCGCGCTCTGGCGGGTGTATTCCACCACAAAGAGGATGACGGCGACGGCGAGGCCGAGGCCGACGCCTTCGAGCACGCCGACGGCGGCGACGGTGACCAGGATCAGGACGACGACGGCATAGTCGGGGCGCGACAGGCGAACCCAGCCATCGTACAGCCAGGTCACGAGAAAGTCGAGGCCGAGAAAGATGAGCAGCCCGCCCAACATCATTTTGGGAAAGTAGGCGAGGAGCGACGGGCCGAGCAGGAGCATGGCGCCCGCCATCGAGGCGGAAATGAGCGGCACCAGGCGTGTCTGGGCGCCGGCACGGAAACTGAGCGCGGACGAGGAGAGGACGTGGTAGCCGACAGGGCCGCCGCTGCCCAGGCCCACGAGGCAGTTTCCCAATCCGACGGCGCGCAGCTCACGATTCAGGTTGACGTCGCGGCGCGCGAGCAATTCGATCCCACTGGTGTTCAGGAGCATCGAGACGACGCTGACGACCAGGATGGTGAGGATGCTGCCGAGCTGGCCCACCACGGCGGGCCAGTGGACCCGGGCCAGGTCGCCGGGCAGCAGAGGGTGCCACAGCCCGCCCTCGGGCAGGGGGCCCAACAGCAAGCCGGCGGCCTGCGCCTGTGAGATCGAGGTGCCGGTGACGAGCAATGCGCCACCAAAGAGGAGCATGGCGCCGAGCATGAGGCCTGGCAGCAGGAAGGGGTGGTTGAAGCGACGCACTGCCCATAGCAGGGTCACGCCCAGGATGAGGCCGGGCAGCCAGCGCGCCAGCAGGGCGGGGGTCAAGAGAGAGGGGAGATCGGCCAGGGCGGGCGGGCTATCGAGCAGAACGACCAACCCGCCACTGAAGAGGAACCAGCCGGTGCTGGCCAAAAAGCCGCCAATGACCGCATAGGGAATGTAGCGCACGAGCCGGCCCTGCTTGAGGAGGCCGAGGAGCAGAAAGCCAAGGCCGGAAAGGAAGGAGGTGAGCGCGATGGCGGCGACGACGGTGGCCAATCGGTCGGCGGCGGGTGTGCCGGCCGGGATGCTGGCCGCGACGGCGGCGACGACGATGGCCAGCAGCGCGGCCGGGCTGTCCTGTGGCTCGGCGACGGCGCCAGGCAGGGCGGTGGTGGCGGCGATGACCAGGCTCGTAACCACCGTGGCAAAAAGGGCCATGCCTATGCCGTGCACCGCATAGGCGGCCGTGTCGCCGCCCAGGCCGGAAAAAAGGAGCACTCCGTATGAAAGCTGGTTTAAAACGTTGAGGATGCCCGCCACCAGGCCAGCGCTCAATCCCACCACCCAGCGGCCACCAGCAGCCGCCTCCCCTCGCGCCATACCCTCCCGCCTCCCTATTCTTTTCCAGGGTCCGTATCGTCTCAATAAGGGGGGGGAGTTGGGGTGTGTGCGGTGCTCGCACCCCCCCCACCCCCCGCTTA
>JAFGIA010000169.1 GCA_016929795.1 Anaerolineae bacterium
CATGAATGCCTTCCTCTGCCGCTCGAACTTGAACCACGACGTGGGCTATGTCGAGTATGGCTCGACGTCGTCGATGGAGATGCTCGTTGTCGCCGACGAGATCGTCCGCGAGCTGCGCTACGTGGTGGGCGGCATCGAGGTTAGCGAGCGCACCCTCGCCCTCGACGCCGTCGACCGTGCCAACCCTGGCGGCGGCTTTTTGGCCGACGACCACACCCTCGACAACTGGAAGTGGGCGCAGTGGCGCCCCGAGCTGATCGACCGCATGCGCTACGACCGGTGGGTCAAAAAAGGCAGCCACGACATGGCCGCCCGAGCGCGAGAGCGAGCGCAAGAGATCCTGGCAGAGCACGAGGTCCCGCCCTTGTCAGAAGAGGCAGAGGCCGTCATCGCCGAGGTGCTGGCGAGCAGAGAGTAACCGAAGGCACCCGGGGGCCGCATGGCCTCTCGCATCCGGACGTGGCAAGGCTGGAGGGCCGGAGTGTCGGCCTTCCAGCCTTTTTGTGCTGGCGTGCGCTTCAGGGCAATCCCCGCCGCCGCACCGCTCGCGCGAGCGGCGGCCTGGGCGCGACCCCGGCGAATGATGCGCTCAACCCGACGACTCGAGTAGAAAACCCCGCGGAAATGGATCGCCCGGCTGCACGATAAACTGGTGAAAGCCGGTGACATAGGCGCTGCCCGTCACCCTCGGGCAGACGGCGGCGTGCGCGCCGGCGCCGGACCTCACGCGCGTCTCGGCGGTGAGTTCGCCCCGGAACCGCGTTCCCATGATGCTCTCGGCGATCAACGGCTGGCCGAGTGCCAGCTCCCCCCTATCGTACCTCAGGGCCATCTCGGCGCAGGTGCCGGTGCCGCAAGGCGAGCGGTCGACCATGTGATCGCCCAGGATCACGACGTTCCGGCTGACAATCTCGTCGCCGCGCGACAGTGTCTGATAAAAGCGCAAGTCGATCATGCGGTCCAGGTTGGGCAACTCGGGGTGGCGCACGGTAATTGCGTCGTTGGCCGCGGCCAGGACGCGCATGCCGAGGTGTGCCAGGCGGCCGGCGTGCGCCGGCACGAGATCCACGTTGAGGTCGTTGGCAGCCACGTCCACCATCGTGAAAAAGTTGCCGCCAAAGGCGACGTCCACGACAATCTCGCCGAGGCCGGCGACCGGCACGGGCACGTCGCGGTAGAGGACAAAGGCGGGCACGTTGTCGAACGATACCGCTTCCACCTCGCCGTCGCGCACCACCGCCCACGTCTCGACAGGGCCGGCACCCGTGTCGAGGATGAGGCGGGTGCGCGGCTCGACGGCAGGGTGGATGCCGGCTGCGAGCAGGGTGGTGGCCACGCCGATGGTGGCGTGGCCACATGCCGGCTCGAAGGTGTTGTTGTCCATAAACAGCACGCCGGCGTCGGCGCCCGGGGTGCATGGCGCGACGAGGACGGCGCCGAACAGGTCCTTGTGGCCGCGCGGCTCGCGCAGCAGCCAGCCGGGCAGCCACGACAACTGTTCGGCGGCGTAGGCCAGCTTGGCAGCGATAGTGTCACCGGGGATGGGCGGCAGGCCGCTGATGACGAGGCGCGTGCCCTCGCCGGCCGTGTGCGAATCGATGGTCGATATCATCCTCGTCAGTTTCATGCGTTGTGCCTCACTTCTGGCATCTTTGCAGGCGCACCCCGTAGAGCAGCCCCTCCTCGGCTTCGGTCACGTACAGCACCTGCGCTTCCTCGTCTACCGCCGTGTTGGTCGGCTTGCGCCCGCGTGGCAGGGGGATGCGCGCCACCACCTCGCCCTCAGCGTCGAGGCCAATCACGCGCCCGCCGCCATAGTGGGGCACCCACAGGGTGTCGTGGACGTCGCGCCACAGGCCATCCGGCCCCAGCTCGTAGGCATCGCCCGGGTCAAGCCGGCTGTCGCCGTCGAGGTTGGCCAGCACACGCTTCGCGCCGAGGTGACCACTCGGGTGCACGTCGAAGAAGAGGATGCGGTTGCGCCGGTGCTCGTTCACCACGAGGCGGCGGCCGTCGAGTGAGAGGGCGATGCCGTTCGGGTAGCACAGGTCGCGCGCCACCTGCGCCAGCTCGCCAAAGGGGGCCAGGTAGTAGACGGCGCCGGCAGGCCGGCCTGTACGCCAGTCGTGGTCAAAGTCGCCCGAGTCGGTGAAATAGAGGCCGCCGGCACCGTCGAAGACGATCTCGTTTGGCCCCCTGAGCGCTTGATCCTGGAACGCGTCGACGGTGCGCTGGACGCGCCCGTGAGCGTCGAGGCAGACCACGCGGTGCGAAGAGTAGAGGCACAGCCACAGGCACCCCCGGGCGTCCTGCGCCAGCCCGCACGGCCCGTCGCCAGGCTGCACGGTTGCCACTACCTCGGCGCGGCCGTCTGCCAGGCGACACACCGTGTCGCCTGCCCACTCGACAAAGTAGAGGCAGCGGTCGCGCGCGGACCAGTAGGCGCCTTCAGGAAAGCGCAGGCCGTCGAGCACGATCTCGGGCGCGTGGCAGTGGACTGCGCGTCCGTGCCGGCCACTCACGTGCTCACCTCCGATTCGGCGCGTGCAACGACGCCGCGCAGGTCGCGGCTCACCGCTGGAGTCAGCGGCGACGCGGCAGGCGCGGCGAGGAGTTGGCGCGTCCTTTCCGCCAGACGGCGCTCAAAGGGCGCGGTACCCCCTTCCTGCCAGCGCCGCACCCCACCACGGTAGAGGATTGTGGGGTACCAGACGTCGCGAAAATGGCGCAGGGTGTGCGGATGAGTGACAAATTCGCCTCCGGGGCCCACCTGACCGACCACGTCGAGAGCCAGTGCGCGGTCGTCCACGGCCATGTCTGCCACCAGCGCGCGGATCATGGCCGCCGCCTCGGCGGTTGCCACAATCATCTCGGGCACCACGACGGTGGCGCTGCCGAGGAGGCCGATGTCGTGTACGAGGCCGGCGCCGGCGAGGAGGGCGAGGAGGCACGACGAGGTGACCTCGATCATCGCCTGGCCGTCGACAACCTGGGCATCGCTGGTGCCCGCCGTACCAAAGTTGGGCAGGTGAAAGTGGTGCGCCATCTCGGTAAGCAGCGTGACGCCGCGCTGGAACTCGGGCGCACCGTAGGAAAAGAGCGTGGTCTTCATGTCCATCACAGACGCCATGCCGCCAAAGATAAAGGGCGCGCCAGGTGCCGCGAGCTGGTGGACGACGAGGCCGCCGAGCGATTCGGCGCACAACTGGGCGACAATGCCGGCCGGGCTCTGGGGACCGGTGCCTCCCATCGCTGCATAGCCGCTATAGACGACGGGGATCTGGTGCCTGGCACAGTAGATCAACTTGCGCAGCGACTCGTCAGGGTGGACGAGCGGTGACACCGGCTCGGCATAGGCGACGAGGAGCGGACGCTCGCGCAGGGCTGCCTCGTCGCCTGCTGCCAGTGCTGCCATTTCGTGACAGTCGTAGAGTGCGGCGAGGGTGACGGGCATCGACAGGACCGGTTTCTCCGAGTTTTCCAGGCAGCACGCCAGGGCGACGCGGTCTGCCACCTCTGGGTGCCTGTCTGCCACCAGGCCCGAGGCGGTGAGAAAGGCCATCTCTGGCAGCCTGTCGACGAGGCGCGCGTTGGCGGCGACGTCGGCCTCTGTACAGGGGCGGCGCTTGCCGGTGAAGGGATCGAGGACGTCTGGCGCGTCTGTGTGGGCGCCCAGATGCGCAGAATGGCCGCCGAGGTGGAACGCCTGCACACCGTCCCTGTCATAGAGTTCAATGGCGGCGGGCGCCGAGTCGAGAGCAGCGTCGACCAGGGGCGCGGGGATGCGCATCCTGCCGTCGTCGCCGGCGCTGGCGCCGGCACCCGTGAGCAGCGCCAGCGCCTCCGTCTCGGTGACGGTCATGCCGATCGTGTCGAGCAGCTCGTACGCGGCATCTGCCAGCGTCTCGCGCTGCCTGTCGTCGAGGTAGCGGAACCGGGGGCTCATGCTCCAGACGCCGCGATCTCTTGGATGCGCGCCACCTTGCCGGCATCCAGCGGCTTTGGCCTGTGCTGTCGTAAGATCTCGTGCACGCGCGCGTTGAGGCGCTCGCCCAGCGGGTGCGACCCTTCCGCCACCCACGTCTCGCGCCGCGTGCGGTCGAGCAGGCCCGGGTACCAAAAGTCGCGAAAGCGCTTGAGCGTCTGCTTGCTGTCGAGAAAGTGGCCGCCGGGACCGACAGCGTGCAGCTCGTCGAGCATGAGCGTGTCGTCGTTGATTTCGATGCCCTTCATCAGGTTGCCTGCCATCGCGATCAGCTCGTCGCTCAGGACAATCATCTCGTACGACATGGTCAGTCCACTCTCCATGTAGCCGACGTCGTGGATCAGGTTGGCGCCTGTGAGCGCCGCCATCATCACGGATAGGGTGGCCTCGGCAGCCGCCTGCTCGTCCATGATCTTGGCGTCTGTGCATCCGGCATAGCCCCAGGTGGGAATGCCGTACCACCGGCCCAGCTCGGCGATTGCCCCCTTGGTGAGCTGAAACTCGGGCGAGCCGTAGCAGATCTGGGCTGCGCGCATATCCATGTGGTGCAGGCCGGCGCCAAAGACAAAGGGCGCGCCTGGCTGCTCGAGCTGGTGGACGACGATGCTGCTCATGATCTCGGCGAGCGACAGGACGAGTCCGCTGGCCATCGTGATCGGGCCCGTGCCACCCATGAGGGGGGCGGGCGAGTGGACCACCGGGAGCTGGTGCCTGGCCATCATCAACAGCTTGTCGACGGCGGTGGCCGACTGGCTGAGGGGCGAGCTGGGCTCGGAGTAGAGGAGGATGTGCTGCTGCTCTGCCAGCGCCCCGTGTCCGCCTGCAACCACGGCAGCCATGTCGATCGCCCGCTGGCACGTGGCCTCGTCGTCGGTAACAAAGACGATGGGCTTGGTCGTGTGTTCCAGCATCAGCGCCATCTGCACGTCATAGCTCGTTTCGGGATCCACGTCGGCAGGCAGGCCGTTGGACATGACAAAGTGGATGTTGGGCAGTGCATCGCACAGGCGATAGCTGTCGACGAGGTCGGCGCGGGTGAATTTTCGCACCTCATGTGTGTGTGGATCGAGCAGGTTTAGGCAGTCCGAGCCCGTGCCGAACCAGGTGCGCGTGCCTTCCAAAAAGATGGCGGGCTCGCCATCCCTGTCACACATGACGATGCGCCCCGGGACCGAGGCGATTGCTTCCTCGACGAGCGAGGCGGGAAACTTGACCAGGTTGTCCGAGATAAAGGCGCCGGCTGCTCGGAGCATGTCGAGCGCCCCCTGGTGAAAGAACCGCACACCCGTTCGCCTGAGCAATTCGAGGGCTGTCAGGTGCAGGTCCTGGAGCTGCGACTCGGAGAGCAGGGAGAATTGGGGCGATTGGTAGGCGATCTTGTTCGCTGGTTTCATGCGTACACTCCTCACGTATTGATTGCCACAGTTCCACCGCCCTGTTCAGGCGCATCCCGTGGCGAGCTGCCATTGTTACGATTCTGGCGCAAGCGCCGTGCGTGCACGGCGCTCACGGTAGGCGCGCACCCTGGCTGTGGCTGCGCGAAGCAGGCCAACCAGTCCGGCGGGATAGAGGATCATGATCGCCACCAGGCTGAGGCCATAGATGATCAGCCGGATCTCCATCAGGCTTCTGAGATAGTCAAAGGCAGGGATGACGAGAAAGGCCGCCAGCCATCCACCGATCAGGCTTCCGCTGCCGCCCATGTAGGAGAGGGCCATCACCTCCATCGTGCGGCCCGTGTCCATGACGTCGGGCGTCAGGATGCCGACAAAATGGCCATAGTAGCCGCCGATGAGCCCGGCGCACGCGCACGACAGGGTAAAGTTGATCAGCTTGTAGCGCGTCGGGTTAATGCCCGAGGCGCGCGCCGCCTCAAAGTTCTGGCCGATGGCGCGAAAGGCGAGGCCGATGTAGGAGTTGATGATCAGCCGCAGCCCGAGGTACATGATGATGGCGATGGCAAGCAGGATATAGTAGGTCGAGGTGACCGTCACGCCCTCGAAAAGTGGCGGCACGATCAGGCCCTGCTGCCCACGCGTGACGTCGACCATCGCCGCCGTGACAGACATCAGCGTCAATCCCACGAACCACGCCATGAGCGAGATATAGATGCCGCGCAGTGGCAGGGTGAGGACGCCGGTGACGAACCCGAGCAGGCCCGCGGCGACAAACGCGGCGACGAGCCCCATCCACGTGCTCGCACCCAGGCGCAGGACGACGAGAGCCGAGGTGTAGGCGCCCAGCCCGGAAAAGGCTGCAAACCCAAAGTTGACGGCGTTGATATAACCGCCGGTAAAGTCAAAGACCATCGCCAGGACGCCGAACATGAGGCTGATGACGAACAGGCGCAGGATGTACTGGTCTGACGTGAGCAATGGCCCTATGGCGAGAAAAGCAAAAAAGATCAGGACCGGCCAGGAGAGGCCAAGCCTGTTCAGCCATGCAGACAGGTGCGTGAGCCGCCTCGCGGGAGGGGCCGAGGGTGCTCGCCGCGGCACTGCCGGTCCAGACGATTCGATGTTCATCTTTCCAGCACCCCCTTTACCTCGCTGCCCAGGATGCCCGAAGGGCGCACCAGCAGCAGCACGATCAGCAGCAGCAGCGTGGCGACTTCTTGCCACCCCTGTCCCAAAAAGTAAAAGCTGTAGCTCTCCAGGATGCCGACGATGAATCCTCCCACGATCGAGCCGCCGACGCTGCCGAGGCCCATGATCGTGACGACGAACCACGACCGAATGAGCGGCTTGACGCCAGCGTAAGGGTAGGCGGGGGTGAGCGACAAGAGTCCCGCGCCGCCCAGCCCCGCCAGCATGCACCCGAGGGCAAAGGCCAGGGTGTGGATCTTGTCGAGGTCGATGCCGACGATGAGCGCGCCACGCTCGTCTTGGCTGACGGCGCGGATTGCGCGGCCCAGGTTCGTCTTTTGCAAAAAGAGCCAGAAGAGGCAGATGCCGACGATGGCGATGGCAAAGGCGACGATCCTGTCTGTGGCGATCGCCATGTCGGGGCCAACCTGGACGCGGCTATCCCAGAACTGGGTCACCCCCTTGTAGCGCACGCTCCACAGTAGCTTGTAGATGCTCTGGAGCGCCACAGACAGGCCTGCCGTGAGGAGAAAGGTGTTCATGATCCAATCTTCCTTCGACCGGCGGCGCAGCGGCCAGAGCAACCCCTTTTCGACGACGACGCCGGCGAGAAAGGCGCCGATGGCGGCGATCACGATCGACAGAAAGGGGTCGATGCCGAACGACACAAAGGCAAAGTAGGCCAGGTAGGCGCCCAGTACGTAAAACTCGCCGTGGACAAAGTTACAGATGTTCATCACCCCAAACGTGAGCGCCAGGCCGGCGGCCATGAGGGCATAGAGGCCGCCGCGCAGCAGGCCGGTGATGAGCAGGTCGCGCATAATGGCCGGGTCCATGATCTCTCCTAGCTCGCAGCCCGTGGCTGCGCCAGCGGCGTGGGGTGTACGGCTACATTCGCCAGGCCAAGGTAAGTCTCTTTGAGATAGCGATCCTCGCGCAGCGTGGCGCTGGCCCCCTCCATGACGATGCGGCCCTGCTCCATGACATAGCTCCTATCCGTGATTTTCAGGGTGGCGTTGACATTCTGCTCCACGAGCAGGATCGTCACCCCCTGCTTGTGGAGCGCACCGAGCGCCCGGTACACTTCCTGTGCCAGGACTGGCGCCAGGCCAAGCGACGGCTCGTCGACCAGGAGCAGTCTCGGCGCTGCCATCAACCCGCGGCCGAGGGCGAGCATCTTGCGCTCCCCGCCGCTGAGCGTCCCCGCCGCCTGGTTGCGTCGCCCCTCAAAAAGGGGAAAGAGCGCCAGCACCTGGTCGAGGGTGGCGCGCACCTTTTTCCTGTCTCGCCGCGTGTAGGCACCCAGGAGCAGGTTTTCCCACACGGTCATCTTTTCAAACAGGTTCAGCTCTTCTGTCACAAAACTGACCCCGAGCCGGCTGATCTGGTGGGCGCGCAGGGCGTTGAGAGGATGTCCCGTGAACGAGATCGTGCCCGCCCACGGCTTGAGAAACCCGGCGACGCTCCGCAGCGTCGAGGTTTTGCCTGCCCCGTTGGAGCCGATGAGGGCGACGAATTCGCCCTCGCGCACCTCGAGCGAGACGTCCCACAGGATCTGGAGCAAACCGTAGCCGGCCTGGAGGTTCTTGATCTCGAGCAATGCTTCTCTCCTTTCCTCAGCCGTCGCGCGCGCCCAGGTAGGCGGTGGTCACGCGCTCATCCGCCAGGATCTCGGCCGGCGTGCCCTCGGCGATCCACTCACCATGTTGGAGCACCACGATCCGCTCGCAGCAGCTCATGATCAGGCGCATCAGGTGTTCGACGATGAGGATGGTCACTCCCCTGTCGCGGATGCGCCCGATCAGGCGCTCCAGCTCGATCAGTTCTGTGGAGTTGAGCCCCGCAGCCACCTCGTCCAGGAGGAGCAGGCGAGGGTTGCTCGCGAGCGCCCTTGCCATGTCGAGGCGGCGTAGCTGGCTTGCGTTGAGGGCGCCGGCAGCGGTGTCGGTGGGCACGGGAAACTCGACAAAATCGAGCGCTGCCAGCGCTCGCTCTGGTGGCGGTGTGTCCGAGCCAGGGTCGCCAAACCTCGCGGCGACGAGGACGTTTTCGAGCACTGTCATTTTGCCAAAAGGGCGGCAGATCTGAAAGGTGCGCGAGATGCCCTTGCGGCAGATCTTTTCGGGGCTGAGCCCGGTAATGCTCTCGCCGTTGAGACGGATGGTGCCGGCGTTCGGCTTGTACGTGCCGGCGATGACGTTCAGGAGCGTCGTCTTGCCCGCGCCGTTGGGGCCGATCAGGCCCCACACCTCGCCGCCGCCAAGGCTCAGGCTCACATTTTTCAGGGCTACCAGGCCACCAAACCTTTTCGTGATCCCGTCAACGTGCAACAGCATGCGTCTCCTCCCGGTTTGGGTCGCGCCAGGGGCAGCCGCGCCGGCTGCCCCTGGCGCTGCAACCGGCTCACTGGATCGAATCGGGAATGCGGAAATCCGCTTCTTTCGCCTCGGCGGGATAGATAACCGAGCCCTTGCCTCCAAAGTACTGGATCACGGGAAAGACGAAATAGTCCGAGCCGACGACAAAGTCAGGCATGCTCTCTGCTGTTAGCTTGTACTCTTTCATCAGGATGCCATCGGTAAAGCTCAACTTGCCAGTCGCCAGGTCCTCTCTGCCCACCTGGTAGAGCGACTCGCGGGTCAGCTCACCCGTTTTGTCATATGTGTGTTGGGCGATCTGGATAAAGAACCGGGCCTCGTCGTAGGCCAGCCCCGCAGCCGACGGGCTCGGCTCAAAGTCCCAGCGCGCCTGAAAGTCGTCGCGGAACTTGATCGCCTCGGGACTTGTCCAGCCCGGGATCTGGTCGATGACGCCGTCGCTGGCGTCGCCTGTCAGGCTGTACCACTCGCCGATCCAACCCAGGCCGTCGCCGATGATCATGCTCTTCAGGCCCACCTCGCGCGACTGTTTGATCATGGCGCTAAATGCGGCGGCGTCGCTCATCGTGCCCGCGATGAGGGGCACGTCGAGGCCCTTGAGCTTGTTGAGCAGGGGATAAAAGTCGGTCTCGCCGATCTGGACGTAATCCTCAGAGACGACCTCCCACCCGGCGTCCTTGAGCTGCGCGCCGATGGCGGTTGCAAAGCCTCTCGCCCAGTCGTCGTCGGTGCCGTACAGCGCCACCTTTTTCTCCGCCGGCGCCCACAGACCCTGGCTCATCGCCTCGTCGAGTGCGTTAATATAGCCAATCGTCAGCTTGGACGGCAGCGGCCACCCTTTGGCCATCCAGTAGGTGTACTTTTCATCCGAAAAGTACTTTTCGTCGACGACCTCTGCGGTGCCCATGGCGAAAAAGTGAGGCACCTTGTGCTGCGCCGACACCTCCATCAGTGCCACTGCGACGGAGGCATCCCAGTTAAGCAGGCCGCACGTGATCTGGTCGCGCACAATGGCAGACTCGTAGGCCCGCGTTGCCTTTTCAGGGTCCGTCTCTTCGTCGACCCACACGACCTCGACCGTATAGTCACCGATCTTCCAATCGATGGTGTCAAAGGCCATGGTGACTGCGTTCTTGAACTCCTCACCGACGACCGAGTTCGGCCCGGTGATCGGGGCTACGACCCCAACCTTGAGAACCTTGTCGCCTGCTTCTGGGCTCGGCCCGCACGCGGCGATCGTTGCGGCCAGCATTGACAGGATGACTAACCAGCCAAACCACTTTTTCATGTAGGTTTCTCCTTTCAGAACGGTATGGAAACGGCAGCGTGTTCACGGCTTGTAGCTGCGTATCGCGGGACCGATCACCCCCTTTCGTTTGCTTTGGCCAGTTCCAGTAGATCCTCGATAATACCCTTGTGCTCGAGGGCGGCGTGCCGCGCCTGGACAGGATCGTGATCTTTGATGGCCTGGGCGATGGTGCGCTGGATGATGACCGCCTCTTCTTTCACTTTTGGCAGTCGTACAAACTCGCCGATGGTCTTGGCCAGCAGCTTGTGGGAGAGGTGATAGAACTGTTCTAATAACTCGTTGTGCCCTGCCTGGGCCACGGCGATGTGAAACGCGACGTCGGCTTGCACAAACGCCTCGTCGTCCTCCATCGACGCTTCCATCTCGTCGAGAGCGACCCAGATTCGCGCCACGTCGTCCGCCGTGGCGCGCCTGGCTGCCATTTCTGTCAGCGACACCTCAATGATCGCCCGCGCCTCGCACACCTGGCGCGCCTGGAGCGTTCCGAGGCGTGTCTCGACGGCGGCGGGGTGGATGAGGGTCTCGAGGGCGTCCTCGCGCACCCAGGTGCCCTTGCCGGGATGTGATTCGACGAGGCCCACAGCGGTGAGTGCCTGGACAGCCTCGTGCACGGTGGACACTCCGACGCCAAAGCGGGCAGCGAGCTCTTTGCGCGAGGGGAGAAATTCGCCGGGGGCAATATCACCGCCCTTGATCAGGTGGCGCAGCTCGTGCGTCACCTTCTCTACCAGTGTATTCCTGGAGACATTCATGGTCGTCATCTCTTCCACATGATTACAGGCGTACAGAATATCTGATATTCTGTACGCTTGACTATACCACGAGTTCTTGGCCCTGTCAAGTCAGGCGTAAGGCAGAAGGTGCACGACACAAGTTGTCAGGCGACTGAATTGCCACTCTGCCCTACGCTTGCAAGTTGATCGCTTCGCCTGTATAATTCGTTGGTAACGTCTGACACGACGAGGAGGGAAGCATGACAGCCGGCGCAGGCGATCGTGAGGAGAAATGGCAGCGATTGTGTGACCTGGTCGAGGGCGAGATGGTGCGCCACGACGTCCCGGGGGTCGCCGTTGGCGTGCTCTCCGACGGCCAGGCCCAGACCCGAGGCTGGGGTGTGACCAGCGTCGAACACCCGCTCGACGTCACCGCCGGCACCCTCTTCCAGGTCGGCTCGATCACCAAGACCTTCACCGGCACCCTCGTCATGCGCCTGGTCGAGGAGGGCAAGCTCGATCTCGACGTGCCGGTGCGCACCTACCTGCCCGAGTTCCGCGTGTCCGACGACGAGGCGACCGAGCGCGCTACTTTGCGCCATCTCCTCACGCACATGGGCGGTTGGGCCGGAGACTTTTTCCGCTGCACGGGCAGTGGCGACGACGCACTCGCGCGCTACGTCGCCGCCATGGCCGATCTGCCGCAACTGGCACCGATCGGCACCCACTGGTCCTACAACAACGCCGGCTTTTCGCTCGCCGGCTACCTGGTCGAAAAGGTGACGGGGCAGCCCTTCGAGCGGGTAATGAAAGACCTCGTCCTCGACCCTCTCGGGCTGGAGCACGTCTACTTTCGGCCGGAAGCGGTGATGACCCACCGCTTTGCGGTGGGTCACGAGCCTGGAGACGGCGGCCCGCAGGTGGCACGCCCCTGGATGGTCGAGTGCTCGGCCTACCCCGTCGGCGGGATCGTCACTCGCGCCGGCGACCTCTTGCGATACGCCCAATTCCACCTGGGCAGCCTGCACGGCGACGTGCAGATCGTGTCGCGTGCCGGCCTCGAAGCGATGCAGACTCCGCAGGTCACGTTGTGGGGCGACGAGCAGTGGGGGCTGACGTGGGCGATCAACCAGGTGGGCGGCACCCGCCAACTCACGCATGGCGGCGGCACCAAGGGCCAGGTATCGCTGCTGGTGCTGGTGCCGGAGCGCCAGTTTGCCATGGCTATTCTCACCAACAGCGCCCGCGGCGGCAAGCTGAACCAGGCCCTGCGTCGTTTCGCACTCGGCGAGTACCTTGGGATCGAGGACCCGGAGCCAAAGCCGATCGAGTCGTCGCCTGCCGACCTGTCGCCGTATGCCGGGCACTACACCGGTTACTATACCGACGTCGACCTGGGGATGGTGGGCGAGAAGCTGGTGGGGCAGATCACCTACAAGCGCGGCTTTCCAAATGAGGAAACGCCGCCGGCCCCTGCTCCGCCGCCGATGTCGGTCGGGCGGTGTGCCGAGGACCGGCTGCTCGTGC
This sequence comes from Anaerolineae bacterium, assembly GCA_016929795.1. The sequence continues at coordinate 12,498 of JAFGIA010000169.1, forward strand.
TCGATGGCCCATTTAAGGATGTCACGGGCGATGTCGTGCGCCTGCCCGACGGCGAGATCGGCTGGCTGCGTATCAGCGGGCGGCTGCACCGCCGCGCCTAGCACGATCAGAAATATCCATCCCGATTCCCAGTATATTCCCTGTTGACACCTAGTATATCCTCTGCTATAATAGCCGTGCGGCTTGGCAGCGGCAGTTGCCGCGTGCTCAAAGGGGGAATGTTGAGCTCCGACGAAGCGAGGAACGGCACGCTCAAGAACGAGATCTATGCCCGGCTGAGGCAGGCGATCATCATGGGCCATCTTCAGCCTGGCGCCAAGATCGACGTGCGCGAGATCGCCGAGCAGCACGGCATCAGCGTCACTCCCATCCGCGAAGCGCTGCAGATGCTACACCAAGAGGGACTCGTCACCATCAAGCCTCATTCCGGCTACCTCGTTACCCGCCTCACCCTGAAACAACTGCGTGACCTGTTCGACCTGCGCGAGATCCTGGAGCTGGCCGCCGTCGAGCGCGCGGCGCCACACATTTCCGATGAGCAGATCGAGGCACTCGGCCGCGTCTACACGGGCTACAGTGGCGACGACGACGACTCGTACGCGCGCTATAC
>JAFGIA010000170.1 GCA_016929795.1 Anaerolineae bacterium
CTGTACGCCGGGCTGGCGGGCGAGCAGGCCGCCGCACAGTATGCCAACGAGGGCGCAATGCGCTACCTGGGCCGGGCATTGGAGCTGACCCCGGACAGTGACCTGGCAGCGCGCGCCCGGCTTCTCTTCGCCCACGAGCAGGCGGCCCACGTGCTCGGCCGGCGCGACGAGCAGCGCCGCGATCTTGCCTTTCTCGAGGCCATGGACGCCGGCCTGGGCGATGACCGGCAGAGCTTGCTCTATCTCCGCCACGCCAAGCTGGCGCAGGCGACCGACGACTATGCTTCTGCCCTGGCATCCGCCACCCGTGCGGCGGAGCGTGCCGTGTGCGCCTGCAACGTGGAAGCCGAGATCCGCGCGCACAACGAGTGGGGGCGAATCCTGTGGGCGACGGGTGACTATGACGGGGCACGCGCCCGCCTCGTCCACGCGCTGGAGCTGGCCCGCGCAAGCCACAACAGGCTCCAAGAGGGCCACATCCTCTTCGACCTGGGCACCACCTGTTACCAACAGACGGCCTTTGCGGAGGCACGCAGCTATCTCCAGCAGGCGGAGGAGATCTTGAGCCAGTGCCGATTCCTGCCGGGCGAGGCCAACTGCCAGATCACGTCCGGCCTGCTTGCCTACCGTGCTGGCGACTATGTGGCGGCCGAGGTTAGCTACCGGCGGGCATTGGCAGCCAGCCGGGCGATTGGCTGGCGTTCGGGCGAGGCGCACACCCTTACCCTGCTCGGCAACAACGCCTACGATCTCGGCGACTATACGGCTTCGCGCGACTGGCACCTCCAGGCCCGCTCTGTCGCCCAGGAGACGGGCTACCGCACCATCGAAGCCGTCAGCCTCGACACGCTCGGCCTGGTGTACTATGCCCTCGGTGAGCTCGATACCGCCCTCGACTGTGCACGCCGGGCGCTTCAGACGCAGCGCGAGGTGGGCAACCGCCGCAGCGAGGGCTACGTCCTGAACCACCTGGGGCTGATCGAGGCCGCCCAGGGACATCTCGAGGCGGCCGAGGCGGCCTTTGAGGCCGCCCTGTCGATCCGCCGCGAGCTGGGGCAGGAGGTGGTCGCCCTGGACGACCTTGCCGGCCTCGCGCGACTGGCCCTGGCAGCGGGCGACGCGGACCGAGCCCTCGCCCGCACGGAGGAGATCTTGACCTGGCTCGAGGGGCACAGCCCGGACGGGATCGAATTTCCCGCCCTGGTGTACCTCACCTGCTACCGCGTGCTGCAGACCGCCGCCGGCTGCGACCCCGGCCGGCTCGATCGGGCATGCCGCGTCCTGACGCAGGGTTACAGCCTGATTCAGGCGCGCGCGGCCGGCATCCAGGACGAGGGGCAGCGCCGGCGTTTCCTGGAACAGGTGCGGCACAACCGCGAGCTGCTCGCCGCGTGGCAAGAGATGGCGGGCCACGATCCCGGCGTCACAGGCTAGGACAACACATACGGGCGGGATCCGCCTATCCCACCTTTTCGATGCCGATCAGTGACTGCGCGTGACAACCGGCAGATACGTGCCGCACGTAACGCCTAAAGGGTGCTCCTGCACCGCGTCGTTGTCCCAGCGCCCCGCACACGCCATGGGCTGCCCACCGATGGCAAAGCGCACCGCGCTGCCCGGCCTGCCACAGCCGGCGGCATAACCCGGCTCGTCCGCCAGCACGCTGACCCGGTACACTACCTGCCCATCTAGCGCCAGCGTCTCGCCCAGGCCGCATACCCTGTTGCCCACCGTGGCCGTGACGACCATGCCCACTGCCGGGGTAAAGCCGGCCCCTGCAGCCACCGGCCCGTAGAAGGTGGCGGGCGGGATCAGCAGGCTGCCTTGCGGCGCCATCGCCCTGTCAACTACTGGCCGCAGCGAGAGGGTGATCCCCTCTGTGACCCTGATCCAGTACGTCTCACCAAAGGCAAGCGTGTCTACGGTGTTGTACGCCGGGTCCCAGGTGGCGTCGTACACATGCCAGCAATCGTAGCACGCTGGCCCGGTACCCTGCCAGTCATAGACAGTGGTGTAAAAGCCGTCGAGGGAAGCCAGGGCTTCGGTGATAGACCGCGAGCCTTGCAGAGGATAGCCGAACAGGTTCCACCCTGGCTGAAACTGGGGCATGTCGATGGTGCACGCCAGGGCATACAGGCCCTCGCCGTACCCGGTATCGGGGCTATCCGGCATCACGGCACTAGCCTGGTTGTGGTTGGTGTCGCGAGTGGTCGGCAGCCGCTGCCAGTTGGCGCCGTCGTCGGGCGAGTAGTAGACGTAGAGCGCTTCCTCGAACCCCGCCGGCGCGTTGCGCTCCAGATAGTTGAAGGCGATGGCCCGCGGGAAGGGTTCGTCGCCTGCAGCGAAGCGGTAGCCCGGGCCGACGGGTGCCAGCCAAGGGGCCAGCCCGGGCAGGTTGTGCACGGCCTGCAGCGACGCGGTGCCCGTGTCGGCAAAGATGTCGGTCACGTTCCAGATGGTGACGCCGCCATCACCCGAAGCGACGGGAGCGCCCAGTTGGCGCTTGTTGGCACCCCACGCGCGCGGCACGTTCAGGCCGCCCACGCCCGGGCTGTCTGGTCCCCAGGGGGGACTGACGTAGAGTGGACTGAGCGCCTCGCGCGGTGGACGGCTGCCCGGCACCCACACGCGCACCATCAGCTCGAAGCAGGGCTCGGCGAGGATGATCGAGGCGGTGAAGGTCAGGGTCGGCGTCGGACCTACCGCCGTCATGAGCTTCCAGGGAGCGCTGATGGGTTCAGTGGCTGTGAGCCCGCCGTAGGTGGGCAAGACCTGGAGGTTGAGCCCGGTTTCGGCTACGGCCAGAGTGGCCGTGACGGCCAGGGTGCGCGACGTGATGGCGGTTACGACCACGTTCGGCCGCCACCCGGCCGCCGGCGAGACGCGAACGGCGCGGTCGGTGTTTTGCAGCGACTCGATACAGCCCGCCAGGGTCCCCGACAGGGGCGAGGTAGTCCCCGGCAGTGTAGGATCATATGGGCCCAGGATACACAGCCGGTCGCCGGGCTCGGCGCCCCGCACCTTGATCCGGTCGCCGTCGGCGACAGTCTGGCCGAGCGAGATGACGGCATCATCGGACAGGTCGTCGGGGGTGCCGCGTGTTTTGAACAGGAAACCCTGGGCGCCGGACACCTGCAGCAGGGCATACTCCTCGTCGCGCACGTCGAACACGAGGGCGGGCAGGGCTTGGGACGTATCACTCAGCGGCACCTGGACGACGTGCGTGATGTCCAGCGGCAGGTGGCTGGGTCCGTCAAACGTGGTGGTGGGCGAGTAGACGGCACTGTAAAAGCGCCCGACCGTCTCCCAGTCGGCGCGGCCGGTGGTGCTCATGGCGATGGTGTGCTCGCAGCCTCGGTCTGGCTCATCCCACAGGTTGCGAGGCAGCAACTCGCTGTAGGCATCGTCGTAGGTGCTGGTCATGAAACTGCCCTTGCAGTCGACCGACACGGGTGCGCCATTGTCGCCGACGCCGAGATAGTTGTCTGGCAGGAAGAGCAGGTAGTGGGCCAGCTCGTGGGCCAGGGCACGCTGCCATTCGGTGTCCAGCTCGGCCAGGCTCTGCCCGAAGGGGTCCCAGTTGGGGCCCATCCGCACCTGCCCCGGGCCGTAGGCGTTGGAGATGAGGTCACCATTGCGGTCAAAGTCATCGGTGAGGTCAGCCGCGACGCCACCCATACTCGCCCGGGGGCGGATGCCGTTCTGGGCGTACATGACCACGTCGGCGCCCAGCCAGTTCTCCCTGTCCTGATAGACGTGCACCCTGCCGATCGCCGCCTGGCCGTCGGTGACGTCGTAGAACAGGGCCGAGGCGCGCTGAAGGGCCAGATCCAGGTCCTCGAGAAAGGTGGCGTCGTTGCGGGCGTCCCATTCGAGCGACAGGTCGAGGTTGAAAAGGTAGAGCGGGTGGTCGGCAGAAACGGTCAGCGTCTGCACGCCGAGCGCGGTGACGGGGTGCGCATCGAGGCCCGTGGGGCTGGGCGCAGCGGTCGTGTAGTAGAGGGTGTAGCTCTCGGTGTGGCTGATCGGCACCAGGGCCACCAACTGGTCCCCCTCGGCGATCTCGCCGTAGCCGAGCAGGTAGCCGGCCGGGTTGGTGCGGAAGGGCCGGCCTTTGTCATCCTGGTACGGCTCGAACAAGCTGGTCGGGTTGTTCGCTCGGTGGTAGACTGTCGCGTCAGGCACTGGCTCCCCATCCTCGTCCACTACCCGTACCTGGGAGCCTCGCACCCGGAAGGGGAGCGTGCGGGCGGTGCGCAACGGGTATTGGTATGGCCCGGGTCCGTCGAACCCCTGGTACACGTCCAGGCGAAAGACGACGCTGTCGCTGGCGCCAAAGAAACGGCTGCGGTAGAGGTCCCAGGTGTAGGTGTGGACCGTGCCAGTGGGTGAAGGGGCAGCAGCCAGATTTTCTGTGATCGTGCCGGTAAATGCCACAGGCCGCTGCCAGGTGCCGCCACCGTCGAGAGAGTAGAAAGCGCGCACCTCGCGGGCCCGATCTCCTTCGGCGTCAAAGAGTGTGTAGGTAATGGTCTGAGTAGGTCCCTCCAGCACGGTGGCTGAGGCAAAAAAGGGAGCCGCGGCCCCACCTGGTTGAGTGATGCGGGCCCACGTCAGGGGATCTGGCGTGGTCAATATGTCCTGTGTGTGGTTCACATATACGTACTGGAGCGTAGGATAGGTCTCGTTCCCACGGGTCCCCATAGCCAGATCGAGGTCGCCGTCGCCGTCCCAGTCGCCCCACGCTACACTACTGGTCGGTTCAACAATCGGTGACGACCAGACCCGCTTCAGGTCACTCCCCACATTCTCGTACAAGACGTCGTGCCGGCAAACAAAAGGCTTTAAGCTTAGACATCGATTCCCTACGGCCAGGTCCAGGTCTAGGTCGCCGTCCCAGTCGCCCCATGCCACGCTGGCGGTCCAGTCCGCCTCGAGCGAGGACCAGGTAGCGGTCAGGGACAGGCTGGCTCCCAGGTTTTCGTACACCCGGTTAGGCTGACCGTCGTTCCCCACGGCCAGGTCGAGGTCACCGTCGCCGTCCCAATCGCCCCATGCCACGCTGGTGGTCCAGTCCACCTCCATCGACGACCAGGTTGCGTTCAGGGATAGGCTCGTCCCCAGGTTCTCGTACACCCGATTGCTGCCATAGTTTCCTACGGCCAGGTCGAGGTCACCGTCGCCATCCCAGTCGCCCCACGCTACACTCGTGGTCGAGTCGGTAAGCAGCGAGGACCAGCCAAAACTGTGGTAGGCGTCCAGCTTGAGTGTCTGAGATAGTCCATCGTACTCGTACACCTGGTTGGGCTGACCGTCGTTTCCCACGGCCAAGTCGAGGTCACCGTCGCCGTCCCAGTCGCCCCACGCCACACTTGAACCATCGCCGCCGCCATCCCATCCGTAGCCTTGATTCGGGTCGAGATGGAGTGCGCCTTGATCGTGTTCGTACACCCGTGCGCCAGCGGCCAAGTCGAGGTCACCGTCGCCGTCCCAGTCGCCCCAGGCCACGCTGGCGGTGCTGGCGGTAACTAGCGAGGACAAGGCGAGGCTGCCCTCCGTATTCGTATACACCCCGCTGAATTCCCCTCCCACGGCCAGGTCGAGGTCGCCACTGTCGTCCCAGTCGCCCCACGCCACGCTCTCGATGCAATTCAACTCAGGTGGGGGCAAGGTAGTAGCCAGGGATAGGCTGGCTCCCAGGTTTTCGTACACCCGGTTAGGCTCACCGTCGTTCCCCACGACCAGGTCGAGGTCACCGTCGTCGTCCCAATCGCCCCAGGCCACGCTGGCGGTCTTGTCTGTCTCCACCGAGAACCAGGCAGCGACCAGGCGCTTCGTATCGGTCACATACGGAGTCTCTGTGGTGTCGTTTCGATACACCCGATTGTGCTGGCCTGTGAATATAGTGCCATTCCCCACGGCCAGGTCAAGGTCGCCGTCGCCGTCCCAGTCGCTCCACGCCACACTGGTGGTGTGCGCAGTGTCTGTAGGTGGCGCGGACCAGGCCCACGACAGGCGATCTGAATCGGGCACACCGGGAGTGTCCTTGGTCTCGTTTCGATACACCTGATTGGGCTGACCATCCTTGCCCACGGCGATGTCGAGGTCATCGTCGCCGTCCCAGTCGCCCCATGCCACACTTGTGGTGTGCGCAGTGTCTGTAGGTGGCGCGGACCATGCCAATGACAGTCGATCTGAATCGGGTATCCCAGGAGTGTCCTTGGTCTCGTTTCGATACACCTGGTTGGGCTGGTCATCCTTGCCCACGGCTAGGTCGAGGTCATCGTCGTCGTCCCAGTCGCCCCACGCCACACTTGTAGTGTGAGCAGTGTCTGTAGGTGGCGCGGACCATGCTAATGACAGGCGATCTGAATCGGGTATACCAGGAGTGTCCTTGGTCTCGTTTCGATACACCTGAGTGGGCTGTCCGTCCTTGCCCACGGCCAGGTCGAGATCACCATCTCCATCCCAATCGCCCCATGCCACACTGGTGGTATCGTCCGTCTCAGGTGAGGACCAAGCCAGCGCCAGGTCGCCCTCCGTGTTCTCGTACACGCGGTTGGGCCGACGACGGTAAATGCCCTGATCCCAATGCCCTTTGTTCCCCACTGCCAGGTCAAGGTCGCCGTCGCTGTCCCAGTCGCCCCACGCCACGCTGGCGGTATTATCGGTCTCGGATGAGGACCAGGCTAACGCCAGGCTGTCCCCTGTGTTCTCGTACACCTGGTTGGGCGAGGGGATACAAGGCGGTGGTGGTGGATAATAAGATTCCGAACACCCCCCGTTCCCCACGGCCAGGTCGAGGTCGCCATCGTTGTCCCAGTCGCCCCATGCTACGCTGAAGGTAGAGTCTCCCTCAGGCGAGTCCCAGGCCCACGACAGGTCGCCGCCGGGCCAGGCATACGCCGGCTCGGGGGCGGCCTGCTGCAAGAACAACAAGCAGAGCGCGCCGCACAGCCATAGGCTCGCGGCCAGTGCGATCTTCCCGGGCCGCCGCCCGATCGTCCCGGACAAAACCAGGGTGATGCGCCGAATGAAGCGGTGGTTCATCCTTTCTCTCCTCCTGTTGTGGGTCTACTCCCGTGCCGTGGATCTATCTCGATCTGTCCCAAGCCGCCAGGCATGCGCTTCCTGCAGGCGATGGGAGCTTTTTCCCTCGTTCTTTCTCCGTGTATCTCCGTGCCTACTCCGTGAGCCTCCGTGGAACCTGCATCAAGATCTCGCCAGATGGAAACAACGTCCCGTTGATCCTCCTTGGAGCGGCGAATCAGCACAAAAGCGGACTGCGAGCCGGCGAGCCCGTGGCCGGCTATGTTGGTACACGGTGAATAGCGCCAGCGCAGCGGCTGGCACAGCCAGTATATCACGTCGTTGCCAGGGTGTCAATGGGTTTCCCACGAA
>JAFGIA010000171.1 GCA_016929795.1 Anaerolineae bacterium
ATCAGACCGCCAAAGAAAAGGCGCTCGTCGCCCGTCAGGGTGCTTATCCTGCTTGTCCTGGTCGCGGCCGGGGGCTATTTGCTCATCTACCGCCGTGACGCTATCCAGCCGATCCAGGTTGGGCCCACCCCGACGCCGACACCCAGCGCGCAAGAGATCATGGACCAGGCCTACGATCTCTATCGCCAGGGCGATATCGACGGGGCAATGGCTGCGTACAAAGAAGCGGCCGCGCTCGACCCCACCGATCCGGCGCCCCTCATCTGGTTATCCCAATTGCTGACGCTGCGCGGTCGCTCGGCAGAGGGGGTGGAGCGCGCCCGCCAGGCTGTCGGCGCTGCGCCCGACAGCGGCCCTGCCCTTGCTGCCCTCTGCATGGCCCTCGACTGGGATGCAGGTGTGGGTGAGCAGGACAAGCTCCAGGATGCGCTCAATGCGTGCCTGAGTGCCATCGACCTGGACCCGGCCTATGCAGAAGCGCACGCCTACCTCGCCGAGGTATATGCCGACCTTGGGCAGACCAGCCGCGCGGTGGAGGAAGGGCGCGTGGCGGTCACCCTCGACGACGCCAGCGTATTGGCGCATCGCGACCTCGGCTACGCCCTTGAAAAGCAGCGCAGCTACCAGCAGGCCGTCGCCGCGTACGAGCGTGCCTCGCAGCTTCACCCGCGCCTGGCCCAGCCCTACGTCGACCTGGGCCGCATCCACAAGAGCCACAATCGTTACCAGCAAGCAATCGCCGCCTATGAAAAGGCAACGGTTGTCGATCCCAACAGTGCTTACGCCGCCTATTGGCTCGCCCTGGCCTACTTTGAGACCGGCGATTATCAGCGTGCCGCAGTGGTGCTGAAAAATGCCACCGAGGTGGACCCAAGTTACGGTCCCGCCTGGGGCCAGTTGGGGCTCACCTACTATGTGCTTGGGAACTATGAAGATGCCATTCCCGCCTTTCGCCAGGCGATCGATCGTGGCGCCGCCAAGAATGAATACTACTACGAGCTGGGGCTGGCGTACGTCTATCTCGACCGCTGCGATGAAGGCGTGCCGTGGCTCGAAAAGGCAGTCGAGGTTGATCCAAGCGCCTGGCCTGCCTGGGAGGGACTCGATATCTGCGCCAAGCGGTGACATACCGCGACAAGGGGGCGAGCATGACCGATCGCATCCGCGCAATTCTTCTGTTTGGCCTCGTCGTTGTGGCCCTCGCGGGCGCTGCCTGGTTCCAGGTGCGGCGCACGCCGACGCAGTCGATCCTCCTTTCGCCCGCTACTGCAGGCTCTGAGACGGCCACACCTTTCCCTACATCCACCCCGTCTCCATTGCGCATCTATGTCAGTGGCGCTGTTCGTCACCCTGAAGTCTACATTCTGCAGCCCGGTGCTATCGTCAAGGACGCCTTGCTTGCCGCGGGCGGGGCCAGCGACGACGCGGACCTGGATCGGATCAACCTCGCGGCACCCGTGGGCGACGGGCAGCACGTCCATGTTCCGCGCTATGGAGAGGCGGCCGTCACAGCATTGCCTTCCGATCCATATGGCTCGAGAGCAGCGCCAGGTGGAGTAGGCGAGCGGGTCAATATCAACACCGCGACCCAGGCCGAGCTCGAGACACTGCCTGGCATCGGCCCCAGCCTGGCGGCAAGGATCGTGGCCCATCGCGAGGCACACGGCCCATTTGCCGCGCCTGAAGACGTCACCGAGGTATCGGGCATTGGGCCTGCTATCTTTGAAAAGATCCGTGACCTGATTACAATCAACTAGGTCAACACTTGTGGTTCACCCACCGCCTGTGGTATAATAGGTCTAGTCTGGCCCGGCTGAGAGGGGGTCTATGGACAGAGCTGCCAGGATCTTGATCATCGATGACGAGATGGGCATGCGCGAGGGGTGTCGTCGTGCCCTTACGCGCCAGGGGTTCGAGGTTACGACCGCCGAGCATGGTGTCGAGGGGTTGCGCAAGCTGCGGGAGGGGAACTTTGACCTGGTGTTGCTCGATGCCATGATGCCCGGGGTGAGCGGGCTCGAGATCCTCGATCGCGTTAGCCAGGAAGGAATTCCCACCAGTTGTGTGATGATCACAGGGTACGCCACGGTGGATCTGGCTGCCCAGGCGATGAAGCAGGGCGCCCACGATTTTCTCTCCAAGCCCTTTACGTCCGACGAGCTGCTCACCGTTGTCAACCGCACCCTCGAAGAGCGACGCCAGATACTGGCCCGCCGCCGGCGGGCTCAGGAAGAGGAAGAGCTCCAGCAACTGGAACGCACGCATCGCGAACAAGCCAAGCTCGATGCGATTGAGAGCCGTTTCATGCTCGTGGTAGTGCACGAGCTGCGTAATCCTGCCGGTGTCATCAAGAACTATTTGCAGTTCCTGCGCGGAGGATACGCCGATCCGGGCGATTGGGATGACTATATTGCCCGGCTCGACGATCGGGCGAGCCAGTTGTTGGCCATGCTCGATGACCTGCTGGAGTTGGCTCATTTAAAAAGTCGTCAGATCGATGCCGAGCGCCCGGCACCGCTCGACGTGGCTGCGGTGTTGGACCGCGTGGTGGCAAGCTTTCGTCCGCAGGTGGCAGCATCCGGCCTCGATCTGCGTGTCGACGTGCAGGCCCGTCCGTGGGTCTCTATGCTCTCCACTCACCTCGAGTCCCTCTGGTCTCACCTGATCGACAATGCGCTACGCTACACACCACACGGTCACGTCATAGTCAGCGTCGAGTTGATCGACGGCACGTTTGTCACGCGCGTCTCCGACACGGGCATCGGCGTCTCGACAGAAGAGCTGCGCCGCATCTTTGAAGAGTTCTACCGTTCCGATACAGCCCGGGCACAGGTGGAGCTGGGTACCGGGCTTGGCTTGCCGATCGTCAGCCAGATCGTGCGCCTTTATCACGGGACAGTAGAAGTCGATTCAATACCGGGTGAAGGGAGCACATTTGTCATCCGCCTGCCGGCCGTCTCACCCGGATAGGCTTGAAAGTAGAAATCTGTTATCGCCTGGATCGATATGATTGACAATTTTGCTGAAACAGGGCATAATGAACCCAAGCTCAACCAACCCCGGTGAGCCTGGCAACCAGTAGGGGAGGAGAACAGATGCCGGAGATCCGACTGCAAGAGTATACGGCCAAGATCAAAGAGTTGATTCATAACGATCTCCACGACGACGCCATCGCGCACTGCCAGCACATCCTGCGTCACCACCCGAAACACATCGAAACGTACAGCTTGCTCGGCGAAGCGTGCCTCGAAAAACAAATGCTTCGGGAGGCGATCGAATTCTTTCAGCGTACACTGAGCGCAGATCCGGAGAGTTTTATCGCGCGTGTTGGGTTAGGAATTATTTACGACGCCCAGGGCGCGTTTCCAGAAGCTGTTTGGCAGTTCGAGCGCGCGTTTGAGCTGGCACCGGGTAATTCAGAGGTGCGCCGTGAGCTGCAGCGTCTGTACGCGCAGCGCGACGGCGCTGAAAAGACCCGCCTCAAGCTGACACGTGGCGCACTTGGCCGGCTGTACAGCCGCAACGGTCTATACGAGCGTGCGATTGCCGAGTTCCATGCAGTGCTGCGCGACGAACCCGATCTGCCTGACGTCCGTGTGGCGCTCGCCGAGGCATTGTGGCGCGAGGGACGGCGCCTGGAGGCGGTGGAGACATGCCTGGATATTCTGGAAGCACTGCCCAATTGCCTCAAAGCCAACCTGATCCTGGGTGAAATCTGGGTGCGTGGTGGTCATGAGGATGCCGGTGAAGATAAGCTCCGACTCGCGCGCGAGCTGGATCCGGAAAATCTCATGGCCCAGGAGCTGATGGGACGTGAGTCGCCCCTGCCCCCCCAAGAAGTGTACCTTGAAGAGAGAACGGGGGCCCCGCAAGAATTTGGCGTCGCGCCTGCCGGGGAAGAAGAGCTTTTGCCAGCCGTATGGGGGATGGCAGAAGAGGGGGCGGTCGACATCGTAGAGGGGGCGGCGCGTGACGAGTGGGACACAGGCGAGGCGATGCCCGACTGGATGCAGGAGATGGGCATGGCTGCGACAGCAGCAGCCCAGGGCGACGTGGGGCCGGAGGGAACGGAACAAGAGGGCGAGATGCTGCCCGATTGGCTCCAGGAGTTGATGGGTGACGAAATACCCTCCGGCCAGGAAGAGGTAGCTCCTCTGCCTTCCGGCGGCCCGGCGATGGGCGATCAAGAGATCGAGGAGGGGGAGATCCCTGACTGGCTGCATGCGATGGATCTTCAACGGGAGGAGCCCCGGCTGGCAGAAGAGGTTGAAGTCGAGTCGCCGGCAGCAGAGGTACCTGGTTACGATCTCGACATGCGCGAAGAGGCCCTGGCGCCAGAGGAAGCGGCCGTCGAGGTGCGCGCCGATGCCGCGCCCGAGAGCTTGCGTGCGCTGGTCGAGGCGGGCATCCTGGACGAGTCAGACCTGGAGGCGGCGCTGGCCGAGATGTCGCC
>JAFGIA010000172.1 GCA_016929795.1 Anaerolineae bacterium
CGCCTTTTTCCTGGAACGGGGTGGTCGCGCCGCGGCCCATGCCTGAAAGCGAGGTTAATGTGAACGACAACTGGAGCTGTCACCACTGCCCGGCCCTCGGATCATCGTGCGACGGGGATGAATCGGGCGGCGCCGGGTGTGGAAGCCTGGTCGGTTGGATCGAGGCGCTGGATGGGCTCGATCTCGATGTGTCCCTGGCCCCGCAGCCCGCCTTTGACTTGCCAAGTCCCTTCTTCCCCCAACTGCTCAACGGGATCGAGTTACCGTCGATGATCGCGCGCGAGCCCGTCATGGCCGTGGGCATCGCCAAGGCACTCACGCCGAGGGGCAAGGTGTCGCGGCGGGCCGTGCCGGAGCGGTATGGCACGCAGAGCTTGCGCGCTCAGTGGGGGATCGACGAGGAGACGATGGTCCTGTGCATGGGCAACTACCTCGATGGCTATCTCGAACGGCTTTGGGCGGCACAGCATGGCCAGAATGCTTGGGGGCGGGTGCAGGGCCTGGGCTTTGACGCCGCTACCAGCCTCAACTTTTCGGTCTACCTCGACCGCCCGCGGCTGGAGCACCTGGTCAACGTCAAACGCTCGTGGCTGACCGTGAAACGGATACAGGAGACGAGCACCCTGATCCCCATCCCTCACCTGCAATGGGCCACGCTGCTCGACCTGGAGCGCCAGCTCTGCTACGCCCGCGAGCAGGGCTTTCACACGCTGACGCTGAACCTGCAGATGTGGAAGCGCCAGGGATGGGAGCTGGTCGTCGACGGGCTGCGTCTCATCCGTGAGACGGAACCCGAGCTCCGACTGCTCGTCGCCGGCGTGTCGGGGCTGAAGCGTCTGGCCGAGCTGGCGGAGCTGCTGCCGGACGCCTGTTTCACCAACACCACGGCCCACTACCTGGCCCAGCGCTATCTGCGCCTGCGCCGCCACGGCACCCGGCTGATCAAAGAGCCGGTCGAGGGACATCCGGACATCGTCCTGGCCGAGAATGTGCGTCTCTACCGGGACTTTCTCGACGAGCTGCGGGGGCATACGGCCAGGTCTCGGACGTCGCCGACGACAGCGGACCCGCTCCAGACATCCCTCGCCGAAACCACTGCTCTCCTGGCGGAACGATTCGCTTTTTCTGCCAGGGCCGCTCACGATCTCTTTCGCCACCTAGCCGTGGATGAAACCATCCTGGATGCGTTTCTCCTCTGGCTGCGCACCGGCGAGCTCGATCGGCAGTTCGGGGGCTCCTTTCCGGCGTGGCCTTACTCCGAAGCTGTCGCTCGTCAAACGATGGGCGAGTTGCTGGACCTGGGGCTGAAGCCGATGGACGCCTTCCTGCGCCTGGCCTCCCTCGCTCAACAGGTGGACGAGGAGATCGAAGTGCGGGTGGGGCAGGCCGGGTATTGAGGAGGGGGCATGGGTTGGGCCAAAAGCGCCTCGACGGGCAGGAGAAGGACAACGTATGTAGTCACAGTGCCGGCATCCGTACCGCTGCGAGAAACTGCGGATCCGGTGGTTGGAATTCCGGCCGGCGTTGAGACATTGGTGGACGGCCCAATGGCGCAGCCCGCGCCGATGGGCGGGGAAGGGCAGTCAAGTTCCAAACGCAATCGCCGCGCCTTACCTGTGATCGACGTTTCCACCGGCGAAGACCTGGAGACGCCGGTCAACCTGGACAACACCCTGCTCCAGGCCATGTTCCCGGATCTCGCTATTGTCATGGGCCAGGTGCCGCCCCCGCCGCCCTGCCCCAGGGGCAAGGACCTTGAAACGCACATGCAGGAGCATTGGGAGAGTGTCCTCAAAGACCTGGGCAACGATCTGGCCGGTCAAGCTTGTCCCGAGGGCGAGCGAGGGAACCCAATGGCCCTTGATATCGCCACCGGTGGCCGCAAGGAAGGGCGGTTCATGTTCACCGATGGCCAGGTCGGGCGCATGGTGGCCGATACCCACGAAAAGATCATGGCCTACGGCGGCCTGCTCGCTTCTCCCTGTCTGCAGCCGCCCAAGTTCGTCGAGAGCGTGCGCGTGCTGGTGGTCAAGGAGGGCGAGATGGGCACCGGCGATTGTGCCGGCAAGATGAGCCGCCGCCTGGCCGCCCTGTGGGGCAAGGACGGCAGCGAGGCGGGTCAGTTCCGCCTGGGCGTGCGGTTGGACGAGGATACGGTCCTGGTGGGCAAGGGGACGCTGAAAGCCATGGACCGCGTCGGCGTCGACGCCGAGGGGAGAGCCTACGACCTGATCATCCCCGACTCGTCCTTCAAAGGCAACTGCCCCGCCTTTGGCGAGCATACCTGGGACGTCCACCTGGGCTTCAACGCCTGGTCGGTGGAGCGCCGTACCAAGATCTCCTACCAGATCCTGCAATGGTTCGACCCCACGCTGGTCGAGCAGTGCATCTTCCCCAGGGCCGACCGCAAGATCCCGATCCTACTCGAGGCCATGAAGGACCGCGACTCCGCTTGCAAGTTCCTGCGCCTGGAGCGCGAGGACCGCGAGGCCGAAGTCGCCGAGAACGAGCGCGGCGAGATGGAGACGGTCGGCGCCCGTGAGCCCGCCGTCCTGGAAGAGGTGCTGCTGGCCGACACCACCGGCCAGGTGTTCGAGCACCCTTACGTCCAGAACGGCCTGCGCCGGCGGCTGCGGGAAGCGTGGCACGAGCTGGCCGTGGGCGGCGGGGTCAAGGTGCCGTCCTTCATGGGTCTGCCCGACTCATTCCGCGGCGCGGTCGACTGGCTGCCCGAAGGCTGCATCGTCTGCCCCGACCTGCCCCCCGGCGAAGTCCTCGCCACCCGCTACCCGATCCGCACCCGCCACGACATCCAGGTGTGGCGCAATCTGGATTGGCACACCGCCTTCCAGATGATGCAGGAAGGCCATCCCGAGATGAAGGATAAGATCGACGTTCTGGCCATGCGCTCCTTCTTCCGCTACGCTGAGCGACACAAGGGTGTCGTCTTCATGAGCCACGGCACGGCCAAGCGGGTGGGGGGCGATTTCGACGGCGACGTCTTTCAGGTGATGCCAGTCACGCCCTACAAGCCCCTGGACGAGATCAAGAACCCCAACCACGACTGGTCCGACCTGGCGCCACTGGTCGACCAGGTGCGCCGCGAGGGCTGGGGCGAGCAGGGCACCACGCCCAAGGTCAAGCGCCGCCTGGCGACCCACGTCGCGCCGGAGCGGCCCGAACAGGTCAATGAGACAAACCGCAGGTGGTTGACGTCGGCAGCGATCTACCAGGGCGGGCACAGAGAGCAGTTCCTGACCGAGTTGGGTCACCACCTCGATGGGCAAA
>JAFGIA010000004.1 GCA_016929795.1 Anaerolineae bacterium
ATCATCTCAATAAAGGGGGAAAGTTGGGGTGTGTGCGGTGCCCGCACACACCCCAACCCCCGATTGTTGAGCAGATACGGGTTCTGGACAAAATGAGGGGCGCGTGCTATAATTGAATATGTCGATAGACGGCGATGAACGAGAAACAGAGGCAGGAGACGAACCGAGAGCAGGGCGTGACGTGCCAGGGTGAGACCCGGCGCCGGGCCTGCGCGTTTGCGCTCCACCATCATCATACGTAGGACGAGACCTGATACCCGGCAGGGCAGACGCGCCTGCCACAGGCCTCGTCCCAAAAGGCTGGTCAACAGACCGGTCTTTTTTATTGTCGAGGTGCTATGGGACCTATCACAGAGACGGCTCTGACGATCACGCACAGCCAGCTACCGGACGGCGTGCAGGACCGCTTCCTCGCCGAGGCGGTCCGGCGGCGGCAGGTGGAGCAGCGCCTGCGCGACTGCTTCACGGGCTGGGGCTACACCGAGGTCATCCCGCCGACGTTCGAGTACTATGACAACCTATCGGTGGGCGCCGGGCAGCGGCTGCAGCAGGCGATGTACCGCTTTTTCGACCAGCGCGGCCGCACGCTGGCGCTGCGCGCCGACTTTACGCCGCAGATCGCGCGCATCGCCGCCACCAAGCTCTTTGACCAGCCAATGCCGCTGCGCCTGTGCTACCTGGGCAGCCTGTTCCGCGCAGAGGAGCCACAGGCGGGGCGCCAGCGTGAATTCACCCAGGCAGGCGTGGAATTGGTGGGCGCCGGCACGCCAGCAGCCGACGCAGAGGTGGTGGCGCTGGCTGCGGCAGCGATCGAGGCGCTCGGCATCGACGGCTTTCAGATCAACCTGGGGCAGATGGCCTTCTTTCGCGCGCTCACGGGTGACCTGCCACGCGAGGCACTGGCCTCCATCCGGGACGCGATCGACCACAAGAATCGTGTGCGCCTGGCAGAAGCGACAGCCGGGCTGGACGAGGGGCGACGCACACTGCTGCAGCGCCTGCCCGACCTGGTCGGCGGGCCAGAGGTGGTGGATGAGGCGCGCGGGCTGGCTGCGGCGGTCGGGCCGGCAGAGGCAGCGCTCGGCGCGCTCGAGCGCCTGGTCCAGGTGCACGCCAGGCTGGTGGCGTGGGGTGTGGCGGGCCGGATCGTCCTCGACCTGGGAGAGGTGCGCGGCATGGACTATTACACGGGCATCACCTTTCGGGGGGTGGCGCCAGGGCTCGGCTGGCCCCTGGTGAGCGGCGGGCGCTACGACGACCTGATCGCTCACTTTGGCCGGCCGATGCCAGCGGTGGGTATGGGGCTGAGCGTGGGGCGCGCGCTGCTGGTGGGGGCAGGCGGCGAGGTGGGGCGTCTGGCAGCGGATGTGCTGGTGCACGCCTGTAGCAGGGGGGATTGCCTGGTGCTCGTCCAGGCGCTGCGCAAGCGAGGGTGCAGGGTCAAGGTGGACGTGCTCGGGCTGGACGACGCGGGCCTGGCCGAGGCGGCGCGACAGCGCGGCATCCCACGCACGCTGCGGTGCACCGGCGACGGGTGGCGGCTGGCGGACGGGGGAGAGGAGAGGGTCGTGACGCGTGAGACGTTGCTGTGCGAGGTGGGCAGATGGCGGAATGGGCAAGGAGGAGCGCGGTGACAGAGCTTTTGACGGTCGCGCTGCCCAAGGGCCGGCTGTTCGAGCGGGCGGCGGCCCTGTTCCGGAGGCTTGGGTGGCAGTGCGACCTGGGGAACGGCTCACGCCAGCTCGTGGTGACAGAGGAAGGGGCGCAAGGTGACGAGGCACTGCGCCTTCTGCTGGTCAAGCCTTCCGACGTGCCGGTGTATGTCGAGTATGGTGCTGCCGACCTGGGGATCGTGGGGCAGGATGCGCTGTGGGAGAGTGGGCGCGACATGTACGAGCCACTACCGTTGGGGTTCGGGCAGTGCCGGCTGGTGGTGGCGGGCACGCCGTCGCAGCGCAACCGCGACTTTTGCCTGGCGACCGGCTTGCGCGTGGCGACCAAGTACCCCCGCCTAGCGCGCGGATACTTTCAAGAGCGCGGGCTGTCGATCGAGGTGATCCCACTGTCGGGATCGATCGAGCTGGCGCCGCTGGTCGGGCTGGCGGACCTACTGGTGGACGTGGTGGAGACGGGGCGCACGCTGCGCGACAATGGCCTGGTGGAGCTGGCAGAGGTGGTGCAGTGCCGGGCGACCGTCGTGGTAAACCGCGTCGCACACCGGCTGCGGCTGGCCCAGATGCGTGACATGTTGGCGCGGCTGGAGGAGGCAGACCGTGCCCTGTTTAGGAGCGGTGGATAACGAGCGAGAAGGAGGAGGGCGTGACGATACGGATCGTGGAGGGGATAAAGGCTGGACGTGAGCACGTGGCGCGGCTAAGGAAAGCGCCGGAGCGCATGCTGCCCGAGGGTGTGGCGATGCGGCTGCGCCAGGTGTTTGGCGCCGATCTTTTGGCGGAAGAGGCGGTGGCGACCATCGTGCGCGACGTGCGGCACGGAGGCGATGCGGCACTGCGCGACTATACACGGCGTATCGATGGTGTCTCGCCCGGCAGGCTGTGGGTGGGCGCAGGCGAGATCGAAGCGGCGTACAGGGCAGCGCCGGCAGATCTGCGCGGGGCGCTGCACCTGGCAGCGGGGCGCATCCGCGCCTTTCACGAGCGCGAGCCGTGGCAGTCGTGGCTGGAGTGGGACGGCGAAGGGGATGCGCTGGGGCAGGCGATCCGGCCAGTGCAGCGCGCGGGCGTGTACGTACCCGGCGGCACGGCGGCCTATCCCTCCTCGCTCCTGATGGCTGTGGTGCCGGCGCAGGTAGCGGGGGTGGCCGAGATCGTGGTCACGACGCCGCCGGGGCCAGAGGGCAGCGGCGCGGCGGCGATCCTGGCCGCGGCGCACGTGGTGGGCCTGGAGCGTGTGTTCCTGGCGGGCGGGGCGCAGGCGATTGCCGCGCTGGCGTACGGCACAGAGAGCGTGCCGCGCGTCGACAAGATCGTGGGGGCCGGCGGACTGTTCGTGACGCTGGCGAAAAAGCTGGTGTACGGCGACGTGGGCATCGACGGGCTGTACGGGCCGACGGAGACGCTGCTGATCGCCGACGACAATGCCGACCCGACGCTGGTGGCTGCCGACCTGCTGGCCCAGGCAGAACATGACCCGCTGGCGACGGCGCTGCTCGTCACGCCGTCGGCGAGGGTGGCAAAGGCGGTGCAGGCGGAGGTGGGGCGGCAGTGCGTGCGGCTCGAGCGGGAGCAGATCGTGGTCGAGTCGCTGCAGGGCCAGGGCGCGATCCTGCTCGTGGCCAACCTGGACGAAGCGCTCGACGTGGCAAACGAGTATGCCCCGGAGCACCTGTGCCTGTTGGTGGCGGATCCGTGGTCGCTGGTGGGGCGGGTGCGGAACGCGGGCGGCATCTTTGTGGGCGAGGGATCGCCGGAAGCGCTGGGTGATTACGTGGTGGGGCCGAGCCATGTAATGCCGACGGGTGGCACGGCGCGGTTTGGATCGCCGCTGCACGTGCGCGATTTTCTCAAAGTGACAAGCATTTTCGCAGTTGGGCGTGAGACGGCGCGCAAGCTGGGGCCGATGGCGGAAACGATGGCGCGTGCCGAGGGGCTGACGGCACACGCCGCAGCGGTGGCAGCGCGAAAGTGATGCGTGATGCGCAGAGTTACGCATCACATATCACGCACCACGTCGATGGGAGGGCGTGAATGAACGTGGAAGACCTGTTCTGCAGCCACGTACACAGTTTGCAGCCATACGAGCCGCCCGATTGGGAGGGACTGGCGGCGCGGGCGGGGATCGCGCCAGGTGATCTGGTGCGGCTGAACGCGAACGAGAACCATTTTGGCCCATCGCCGCGGGCAGTGCAGGCGCTGGCGGAGTATAGGGGGTACGGGTTGTACCCTGAGTATGGGGTGCTGAAGAGGGCGGTGGCGCGGTATGCGGGCGTGGCGGCAGAGAACGTGGTGGTGGGCAATGGGAGCGACGAGCTGATCGACCTGGTGGTACGGCTGTTCGTCGAGCCGGGTGAAGGCGGCATCGTGTGCCCCCCTGCGTTCGGCAGCTATTCGATCAGCACGCTGGCGCACCGCGGGCAGGTGCTGAATGTGCCGCTGCAGCGCGATTTCACCGTGGACGTGGACGGGATCGAGGCACTGGTGAGTTCGGGTGAGGCGAGCGCACGCCCCAAGCTGCTGTTCGTGACGTCGCCGGGCAATCCGGATGGGCAGAGCGTGCCCCTCGACACTATCCGCCGGCTGCTGGCGCTGCCGATCGCCGTGGTGGTGGACCAGGCGTACGTCGAATTCGGGGGCGAGAGCGCAGCGCCACTGATCGCAGAGCATCCGAAGCTGGTGGTGCTGCGCAGTGTGAGCAAGTGGGCAGGGCTGGCGGGGCTGCGCTTTGGCTACGCATTGGCGGCCCGGCCTGTAGCCGCAGCGCTCGATCGGATCCGCCCGGTGTACAACGTCAATGCCGCGGCCATTACCGCTGTGCTGGCGACGCTGGAAGATGAGGCGTACGTGCGCAACATGCCGGTGCGGGTCGCCGCCGAGCGGGCGCGATTGCAGAGCGCGCTGGCAGCGCTGCCGGGCGTGCGTGTAGTGCCAAGCGAAGCCAATTTTCTCCTGTGCCGGTTCGACGACCGCACGGGCGCCGACGTGGCCGGCGCTCTCGCTAAGCAGGGCATCCTCGTGCGCGCCTTCTCCGACCCGTCCCTCTCCGACGCGGTGCGCATCACCGTGGGGCGCCCGGAGCAGAATGAGCGAGTGGTCGAGGCGATGGGGAAGGTATTGGGTAGTGGGTATAGGATAGTGGGTAGTGGGGATTGGGGATTGGATGGGGTAGGAACAGGGCCTCCAGTATTGAGTGTCCCGTGTTCAACGCGGAAGGCGGAGGTGGAGCGCCGGACGGGGGAGACCGACGCGTGGGTCAACCTAGACCTGGATGGCACCGGGCGGTACGACGTGAACACGGGGCTGGGATTCCTGGACCACATGCTGGCGCAGGTGGCGGCACACGGGGTGTTCGACCTGGCGGTGGAGGCGCGGGGGGACCTGGAGGTGGATGCGCACCACACGGTCGAAGATGTTGCCATCGCACTGGGGCAGGCGCTGGACCGGGCACTGGGGGAAAGGCGCGGGGTGGTGCGCATGGGGCACGCCTACGCGCCGCTCGACGAGGCGCTGGCACGCGTGGTGATCGACCTGAGCGGCAGGCCGTACAGTGTGGTCGAGGTGGCGTTCGACGCGCCGCGCCTCGGAGCCATGGACGCGGACCTGGTGATCCACTTTTTGGAGACGCTGGCAGTGCACGGGCGACTGAGCCTGCACGCGGCTGTGCTTTATGGGCGGAACGATCACCACCGGGCGGAAGCGCTGTTCAAGGCGCTGGGCAGGGCGCTGGCTGCCGCCACGCGCTTCGATCCGCGGCGCGGCGGCGTGCCGTCGACGAAAGGGGTGTTGTAAGGTGAAAGCGATTTTGAGTGTGTCGGACAAGGCAGGGCTGGAGCAGCTCGGCCGCGGGCTGGCGGCGCTGGGATTCGAGATCTATGCCACCGGGGGCACGCTGCGCGCGCTGGCGGCTGCCGACGTGCCGGCGGAGGCGGTGAGCGCGCTAACGGGAATGCCCGAGATCCTGGAGGGCAGGGTCAAGACGGTGCACCCGGCGGTGCACGCAGGGCTGCTGGCGCGGCGCGACGTGGCGGCCGACATGGAGGAGCTGGCGCGGCACGGGCTGGGGGCGATCGACCTGGTGGCGGTCAACCTCTATCCCTTCGAGGCGACGGTCGCCAGGCGCGATGCGACGGTGGATGCGGCATTGGCGCAGATCGACATCGGCGGGCCGGCGATGCTGCGGGCGGCGGCCAAGAATTACCAGGCGGTGCTGCCGCTGTGCGAGCCGGCAGATTACGAGGCAGCCCTTGGCGCGCTGCGCAACCCGGACGAGGCAGGCCCTGCCTTCCGGCGGCGGCTGGCGACGAAGGCATTCCGGCACGTGGCAGTGTACGACGCGCTGATCGCAGCCTATCTCGGCGCGGGCGAGGCGGCGTGGCCCGACGAGCTGGCGCTGCCCCTGCGGAAGGTGGAGGCGCTGCGCTACGGGGAGAATCCACGGCAGCGCGCGGCGTTCTATGCCACGGGGGAGCCAGGCAGGGTTGAGCGAAGCGGCATCGCGGCAGCGGAGCAGCTCCAGGGCAAACCGCTGTCGTACACCAACCTGCTCGACGCCGACGCGGCGCGTGCCGCGGTCTCGGACCTGCCCGCCGCCGCGGTAGCGATCGTCAAGCACACGAACCCGTGTGGACTGGCGCAGTGCGACGAGGCGCTGCTTGCGTACGAGCTGGCGCTGGCGGGGGATCCACTGGCGGCGTTTGGCGGCGTGGTGGCGGTGAATGTGCCTGTGGACGAGGCATTGGCGCGGCGGCTAACAGCGCGCTTTTACGAGATCGTCGTCGCCCCGGGGTTCAACCCCGAGGCGCTGGCGATCCTGGCAGCGCGCCCGGACCTGCGCGTGCTGGCAGTGCCGGTGCAGGACCAGGCAGGGGGGCCAGCACTGGTGTGGCGGCCGGCACTGGTGTGGCGGAGCGTGAGCGGGGGGATGCTGGTGCAAGAGGAGGACAGGGTAGAGGAGGGCGAGGTGGCACAGGGCAGGGTGGTGACGCGCCGCACGCCCGACGCTGCCGAGTGGGCAGGGCTCGAGTTCGCCTGGCGCGCGGTGCGCCACGTGCGCTCAAACGCGATCGTGCTGGCCAAGGGGCAGCCCGACCATGGGCCAGCACACCTGGCCCTGGTGGGCATGGGCGCCGGGCAGCCGTCGCGGGTGGCGGCGGTCGAGATCGCCGTGGCGCGGGCAGGGGACCGCGCGCCGGGTGCGGTGCTGGCGTCCGACGCCTTCTTTCCAAAGGCAGACGGGGTCGAAGCTGCGGCGCGGGCCGGGGTGACGGCGATCGTGCAGCCCGGTGGGTCGGTGGGCGACGAGGAGACGATCGCAGCAGCGGATGCGGCGGGGATGGCGATGGTGTTCACCGGCACACGGCACTTTTTGCATTGACGGGAGAGGGCATGATCGCGATCGTAGACTATGGTGTGGGCAACCTGCGCAGCGTGCAGAAGGCGCTGGAGCAGGTGGGGGCGGCGGCGACGGTGACGAGCCGGGCGGCGGACCTGGACGCGGCGCGGGGGATCGTGCTGCCCGGGGTGGGCGCGTTCGGCGACGGCATGGCGAGCCTGCGCGGGCGTGGGCTGGCGGCGCCCGTGCTGGCGCAGGCCGCGCGTGGCAAGCCGCTGCTGGGGATCTGCCTCGGGATGCAGATGCTGTTTGAGGAGAGTGAGGAGATGGGACAGCACGCAGGGCTGGGGCTGTTGCGGGGCAAGGTGGTACGCTTTGCGGACCCGGCGCTCAAGGTACCGCACGTCGGCTGGAATCAGATCGAGGTGCGACCGCACCCGCTGCTGGCCGGCATTGCGCCGGGCGCCTACGCCTATTTCGTCCATTCTTACTATGTGGTGCCGGCCGAGGCCGGCGATGTGCTGGCGACGACGGAGTATGGCGTCGAGTTCGCGTCGGTGGTGGGACGAGATCGGGTGTGGGGCGCGCAGTTTCACCCGGAAAAGAGCCAGGAGGTGGGGCTGAGGATCCTGGCAAACTTCTCGCGGCTCGTGGGGGCACTGGCAGGCGAGGAGGCAGGCTCGTGATCATCTTGCCTGCGATTGATCTACGCCGCGGCCGGTGTGTGCGCCTGCGCCAGGGACGCGCCGAGGACGAAACTGTGTACGACGACGACCCGGCTGCGGTTGCCCGGCGGTGGGCCGAGGCCGGCGCGGAATGGCTGCACGTGGTGAACCTCGACGGAGCGTTTGGAGAAGGAGCCACTCTCAACCTGCAACGGCTGGCAGGAATACGCGCGGCGGTGCCAGAGACACCGATCCAGTTCGGGGGGGGAATCCGGTCCGTGGAGGGCGTGGCGCGGGCGATAGGGCTGGGGGCGACGCGGGTGGTATTGGGGACAGCGGCCGTGCGAGACCCGGAGATGGTGTCGGAGGCGGTGGCGCGCTTTGGCCCGGAGCGGATCGTGGTGGGGATCGACGCGCGGGATGGGCAGGTGGCGGTGCACGGCTGGCAGGAGGCGGGTGGGGTGACGGCGGTGGCGCTGGGGCGCGAGATGCGGCGGCGCGACGTGGTGCGCGCGGTGTACACGGACATTGCCCGTGACGGGATGCTGAGCGGGGTGAACGTGGAAGCGACGGCGGCGCTGGGGCGGGCGACGGGGCTGCTGGTCATCGCGTCGGGCGGCGTGGCGTCGCTCAAAGATCTATGCTGGCTGCGGGAGGAGCCGGGGATCGAGGGAGCGATCGTGGGACAGGCGCTGTACAGGGGGCAGGTGTCGCTGGCGGAGGCGATCCGGGTAGCCAAGTGCGGCGCGTGACAGCGCCACCGGTTGACGCGCCGGTTCGCGTCACAAAGCATCTGCCGGGAAGCTCCTGAGCCTCCAGGCCGGTGCAAGGGACCCTTCATCCGAGTCTTGCCCTTATCGCTTCAGAGGACACTGCTCGTTCCTGCTATGCTCGCTCTACGGCGAGCCGCGATTGGGGGGCTTGCGGAGGGCGAGTCTGTTTACTGCCCGAACCGGCGCGCCAGTTCTGCCTCCACGTCAGACCACGACAGGCCACGGGCGGCGAGTAGGACGAGGGTATGATACACGAGGTCCGCCGTCTCACTCGCAAGCCGGGCGTCGTCTTGGCTCTGTGACGCGACGACCACTTCAACAGCCTCCTCGCCGACTTTTTTGGCGATGAGTGGCAAACCGCCCTCGAACAGGCGGTGGGTGTAGGACTCGGGGCGCGGGTGGGCCTGGCGGTCGCGGATCACCGCCTCGAGGTGGGACAGCACGTCCACAGCGGCTTCCGCCTCCACCTCGTCGCCGCCTGGGAGGCGGCGGTAAAAGCAGGTGCGATGCCCCGTGTGGCAGGCGGGGCCGGCGGGCTCCACGCGGAGCAGGACTGCGTCGGCGTCGCAGTCGACGCGCACGTCGACGATGCGCTGCGTGTTGCCCGATGTCGCGCCCTTGTGCCAGAGCTCACTGCGGCT
The DNA here is from genome assembly GCA_016929795.1 of Anaerolineae bacterium. Next base: position 9,088 of record JAFGIA010000004.1, read on the forward strand.
GCGGCTCCAGAACCAGGCTTCGCCGCACTCGATCGTGCGCCGCAGCGCCTCCTCGTTCATCCACGCCAGCATCAGGACGTCCCCGGTGTGGGCGTCCTGGACAAGCGCAGGGATCAGGGGGTGGGTAGACCAGTCGATCATGGGTCGCTCCTGGAAGGTTGGAAGATTGTTAGATTGGGTCCAGCCCAATCTACTAAACCATCACACTCGCACGGGCACACCTCGCTCCGCAAGGTATGCTTTGACGTCGCCGATGCTCAATTGACGGTAGTGGAAGAGGGAGGCGGCGAGCGCGGCGCTGGCGCCGCCGGCAGTTAGCGCGTCATAGAAATGGTCGAGGGTGCCGGCGCCGCCTGAGGCAATAACGGGGATGTGGACGGCGTCGGATACGGCGCGCAGCAAGGCGACGTCGTAGCCGGCCTGGGTGCCGTCGGCATCCATGCTGGTAAGGAGGATCTCGCCCGCGCCACGGGCCTCGGCCTCGCGCACCCACTCAACGGCGTCGCGCCCCACAGGCACGCGCCCGCCGTGGACGTACACTTCCCAGCGTGGCCCGGAATCGCCAGTGTCCCGCAGTCGCCGGGCATCGACGGCGACGACCATGCATTGGCTGCCAAAGCGGCGCGCGCCCTCTTCGATCAGCTCGGGGCGATGGACAGCGGCGCTGTTGATCGAGATCTTGTCGGCACCCGCGGCCAGGATGTCGCGAATGTCCTCGAGGGTGCGCAGGCCGCCGCCGACGGTGAAGGGGATGAACACAGCCTCGGCAACGCGGCGCACGACATCGCGCATGATGTCGCGCCGCTCGTGCGACGCGGTGATGTCGAGCAGCACCAGCTCGTCGGCGCGCTCGGCGTCATAGACGCGCGCCTGCTCGCCGGGGTCGCCGGCATCGCGCAGGTCGACAAAGCGCACTCCCTTGACGACGCGCCCTCCCTTGACGTCGAGACAGGGTATGATCCGTTTGGCAAGCATCCGCCTCCCCCGGTCTATGAACTGGCGCCGATTGTAGCACACGCCGCTGCCTGTGCCAAGTCGGCGCCAGGGGATGTCGCGGGTGGGGGGGATACCCACCTGCCGAATCCGATAGGTACGCACTCCAGTCATGCCAATCGGTCAATAACCCCCAAAAGCTATTTCTTGACATCCCCTGCTCGGCCATGGTACAATATCCTCATGCTAGCCGGAAGTAGCGCATCGACCGTTGGTGACGACACGGTGACCACCTGGCACCACAGCCTCACCCGCCGCCAGTTCCTCTGGACCGGCGCCATGGCTGCTGTATCGCTGCTGCTCCCACCCTCACCCGTCCACGCCGTATCCGACAGGCGCCTTCTGCCTGTCCCCTTCCACTACCAGCGCCATACGCTCACCTGCGAGATCGCTGCGCTGCGCATGGCCGCCGAGTACCATGGTCAGATCTGGACTGAGGAGAGCTTGCTCACGTTCGTGCCCATCGACGAGCGCCAGCCGCGCCACGAGGGCGACAGTGTGGTCTGGGCAGACCCCAACCTCACATTCCCGGGCAACATCGGGGGCTGGCAGCTCTATCGCGGCGGGCTGCAGGAACATCCAGAGCGGGCCAAGAGGGGGCAGTGGGGCTATGGCCTCCACGCGCCAGTCATTGCCGATCTGGCAACCCGCATGGGCCTCGCGGCGGAGCTGTTCGATCAGGTGGAGGCAGTCTATGCCGGCCTCGACCGCGGCCACGTGCCTATCGTCATTGTACCCGACGCTGGCCGGGATCAAGCAATCAAGTGGCAGTGGCACAGCCCACAGGGCACGCCCGTGACCGTCATGAACGCCGAGCACGCTGTCACAGTCCGGGGCTACGATAGCCAGAGGGTGTGGGTGAACGATCCCAAGGGCAAGGTATGGAGCTATCCGCGCGATCGGTTCGAGAGGGCGTTCGCCCTCCTCAGCAGTGGGGTGACCATCGGGCCGGAACGCAGGTTTATCTTTGACCAATTCAAGCCGATCTAGACAAATCTGGGCCGTATCAGCGCTCCCCCACCAGCCGCTGGCACAGCCGTACCCCTTCCATCGCGTCGGTCGTCCAGTAATCGGCGCCCACGTAGTGGCAAACTTGTTCATCCACCTGCCCGCCGAGCACGATGGGAATGGCCGTGCCTTCTTCGGCCATCATGGCCCGCAGCGCGCCGACGGTCTCGCGCATGGAGGTGTATGCGGCGGTGATCAGTCCCGACAGGCCGATAACATGGGGCTTGAACGCGCGCGCCTCTTTGACAAATCTGCCGGGAGCTACATCGACGCCCAGATCGACGGCTGAAAAGCCATAGGAACGCAAGAGCATCAGCAGCATGTTCTTGCCCAGGTCGTGGATGTCGCCCTGGACGGTGCCAATGAGGACCCGACCTGAGCTCTTGCCAGAGTATGCGGCCTCTACAGCCGGCAGGACGATGTCCATGATCTCGCGCAGGATCTCGCCAGCCATGATCAAGGCAGACAGGAAGTAGCGTTGCTGTGCATACCGCTCACCCACCTCGCGCATTCCTGCCTGGCAATCCTCGATGATCTGCATGGGATCGTCGCCTCTTGCCATCCGGAGCCGGACGATCTCGAGCGCATCCTGTTCTTCTAGATCGGCCAGGATTTGTGCGAGGCACATTGTGCTATTACACGGCTCTTGCGGTTCACTCATGGCTGTTCTTACCTCATCCCTTTGGTCTCACGTCGCCACTGGTTGGGCGCCTACCGTTGCATTGAACTGCAAATAGCTCCCCGGAACGATAAACCAGCCCCAACTGACCGGCTGCTCGTCAAAGTCGTAAAAGGTGTGCTCGATGCGAAACGCCGCGCTGCCGGCAGGAGTGTCCAGCAGGCCTGCCTCCTCCTCGGTAAGCACGGTGGTTTGAATCCCCAACTCGCCGCGCTTGAGCATGGTTTCGCCTGTGCCGTCGAACAGCCCTTGCAGGCTGGTGATGCCCATCTCGGCCTCGACGATGGGCCGTAGGGGGTCCAAGATCAAGAATTCGCGATGGTAGGCCACGGGCTCGCCGTCACGCAAGAGCAGGCGGTGGATCGAGATGATCTTGTCGTCAACGGGAACCCCTAATTTGCGGCTGATGCGCGGCGTGGCAGGCATCGTCTTGACAGATAGAAAACGGACCCGGGTCCGCCTGTCGTTGAACAGATCCTCAAACGCCTCAAGCCCAAACGTTGCCGTGCCCAGCACCAACGGCTTGACAAAGGTGCCACGCCCGCGTGCAGCGGTCACCAGGCCGTCATCCAGCAGGGCCATCAGTGCCCGGCGGGCAGTCATCGGGCTGACCGCGTACTGCTCGCAGATCTGTGTTTCCGAAGGGACGCGGTCTCCAGGAAGGAGGATGCCTGTGGCAATCTGCCGGCGCAGGATGTTTGCCAGTTGGTGGTAGAGCGGCTCGAAGGAGTCACGGTCTATCGCCGGCTCGACCGCACCTTCTCGCGATGCTGGTTTTGGTTCTCTGTTCGCCATATTCACTCACACTTGTGACTGGTACTGATGTGGCTATGGTATCACACCTTTTGAGATTTGACAAATTCCCTAGGGTAGTATAGAATCGTCCCCGTTTGAATTTGGCAAATTCCCTAGGGTAGTATAGAATCAGGATTGGGAAGGTCAAAAGATCTGGATGCGATGGGAGGATGTGTTGATACCCGCTTCTTGTCATGTCCTGGCGTGCGCCACAGTGATCGAGGAGATGCTGCCCCTCCTGCCGGCCGATATGTCGTACCAGGTCCTCGATTTTGGCCTCCATATCAACCCCGCCAACCTGAAGCGTGCGCTCCAGGATGCCATCGACACAGCCGCCAGCACCGCCGAGACCGTCATCCTCGGCTACGGCCTGTGCAGCATGGCCGTGATCGGCCTGCGCGCCAACGGCTGCACCCTCGTCGTCCCGCGGGTGGACGACTGCATCGCCATCTTTCTCGGCTCTGGTCACGCCTACAAGCAGCAGTCGCGCGCCGAGCCGGGCACCTATTACCTGACCAAGGGCTGGCTCGAGGTGGCCGACACACCGTTCGACGAGTACGACCGCCTGGCGGAGAAATATGGGCCGCAGAAGGCCGAGTGGGTCATCCGGCAGATGATCAAGAACTATACGCGGCTGGCCCTGATCGACACAGGCAGTCAGGCCGACCTGGAAAACTATCGCCATCAGGCGCGCGAGATGGCGGAGCGCTGGGGCCTGCGCTTCGAAGAGATTCTCGGTTCCAATGCCCTGGTGCGGCAAATGCTCTTTGGGCCCTGGGATGACAATTTTGTGGTCGTCCCCCCAGGCGATTCGATCCGCCATGAGCATTTCTTCCCCGGTGCCCCGGCACGCACCCCACAGCACAAAGAGGAGATCAAGGTATGAAGATCATTGGCGAAAAGATCAACGGCACCCGGAAGAGGGTCGC